>JBFWOK010000052.1:0-37621 GCA_050250555.1 Limisphaerales bacterium
CAGGACCCCACCCAGGTCTGGGACGTGCCCGCGGCGATCGCGTCGATGCGGGAGTAGGCGCGGTTCAATCCATGGTGGATCGAGGAGCCGACGAGTCCGGACGATATCCACGGGCATGCGGCGATCGCCGACGCGATTTCACCGATCCGGGTGGCGACGGGGGAGCACGGCGCGAACGCGGTGATGTTCAAACAATTCCTGCAGGCGGGCGGGATGCAGGTCTGTCAAATCGACGCGTGCCGTCTGGCGGGGGTCAACGAGTGCCTCGCGGTGATGTTGCTGGCCGCGAAGTATCGGGTTCCGGTGTGCCCTCATGCGGGCGGGGTCGGATTGTGTGAGCACGTCCAGCACCTGAGCGCCGTGGATGCCGTGGCGATTGGCGGACCGAGCGAGGATCGGGTGGTGGAGTACGTGGATCAACTCCACGAGCACTTCGTGGATCCCGTGCGGGTGCGCCGCGGACATTACCTGCTGCCGCGCCTTCCCGGGTACGGCACCGAGATCCGCGAGGAGTCCCGCAGCCGGTACCGTTTTCCGGAGGGGCCCGCCTGGCGGCCGGTGGCGGAATCGACGGGGCGTTGAGACGGGTGCAGCCCCTGAACCTTGAATCTCTCACGGAGGCACTGAGACACGGAGATCCGAAGACAAATTCCCTCCCCCTCCGTGCCTTCGAGCTTCCGTGTGATGCCCGCCCGGGTTCATGGTCCCAATGCTTTTCAAAAAATCAGAAATCCGATCTCTCCGGAAACGGCCCGTTCGCGGAATCCCGCGGATTCAGCGCGCGGCGAGGCCGGATTCCTCGATCTTCAGATCGGCCCAGTAGCCGAATTCCCAGGACCAACCATTGGCCGCGTTTTCGAGGCGCAGGTTCACACGGCGGCCGGCGTACGCCTTGAGATCGACCGAGACCGTGCGCCACCTCGGTGAGGCGGTGTCGACGACGGATTCATGCAGCGGTTTGCCGTCGGCGAGGACCCGGAGCGACCAGTCGCCGCGGTCGTGCGCGGCGACGGAGACCCGGAGGATGTGCGAACGATCGGCGGGCAGTTCGACGGTCCGTTCGAGACCGGCGGCTTTTTCGCCGTCGAAGGGGTGGGTGAGCAGGACGTTCGCGCGGCCGTGGTATTCGGGGAGCTTGGCTGGGCTGCCCTCGAAGGACGGGGCGACGAGTCGCCACTCGGGGTTCCAGAGAGCGACGGATTCGAGGTCGGCGACCGGTTCGGAGACGTCGGCGTGCCCGCCGGTTCCGGAGAGGCGTGCGCGCTTCTCGCGGGTGAGCGGGCCTTCCTGCGGCGGGGCGAGGATGTACCAGATCATGTTCCTAAGGTCCGCGTCCGGGATGTCCCAAAGTCCTTCCGGCATGACCGAACTCTCCAATGTTCGGAGGCTGCGGATCGCGGACTTCCCGATGACCTCCTCCTTGCCGCCGAGGATGAGGAGCCGGACCCGGGTGTCGGTGTCTTCGACGAGCCGACCCGCGACCACGCGATCGTCCTTGGTTTCGACTTCGACCTGTTCGTAGCCGGCGCCGATGACCTGGTTGGGGTCGAGGATATTCCACAACAGGGAGTCGAGGGAGGAACGGCCCACGCCGGTGAGATCGGGGCCGACGGTCTGACCTTCATCGAGGAGTTTGTGGCAGACGAGGCACACGCGTTGTGCGATCTCACGTCCCGCGGCGAGATCGGGTTCGCCTTCGAGGACGACCCTTCGTTTGGCGGAGACGAGCGCGGCCTTATCGGCGCCGGATTCGCGGAAGCGACCGATGGCGTCCTTCGCTTGCGCGCGGATCGATTCGTCCCGGTTGTTGACCAGGTTGCGGATGGCTCCGGCGCCGAAGTCGCTGGCCGAGATGCGGCCCGCTTTCACTTCGGCGAGCAGGGGAAGAGCCCAGCGGCGGCGCGAGGCCATGGCGGAGGCGGCGGCGGACCGCGCGCCGGAGGAGAGGGTTTTCCATCGGCCGATGAGGTCTTCGCCGACCTCGTTGCCACCGAGTTCGCCGAGGGCTTCGATCGCGGCGATCTGGACGGGTTCCGGTTGGGTCGTTCCGACGATGGCGAGCAGGGCGTCGCGGACGGCCGGGTTCTTGGTGGAACGCGCCGTCTGGATGGCGCGGATCCGGGTGGGGAGCGCGCCATTGGGATCGGAGGCCAAGGCCAGGGTGGCTTTGAGAGCGGAGGCGTCGCCCCAGAGCGCGCCCAACTGGCGCGCGGTCTCGGCGACCTCCGGTTGGCTCGAGGACGCGAGCCTGGAGACGACGGCGAGCGCTTCGCCGCCCGGTGAGCTCGCGCGTCCGCGCTGGCCTTCGATCAGGCCCCGAAGGCCGGCCAGGAGGGTGGGCGTCGCGGATTCGGGGATCTTGCCGAAGGCGGCCACGGCTTCGGTGAGGCGGGCATCGTCGCCGAGATCGCAGGTGCGCCGCATGATTTTGGTGAGGAGATTGCCCGAGAGGGGCATCTGCTTCACGGCGCCGTCCTCTTCGTAGAAACCGATCGCGTGAACGGGGTCGAACGCGATGATCGGCTCGAGAGCCATCCAGTACATGAACGGCAGGACGGGATCCTGGGCATCGAAGGAACTGAACCAGAGGGCCGAGAGGATGCCCCCGGTGACGGCTTCGCGGATCGGGATGGCGGGCGGGGTGTCGACGGTGAGCGAGCCGGAGACGAATTGTCGGGCGGCGACGGCGACCGCGAGGCGCACGGTGGGGTCGGGATCTTTGGCGAGCGTGTGGAGGCGTTCGAAGGTTGCCGGGAGCCAATAACCCCGTTCGCCCGTGAGCCGGGCGGCCCAGGCGCGAATCGCGGGTTCCCGATCCCGGGCGGCCTTGTCGAGCCCGCCGTCGTCGAGTCCTTCCGAACTGTGGAGTGTCCAGAGGGCCGCGAGCCGGGATTCAAGCGTCGGCCCGCTGTCGAACAGGCGGTGAAGGGCGGTCTCCCCGTGCAGGGTGTTGGCTTTGGGCAGGTCGCGGCGTTCGCTGATCAAGCGCTGGGCGGTCCGTCGGTGCCACGCATTCGGGTGGGCGAGGAGTCCCACGAGTTCCTCACTGGAGAGCGCGGCGAGGTTCATGTCGCGGGAAGGCCGGGACGGGACCGGCCGGCCCTTGTCGGAACCGGTGTGGACGACCCGCCACACGCGGCCGTGTTCGCGGTCGACGCCCGCGGGATCGGCGTTCGCGTTCTGGTAGCAGGGATAGCGGTCGTACCAGTCCATGATCCAGACCGCGCCGTCGGGTCCCACCTGGGTGCTGACCGGCATGAACCAGCCGTCGTTGGCCCGGACGAGATCGCGCCAGTGGGAGGCGACGAACGACGAGCCGTTGGGTTTCAGGAGGTCCTGGTGGATCGCGTTGTCATGGATGTTTCCCTGGAGGATGGTGCCGGAATTTTCGGCCGGGAACTGGTCGCCCTGGTACACCTGAATGCCTGCGTAGGCCGCCATGTGGTGTTTGTGGTCGTTGATGGCGTGAAGGGATTCGTAGGCATACGGGTGGGGCGGTGTCCCCGCCTGTCGGTCGTAGATGCCACCGGGCACCAGATGAAAGAGATGCTCGATGACGCAGGCGCTGACGAAGGCATTGCCGGTGCGGTCGAAATCAACGCCCCAGGGATTGCTGGTGCCCTCGGCGTAGACTTCGAACTTTCCCGACCGGACGTTGAGGCGGGCGACGCCCGCGGTCAGGAGGACCGGGTCGGAGTCGGCGCCGGCCGGTGCCACGACCTTGGAGCGGGTGAAGACACCGTGGGTCATGTAGAGCTGGCCGTCAGGACCCCACGTGAAGCCGTTGAGCAGTTCGTGGCGGTCCTCGAGCCCGAACCCGGTCTTCACCACCTCGGTGGTGTCGGCGCGATCGTCGCCGTCCGTATCCCGCAGGAACAGCAGATGGGGAGCCTGCCCCACGTAGGCGCCGCCGCGTCCCAGGAGGATGCCCGTCGCGAGATTGAGGCCGTCGGCCCAGACGTGGACCTTGTCGGCGCGGCCGTCGGCGTCGGTGTCTTCCAGGATCTTGATCCGGTCGCGCGGCTTTTCTCCGGGTTTGGCACCGAGCGGATATTCGTAGAGTTCGACGACCCAGAGCCGACCCCTCTCGTCCCAGGTCATGGCGACCGGATTGACGACTTCGGGCTCGGACGCGAAGAGGCGGATTTCAAAGCCCTCGGGGACCGTGAACTTCTTCTGGGCGTCGGCGGGTGAAAGAGCCGGCGTGGACGCCGGGGCGTGCTGGCCTGCGAGTTGACGACCGGCCGGCGCGTTGGTGTACACCGGAAACCCGAGGTCCTTGCGGGGAGGCCGATAGTCCGCCGCGTCCACGACCGCAGGGGTGATCAGGGTGAAAGCGAAGAGGGCGGGACGAAGCAGGGTGCGCAGCCGGCGGAGCATGCGGACAGACTAACGGGCGGCACCGGATCGTGAAGCGGGAATTCGGAGGCCCATCCGCAGCGTCGGGATTCCGGTCGGCAGCGGAAGGAATTCGGCTCTCACGGAGGCGCGGAGGCACGGAGAAGATTTACGGAGAGAGGGGGAGACGCCGCTCGACACAAGAGACCTGTCCCTTAGTCGTGCTCCGGATTCCGACAGGACAAAGAAAAACCCCGGAGCGGGGGCTCCGGGGTGACTTGGGAGATTCTGGGAACGGGGGTGTTCCGTTCAGGACGGATTGAGCTTTGGCTCCTCGGAATCCGGGGACGGCGAGTCTGCTGGCGGAACGCCGCCCGACTCGGGCTCGGCGGACGCCAACGCCTCAGGTGCGACGACGGGAGCCGAAGGTGAGGGCTCAGCTTCCGACATGGCGGCTTCCGCAGTCGGGGCAACCGAGGGCTGTCCTTCGGCGGCGGGCTCCTGCGGTGGGGTGGCAACCAGTTCGGTGGGTGCCGAAGCCTCCGCATCCGGCGTCGTCGACGGCGCCAAAGCGGCATCGGCCGTTGGGGCTGCGGAGGTCTCTACCGCGTCGGTGGAGGTGGCGACGGTGGCTGCGGCATTGGCTGTCGGTGCGGCGGCCTGTGGCTTGGGCGGTCGGGGAGGCGGAGTGGGGCGTGGAGCCGGCTTCTTCGCCAGTTCGACTCGGCCGTTGGCGAACTCGATGACGTGCCCTTCGTGGATGAGCCAGTGCAGGTCGCCGACGATCGCGGACAATTCCGGGGACGGAGGGGTCTCGGGAGTTTCGGCGGCGGGGGCGGCGTCAGCGGGGGGCAGTTGGACGCCCAGAGCTTCCAGGAGCTTCCGTCGGGTGCAGTCCGGAGTCGCCTCAATGGCGTCGACGATGCGTTTGACGCCTTCGGAGACCGGGCTGGTTTCGAGGTCGAGGAAACGCGGACGCGCGACGGCGACGTGGAGGACGGTTTTGTTGACTTTGAAGAAGTGGAGTCCGCGGTGGGCAAAGTCGTCGCTCAACCGGGTCACGAGCTTCAGGGGGAACCGCTGCTGGAGATCGAACTCGCGACGGGCGAGCCGGCGGAGCGGAGGGGGCAGGGCCTCGCGGGCGGCGGGGGTCCTGACCACATGGCTCGATTCGGGCTTGATGATGTTGGGGAGGTGGACCTGGCGGAAATGCTGCTCGACGGCGTCGCGGCTAGCCAGTTTGAGAGGTTCGGGGAGGTTCAAGCAGGAGTACTCGAACTTGAAGCTCTGTTCCTCGATCCACTGTTTGACGACGGCTTCGTCGCGGACGATGCGGACCCTCGACTTGTAGACGTCGAACGGAAGGCGCGAGTAGCGCTCCGTGTGGAGGCGTTGGAGCTTGCCCTGATAATCGTGGAGGTTCGGCGGGCCCAGGACGATTCCGCTCATGCCGCATTGGGCGACGAACGTGTACGTGCCCTTGGGCGGGTCGATCGCGATTTTTTCGGTCTGATAGAACGTGCCGAAGTGCTTGCTCAACACGTGCCGCGTCGCCTCGGCCTCGGTCATCCAGACGGTGTCGTCGAGGTTGCAGGTGTGGAACTGCCGCGGCGTGCCGTCCGCGTTGTTTCCCTGGGCGCGGAAGTGCAGTTGGTAGCGGTCCGGGCGTTTCAGGATGAGATGCGCGATGTCGAAGAGCGGGTACGCGCGGCCGGTCTGGCGGATCTGCCGGGCGAGGGAATCGACGCCGGTCGGATCCGGAATGAGATCGACGGTGATTCCCTCCGGCAATTCTTCCTGGGGTTCGGGGCGTCGAAAATCGCCGCGATCGCCACCGCGCCGATCCCGATCCCGATCACCGCCGCGGAATCGTCCGCCGCCACCGCCGCCACCGCCGCCCGAGCGCTGCTGGCCGCGATCCGAGGGACCTGAGGAACCTCCGGGACCGCCCGGTCCGCCCGGCCGCCGAAAATCGGGTCGTCCACCACCTCCGCCACCGCCTCCGCGGAAATCGCGACGGGGACCGCCGGGTCCGCCGGGACCACGCCCACGGGGGCCACGTCGTTCGCCGCCGCCGCCGGCGTCTTCGAAGTTGGCATAACGGTTGGCCGTCTGGGGCTGACGCGCCCAGGCGGGTAACAGCTGGAGATCCAGATCCAGCTCGATTTCGGGCTTCTCGCTCTCGCTCATGATACACCTAGGTCCGTGCCGGTGAGCCGGCCGGTCCTGCTTCGTTGGGAGCAGGGATTGGCAGCTTGGCGGCTGGGCGTGAAGCTTTGCAAGCGTCCCGTGAAGCTGTGTTTTGGGGACGGGGACTGTCCCCTCGGGGGTGTGGCGAGGATTCGGGATTGCGCCGGGTGCTGGGGCTCCGCTTAGCTGGCGGCAACGGCGTTTCAAGACACAACAGGAAACGACACGACGCGCCCACCCACTCCACTCACGAAGAACAGAACGGAATCCCGCGATGTCGAGCATTGGCAAATTGATGAAGCAGGCGGCCCGCATCCAGAAGCAGCTGGAGGCGAAGCAGGCCGAACTGGCCTCCAAGAACATCGAAGCCACGAGTGGTGGTGGCGCGGTGAAGGTGGTGGTGCGCGGCGACGGAACGATCGCCTCGATCAAGATCGATCCGCAGGCGGCGAATCCCGCGGACGTGACGATGCTGGAGGATCTGGTCCTGACCGCGGCAAACAACGCGCTCGCGCAGGCGAAGGAGCTTCAGAACCAGGAGATGGGTTCCGTCGCCGGCGGACTCCAATTGCCCGGCCTCTTGTGATGTGACCGCGCCGCGGCGCCGGCCGCCGCCGCCTCCCCTCCCCCCGCGATTCCGTGACGAACTTTCGTCTGCCCGAGCCCCTGGGGGCGCTGATCGCCGCGTTGAGCCGACTGCCGGGGATCGGTCCGCGGTCGGCGGAACGGCTCGGCCTGCACCTGGTCCAGTCGGATCCCCAAGGGGTGGAGCAGTTGGCGCGGTCGCTCGTGGACGCGCGCCGGCGCATCCGGTCCTGCGACGAGTGCGGTTCCCTGACCGAGGCGAATCCCTGCGGGTTGTGCGCCGACGACGGACGTGATGCCTCGCTTCTTTGCGTGGTGGAACGGGCCACGGACATTTTCGTCCTGGAGAAATCGGGAACGTTCCGGGGCCGCTACCACGTCCTGGGCGGCCGGCTTTCGCCGGTCAACGGCGTCGGACCGGAGGATCTTCGACTGGGCGAGCTGGAACGACGTCTGTCGCGTGGCGGTGTGAGGGAGTTGGTGCTGGCGCTGGGAACGGACGTGGAAGGTGACGCCACCGCGCATTACCTGGCCGAGCGATTCGGGTCCGCGGACGTTCAGGTGACGAGGTTGGCGGCCGGTTTGCCGGCGGGAAGCGGGTTGGATTTCGCGGACGAACTCACCCTGAGCCGCGCGCTGGAAGGGCGGCGTCCGGTCTGATTGAAGGCCGCGGTTTAGGTGGTTCTTGCTTGTCCGCGCCGGGTGGAATCGGTCACAGAACCGGCGCCATGGGATGTCTACCGGACGTGGTGGTGTTCGACTTGGGGAAGGTCCTCCTGGATTTCGACTACGGAATCGTGGTCGGGAAACTGGCGGCCCGCGGCCGGCTCGGGATTCCCGAACTCCGGCGACTCCTGGTGGAATCGCCCCTGCTCCCCGCCTACGAACGCGGCGAGATCACCTCGCGACAGTTCTTCGAAGTGGTTCGCGACGAGACGGGATTCGACGGCGGGTTCGAGGAATTCTCGGGTTATTTCGGGGACATCTTCACGCCCATCGCGCCGATGGTGGCCCTGCAGGCCGAGCTGCGGAAGCGGGGGGTGCCGACCTTCATCTTTTCCAACACGAACGATCTGGCGATCGAGTTCGTCCGACGGGCCTTCCCGTTTTTCGGAGGATTCGACGGGTACGTGTTGTCCTATGAGCACGGGGCGATGAAACCGGACGCGCCGCTGTACGAGGTGGTCGAGCGTGTGACGGGCCGGCGCGGGGAGGCGATCCTGTATCTCGACGACCGGCCCGAAAACGTGGAAGCGGGCGCGGCGCGGGGGTGGCGGGTGGTGGAACACCGCGACCCCGAGGTTTCGCGGGATCGGGTTCGGGAGGCGGGCCTGCTGGGCTAGGAACGCCTGGGGGGCGTTGGCGGGTCAGCGTTCGGGGAATTCGAAACCGACCTTGCCCTTTTCGCCGAGCACGAGGTGGGCGGCGAAGTTCTTGCCGGTTTTCCGGGAGACGAACCGTTCGAGCAGATCGGTTCGGCCTTCGGTGAGGAGTTTGACCGCCTGGTCGCGTTCGAGCGGTTGTTCGAGGATGACGCGGCCCGCGTGGAACTTGCACGGACGCGGTTCCCGCTGGCTGTTCGCGCAAATGTAGGATTCGGGGCCTTCATGGACCCGGCCCTTGCAGAGGGGGCATTCGCCGATTTCGGGCAGCTGGGTGAAGTCGAGTTTGACGACGGGCGCGGCGGCCTTCTTCTCGCGGACGGCCTTGGGTTTGGCGGCGCGCGGAGCGAACTCGAAGCCGACTTTTCCGTCCTTGATCACGAGGAAGGCCTCGAATTTCCGGCCGGTCTTGTTGGAGACGAACCCCTTGAGAAGCTCCGTCTTGCCCTCGGTGAGCAGCTTCTGCATCTGGGGCAGTTCGACGGTCTGCTGGAGGATGATCTTGGACGAACTGAACGTGCAGGACTTGGTGGGGGGAACGGACTTCTCGCAGACGTACTTCATGCCCGTGTCGAAGACGTTGGAGCCGCACTTGGGGCAGGCGCCGACGGCGGTCTTGCCGGTGAAATCGGGGGGCGCGGAGGCTTCCCCGGAGCCGTCGCCGTCGCCGGAACCTTCGCCGAAATCAAAGGCCGCCTTGAAGTCGGGGGCGGGGCCGAGCTTCATCATGGCGTCGAACGGCCGGCCGAGCTTGCTGCGGAAGCCGCGGAGCGGGCCGATCCGGCCCTGGGTGATCAGTTCCTCGACTTCCTTGGGTTCGAACTGCCGGCCGAGGATGATCTTGTAGAGCGACCAGTCGCAGTCGGGGCTCTGGCACTGGAAGGTCTTGTAGGTCTCATGGATCTCACCGCCGCAGCGGGGGCAGCGGGTGGTGAGCTTGCCGAAATCACCGGGGATGGTGTCGTCGTCGTAGCTCTTGGCGCGGGAGACGATTTCCTGGGTCAGTCCGCGGATCTCCTCCATGAAGACGTCGCGTTGAAGCTGGCCGCGTTCCATCTGCTTGAGCTTGCTCTCCCATTCGCCGGTCAGTTCCGGTTTGGTGAGCGTTTCGACGCCGAGCCCGTTGAGGAGGACCATCAGGGAGAACGCCTTGGCGGTCGGCTGAAGCTCCTTCCCGTTCCGGAGCATGTAGTGATCCTCGATGAGGCCTTCGATGATCTGGGCGCGGGTGGCGGGGGTGCCGAGGCCCTTCTCGGCCATGGCTTCCCGGAGTTCGTCGTCCTCGACGAGTTTTCCCGCGCCTTCCATGGCGGACAGGAGGGTGGCCTCGTTGTAGCGCGGCGGCGGTTTCGTCTGGCTTTGTTTGACCTCGATGCCGGTGGTGTCGACCTGCTCGCCCGACTGGACCGGCGACATGAGGGGCGCGTCGCCGTCCTGCTGGACTTCGCGGCCGTAGATCTCGAGCCAGCCGGGCCGGACGAGGACCTTGCCGAACGACTTGAAGGGCTCGTTCCCGACCCGGGTGATGCGGGTGGTTTCGAGGAATTCCGCGGCGGGGAAGAAGACCGCCAGGAAACGCCGGCTGACGAGGTCGTAGATCTTCTGCTCCGCCTCGCTGAGGTTCTTGGGGGTCTCGGGAGTCGGGATGATGGCGAAGTGATCGCTGACCTTGGCGTTGTTGAAGACGCGGCGATTGGACGGCCGGATCCATTCCTCGGTGAGGATCTTGTTCGCGAACGGACCGTAGGAGCCATGACCGGCGAGCGCTTCGAGGGTCTTGCGCACGGTGGCGGGATAGTCCTCGGGAAGGTGGCGCGAGTCGGTTCGCGGGTAGGTGAGGGCCTTGTGCTTCTCGTACAAAGCCTGGGCCAGCGAGAGCGTGGTCTTCGCGCTGAAGCCGAAGCGCCCGTTGGCCTCGCGTTGGAGCGAGGTGAGGTCGAAGAGGAGCGGTGAAAGCTGGGTCGTGGGCTTGCTCTCTTCCGTGACGATCCCGGGTTTGCCGAGGCAAAGGTCCCGGATCGCCTCGGCGCGGGCCTGGTCCCAGACGCGCTCGGGTTTGAGATCGGGATCCGAGTCACGCGCGTCGGACTTGGGGAATTTTTCGTCGAACCAGCGTCCGGTGTAGGTGCCGGAGGCCGCCTGGAAGGTGGCGATGACCTCCCAGTAGTCGCGGACGACGAAGGCGCGGATCTTGTGTTCGCGCTCGACGACGATGGCGAGGGTCGGGGTTTGGACGCGCCCGACGGGGGTCTTGTTGAAGCCGCCGGACTTGTTGTTGAACGCGGTCATCGCGCGCGTGCCGTTGATTCCGACGAGCCAGTCGGCTTCGGCGCGGCAGCGGGAGGCGTCCGACAGGGGGAGGAGTTCGGTGTCGGTCCGGAGCCGGGCGAACCCTTCGCGGATGGCGGCCGGGGTCATCGACTGGAGCCAGAGGCGCTGGATGGGCTGCCGGGCGCCGGTGTGGGCGATGATGTTGCGGAAAATGAGTTCGCCCTCGCGTCCGGCGTCGCAGGCGTTGATCAGCCGGTCGACATCCTTGCGCTTGATGAGTTTGACGAGGGCCTTGAGCCGGTTTTCGCTTTTCTCGATCGGCGCAAGCGAGAAGTGGGGCGGCAGGTGTGGAAGGGCGTTGAACGTCCACTTGCCGCGTTTCACTTCGAACTGATCGGGGACGGCGAGTTCGAGGAGATGCCCGACGGCGGAGGAGAGCACGTACTCGTCGCTCTCGTAATGATCGTCCGTCTTCTTGAAGCCGCCGAGCGCCCGCGCGATGTCGGTCGCGACGGACGGTTTCTCGGCGATGATGAGAGCCTTGCCCATGACGAAAAGTGCGCGGCTTCTACACCACGGGCCGTGCGTCGCGCAATCGTTTGCTGGATTTTGATTTCATCCGGCCTCGGATCGGTGAGCGGATTTCGGGAGGGTTTTCAGCGCGGGAGGGACCGTGTCCGGCGCCTTTCACGAAGGACTTCGAAGACGGCGGGGAGGATGGACACGATGATGATTCCCAGGATGACCGCCGAGAAGTTGTTCTTCACGAATGGGAGGTTACCGAAGAAGTAGCCCGCCACCGAACAGAGGACGACCCAGAGGATCGCGCCGATCACGTTGTTGACCATGAAGTACCGGTAGCTCATGTGGCCCGCGCCGGCCACGAAGGGGGCGAACGTCCGCACAATCGGGACGAATCGCGCGATGACGATCGTCTTGCCGCCATACTTCTCGAAGTACGCGTGGGTGCGGTCGAGGTATTCCTTCCTCACCACCCGCGGAAACCTGTGCTGAAGCCCTTCCCCCGACATGCGGCCGATCGCGTAGTTGACGGTGTCGCCTAGGACGGCGGCCACCAGCAGGAGCCCGATGACCAGGCCGAGGTTGAGGCTGCCCGTCGCCGCGAGCGCGCCGGCCGCGAACAGCAGGGAATCGCCGGGAAGAAAGGGCGTCACCACCAATCCCGTCTCGCAGAACACGATCAGGAACAGGATGCCGTAAACCCATGGACCATAGTCCGCCACCATCTCCGCGAGATGGCGGTTCAGGTGCAGCACGATATCGAGAAGGTTGCGCAGAGCGTCCACGGCGGCGGGAGATTGCGAGGATGGCGGGCCCGCGCCCACCAAAAATCGTGGTGATTCGTCAGCGGCGGGATTTGCGTCCGGCGCTCCGAGGCGCACCCCGGGGATGGCGCCAGCGGTTTTCCTGGTGCCAACGGCGAGGGATTTCCGTTCGATGGGGGCGCATGACGGAAGCGCCGCGCGGGACGGTGACGTTTCTCTTCACGGACATCGTGGGGAGCACGCGCCTTTGGGAACATCACCCCGGGGCGATGGGAGAGGCCTTGCGGCGGCATGATGCGCTCCTGCGCGAGGCCGTGGGCCGGCAATCCGGGCATGTCTTCAAGACGGTGGGCGACGCCTTCTGCGTGGCGTTTTCGACGCCCGGCCAGGCGCTGGCGTCCGCGATCGAAGCCCAGCGCGAACTGGCATCCCGGGATTGGGGAGTCCTGGGATCCCTCGCGGTGCGCATGGGCATCCACACCGGCACGGCTGAGGCGCGGGATGGTGACTATTTTGGGGGAACCTTGAATCGGGCGGCCCGAATCGAATCCGCCGCGCACGGCGGCCAGATCCTTGTTTCCGAGATCACACGAAGCCTGCTGGAAGACGATCGTCCCGAGCACACCGCGTTCCGATCGCTGGGTCTGCATCGGTTGCGGAATCTCGACCGGCCGGAACACCTGTACCAGGTGGTCGCCGCGGGGTTGGAACAGGATTTTCCGGCGCCGAGGAGCCTTGAGGTGCTTCCCAACAACCTCCCGACCCAGACGTCCAGCTTCGTCGGACGAGAACGCGAGATCGAGGAAGTGAAGACCCGGCTCGCGAAGGCGCGCCTGCTGACGCTTCTCGGAACGGGCGGCACGGGGAAGACCCGGTTGTCACTCGAAGCGGGCGCGCAGTTGATCCAGTCCTTCGACGACGGCGTCTGGCTGGTTGAACTCGCGTTGATCCTGGAACCGGCGCGCGTCGCGGAGGCCGTCGTCGCGGCCGTCGGCGCCAAGGCGGATCCGTCGCAGTCCCCGCGCGAGACGTTGGTGCGCTACCTGCGATCGCGAAAGATCCTCCTGCTTCTCGACAACTGCGAGCACGTGCTCGCGGCGGTGGCCGATCTCACCGCCCATCTCCTGCGAAATTGCTCGGACCTGAAGGTCATCGCGACAAGCCGGCACAGCCTGGGTGTGGCGGGTGAGGTCACCTTCCCGGTGCCGCCGCTGCGGATGCTCGACGTGCGCCTGGTCGAACTGAGCGGTCCCGACATCGTCGAACGCCTTTCCCAGTACGAGGCGGTGCGCCTCTTCATCGACCGCGTGGTGGCGATTCGCCCGGATTTCGTCGTCACCAGCGCCAACGCGCCCGCCCTCGCCGAAATCTGCAGCCGGCTGGATGGAATTCCGCTCGCCATCGAACTGGCCGCGGCCCGCGCCCGGGTCCTGGACCTCGACCAGATCGCGGCCCGCCTCGACGACCGCTTCCGCCTGCTGCGAGGAACCACCACCGGCCGTCTCCCGCACCAGCAGACTCTCGAGGCGCTCATCGACTGGTCCCACGATCTGCTGACCGAAACGGAACGCGTCTTCCTGCGGCGCCTGGGTGTGTTCGTGGGCGGCAGAACTTTGGCCGGTCTCGAAGCCGTCTGCGTGGGTGGCGATATCGACGAGTCCGGTATTCTCGATCTCCTCCAGCAGTTGATCGACAAATCGCTGGTTGCGGTCGAACGAGACCCGGGGTCGGAACCGCGGTACACGATGATCGAGACGGTCTGGCACTACGCTCGGGCGAAGCTTGAGGCGTCCGGCGAGATGGATCGCCTGCGCGACCGGCATCTGGATTATTTCGTTTCCTTCGCCGAAGAGGCGTCGCGGCGCCTCGAAGGCCGCGATCAGAAGGAATGGCTCGATCGGTGTGACCGCGAGATCTTCAATCTCCGGCAGGCCTGGGAGTGGTGCCTCAAGGCGCGGCACGCCGACGGCGGCTTCCGGCTGATTCGGGCGCTGTGCCGTTTCCTGGAGGTCCGGGGCAATCTCGAGGAATCCCTCCAGCTCGTGAATCGGATGGCGGAGCTACCCACCGAAGGGGTCGAAACCAGGGTCGCCGCGGAGTTCCGACTGGCGGCGGGCCGCATCGCGTGGGCGGCGGACCGATACGCGCTGGCGCGGGAACACGACCTGGAGGCCGAACGCCTCTTCGATGTCATCGGCGACGCCGTCGGTTCGGCCCGGGCCTCGGCTCTCCTGTCGTACCTCGATCGAAGCGAAGGCCGGATCGATGAGAGTGAGGCCCGCCTGCGAAAGGCGCTCGTCGTGGCGCGGGAGCGCGGTGACCGGAAACTCGAGGCGATGGCGCTCAGCGGCCTGGGATCGGTCGCGTTGGAACGGGGCGATCTGACGGAAGCCCGTCGCCTGAAGGAAGCCAGTCTCACTCTCTACGGACGGGAAGGGGACCTCTGGGTCACCGCGCTCATCCTGTGGGGTCTTTCGCACGTGGCCGTGGATCAGGGGGACACCGCCCGCGCCCGAACCGCCCTGGCCGAGTGGGCCGGCATCGCCCGGCATCTCGGGAACCGGTGGATGACTCCCTACCTCCTGGACCGGTGCGCCGACGTCGCGTTGGTGGAGGGGCACGCCGCGAGGGCTGCCCTGTGCCTGGGAGCTTCGGAACATTGGCGGAATCGCAACGGCGAGGTGTTGTCCGGCATGGACCTCGAAATCCACGACGATCTGGTGGCCCGGCTCCGCCAATCCATGGACGCGACGGACCTCGCCGCGGCTTGGTCGGAAGGAGGAGCCACCCCGCCGTGGGACCTGATCGACAGCGGGCTTGCGCCAACGTCCTAGGGCAGGATTCCAACCGGACTGTGACCCGGACTTGGACCCTCGATCGGATCGGTCGCGATTTCGTGAGCGGACGCCCGTTACGGTGTCGCCGCGCGCGTGATCGCGACGCGGTGTTTTCGCGGTGTCCGCGCCGCGTCGATGCGCGCTTCGAATCCCGCGATCTCGTCGTCGATCCTCTTCAGTTCCTCCGCGCGGCGTTTTTCAATCTCCGGACCGGCGGCCCAATCCGGCGGGGAGTAAAGCTGAACCCGGCGCCAGCGTTCGAAGTAGAGGTTGTTCTTTTGGAAGACGAGATCGAGGACCTCTCGCGCCTGCCGGGTCACCGGACCGCCCGCGTTGGAAAGATTGACGCTGCCCGCGAGTTCGGCCGCGGTGGCGCTCGTGACGGCTTCGCCATCCACGGTGATCGCGTAGGCGCCGTCGGCCAGGCCCGCCACGCGCAGGAGGTACTGGCTGAGGTCGTCGAGAATTGGGGCCAGGCCGAGAGCCGCTTCCGCCCGCGGATCGACCGGCATCGGGAGCGCCTCGTCGAGGCGGTCGAAGGAAACCCCGCCGTCCGCGTAGGTGACATTGTCGATCTGGCACAACGTCGCGCGCGTGGATTTCGACCTGGCGTGGATTTCAACGGCGGAGACCTGCGGCGTGGCGCCAAGACCCTTCAGCACGATCCAGGCCATGAGCGTTTGGCCCGGAGGCCCGGGATGCACCGCGTCGCCGCCGCCGATCAACGCCTTGGGATCGCTGGCTCGCGCCGCGAGCATCCGATCCATGTAGGGACCGAACTGATCCACGAATTGGGCATGGCTCGCGGCGGCGACCTCCTTGAGCCCGTCCGAGAACCGGCGCAGGGACTGGTTCCGCGCGTCCTGATCCGGATCGGGACGCTTGTCCTCGATCGGTTGGGGTGTCAGGAACGCGACCCGTGCGCCGGCGCCCGTCAGGACTTTTGCGATCTCGGTCTGGCTCCGGCTGTACGCGCGGAAGATGTCGGGCCGGAACGCCTGGTAGGAGTGGTCGTTCATCCCGAATTTCACGGTCACGAACGTCGGCTTGAGCGGAAGGACGTCACGAGCCAGGCCGCGGCCGACCGAGTCCTCGACCATCGCGTCGAGGTCCTTCCCCTCGGCGGCGAAGAGACGCCCTTCATCGGGGCGCGCGCGCTGGCGGAGCCAGGAGGTGTCGCCACCCCACCCGACGTTCCGGAAACTCAGCTTCCAGTCGGGATGCCGGGTGAGGGCGTAGGCCTCGATGTAGGTCGTGTACAACCGTTGCTCGGTGATGCTGTCCCCTAGAAACACCACCCGATCGCCGTTCCGGATCGCGAAATCCGAGGCGAAGCATCCCAGGGTCAAAGTGGCGAACCAGGCGACGGCGCAGGCGCGAATCCGGAAATGGGACATGCCGGGAAACTGGGACCGAAGCGATGCGCGAATCAATCCGGAATCCTGTGGCGTGGACCCAAGGGGTCAGTTCTTGTTATTGACAACACCTCCACCCCCACCGCGACGAATCCCGAAAGCCCAAGGCGACATTAACAAGAACTGACCCCTTGCCTGCCTAGGGACGCGGTCCCAGCAGGCGGCGCATGGAATTCATCAGGACCGGTTCCACTTCGGGCGCGACATTCGATGCGGCCGGACTGGTTTCGTATCCGCCCTGATCGTAGGCGATGGTCGTGCCGATGTAACCGGGGCCGTAGTCGCCGTAGGCCGCCATCGCGACGAACAGGTCGGGACGCATGGCCTTGGCCGCGAGTTGGTATTCGACGAAGAGCTCGCCGGGGAGATGCAGGACTCTCGTCGAACCCAGTTCAAGGCACGAGATCTCCAGGGGGGTCCCGGCCTCGCAACGACGCAGCCAGGCGAGCTTCGAAGCGCCTCCGGAAAGGAAGAACGTCGCGTCCTTCCCGTTCAGTTGGGCGCGAAGCTTCTCCACCGAGAGATGTTTCGCTGGAGGCAGCGTAACGCGGTCGACCTTCCACGCGATGGAGGCGGGGCTGGCGGGTTCCCGTCGTGTCGCTTCCCAGGCGCGGCGCATGCCGTCGGCGAGGCGTTCGCCCAGGATGCCGCGATTCTCCTTGGAACCGTCGTTGTACTTTCCGGCGCCGAGATTGCCTCCGGCTCCATTGAAGTGGAGATGCAGCGCCGACGGGAGGGCGAGTTGCCGAAGGAACCGCGCCACCCCGGGAATGTCCGGATTGGGAATGCCGGTCCGGTAGTAGCTCTGGGGATGAATCGCGTAGTAGCTGAGGATCGCGAGGGGTTGGTCGCCGTTCCAGAAACTGATCAGGGAGACCTCCGGATCGATCGTGCCTTCGGGTTCGGCGCGGAGGGCGGGGTCGGGGCAGGACGTGTAGCGCACGGCGCGGACCTTGCCGTCGGGGCCGAGGATCCGCCGATTCGACGCCAGTTGGCGGACAGGGGCCGAACCGCGGCCCACGTGAGTGAACGGGCTGGCGGTGGTGATCGTGTCGCGGATGGCTCCGTCCAGGCGGCGGAGAACCTCGCGGGGAAAGTCGCCGTCGAAGTTTCGCGGGTCGATCCCGGCGTCTTTCAGGATGCTCTCGGCGCCGAAGTCGCAGTCCGGTGCGTCGTGCTGATGGAGCGCATGGACCGCGACCCGTTCGCGCGTGGTTCCAGCCGCCTTGGCCAGTGTGTCGCGGAAGACGTCGTGGCCTTCGTTCGCGATTCCGATCCAGTCGAGGGCGCACAGCACGATGGGATCGCCCGCGCCGAGGATCACGATGCCGCGGGCGCGCAGCCCCAGGTCCCACCAGTTCGTGACGGGATCATAGGCCATGTGGCTCCCGATGGGCGGCGTCGCGTCCACGTCGAACCGGGCGAGCCTCAGGGCGGTCGGCGAAGTGGTGGCCGCGTGGGCTGGGGTGCCGATCACCGTCAGCACGCAGGTGACGATGGCCATTCCGATCCATGAGAGAACGCGCTTCCGTGGCTTGGACATGCCCGACCTTAGCCTGCCGAAGACGGGAGGAAATCCGAAACACGCCAACAACCGAGTCGCCTTCGAGACCGACGGGTTCGCGGTGGGATGACCCGAACTGGATCGGTTGTATCCCAGTCTGTCATGAGACAACCCGAGGCAAGGAAATCAGACGCCGAACAAGAAGAAACCATTGAGTCAAGAGTAGGGTTCCAATCAACCGTCTGGTCGTCATCTATTTGCTTTGACAAGCGCGGAGGGGGGGGCAGCCTCCAAACGCTATGAAAAACCTTTCGAGATTCATCCCGCTCCTTGTTGCGGTCGCCACTGGACTGTTTGCGCATGCGGCTTGGACCCCATATCTCGTGGACGATGAACCCAACGATGACTACAACGTGACGGCGACTCCGTCGACAAGTACAACCGTGGCGTCGTACGACTCGACTGACGTATTGACGCACACCAGACTCAAATTTGGGTATCAACGCCCATACTTTACTGGAATTGATATCTACAGACAAGTGGTCACTGCCGGGGCTTTCACCCTACCTAACACATGGAGCGAGGCGAGTTGGCATGAAGGAAGTTGCATTATCTATTGGGGTGACCATAGCACTTACATTGTGGGTGCTCATTTGGTGTCTGACCAATGATTGCATTGGGCTTTGGAGACTAGTCGATTCATTATGGCAGCCCATCGTGCTGGAGACGTTCGAGTGGCGGTCCTATGGGCGTTCACCTGTCTCCTGACATTCTTATTCGGACGGGCAAGCGTCACGCCCGCTTTGAAGGGAGAGCGTGCCCCTGAGGCGGCATCGGCGGACTCAATGGGGGTCGGGCGAGATTCGGGCGCCCGAATCCTGAAGCGTTTCAGGGATCCCGATCGAGTTGGCGATGGTGGAAATCGTGCCGATCAAACCGACCTATTGCAGGCGGAAGCACGCAAGGTTGATGAGCTCAGAAGGCGCGGTGAGTTCATTCTGGAAATGGAGGAGCCCGGATTTCATGAAGCGCACCAAGCGACGATGGAGCGCGTCTCGGCTCGCGTTCTTCGGGAGAGGGAGGAGGCAGGGTTCCGGTCGGAGCTCGCTCAATTGGGAATGGACTCCGAGCAGATTGAGCAAGCGGAACGGCATTTGTCCAAGATCGCGGGCGCGGCTGTCGACGCCAACCAACATCTGATTCAATTGAAGGATGCCCAATTGGCATTTGATGCTCGCATGCGGAAACAACTCTCCGAAGAGGGTTATCGGACGTTTCGAGAATCGGAGCAGGCATTCGCGGCTCGTAGCGAAGTCGCGGCATTCAAGAAATACATCGACGGTGGAAACTTGAGTGGTTCACCGGAGTTGCTCACGGCCTTTTCTGATTTGCTGAGGCAGACCCGGGTTGCAACCGTCGAAAAGATCGGAGGTCCTTACGACTCAGTACCTGTTCCAGCCGTCGGCGTCGACGACGTCCGGACCCACATGCAGCGGCGGCTGGAGTCCGTGCAGAAGGGCGCTGAAGTTGTTCAGGGCGCGATGCGGGAATTGGGGTATCCGGATTCCATCGAGCAGGGGATAGTCGGCTACTACCGTCAAAAAGAGGAGGACGTAAGAAACGAGCTGAGCAGGCTGGAGAACTGGGAGGAAGAGAGCCAAGCCGTAAAAGAGCGCCTTGGGTTTACCAAACGGCCGTCCGGTCCCTGATGGCGAAGGCGCACGCGAAGTCCTCGCCGGCAGGGCTTTCGTTCCGTGTATGGTCTTTCCGACCCGGGATGGTGCGAAGTCCCGGCTTGCCGTGGGGACGGGGTCCGGCGAGAAGGACGTCCCAGGAGCCCCAGGCTATGTCCAAGATCTATGTCGTCACGAATCGGAAGATCGACACGGACACCCGGAATGGAGAGCCGGTCGAATCCATCCACAACAAGGGCGAGGAATCCGCGCGTCCCGTCTTTCGGATCGCGACGGTGGATCTCGACCCGAAGGATTCCAGGAAGGACGTCGTCTCGCTCGTGCCGGACGAGTTCGTGGAGTCGTATGAAATGGCGGATCCCGACGTTCCGTTGGACCGGGTGTTCGGTTCGCGCCGGATGTTCCTGGATCTCTATCGGCGGATGAAGGAGGCGCCGAAGGGGAAGGCCGACACCCTGATCTTCCTGCACGGGTTCCAGTACACCTTCGAGGCGTCGCTCGACCACATGCGGAAGCTCAAGCAGGTCTACCTCGACGCGAAGGACTGTTCGGTGGCGAACCTCGTCTATTTCTCGTGGCCGTCCGCCGGGTCGCTGACCGACTACAAGGACGATCAGGTCGACGCGATCGAGTCCGGCAAGCTCCTGGGCCGGTTGTTCCGCAAGGCGCGCCAGTTTTTCCTCGAGTTCTTTGGCACCAAGGAATCGCCGAAGAACGAGTTCTGCGGGCAGCGCCTCCATCTTGCGGCGCATTCGATGGGCAACCAGGTCCTCACCCAGATGATCCATGAGATGAACCACTACCCCCAGGTCCCGTTCTCGATGTTCGGCGAGGTCGTCCTGCTCAACGCCGACGAGGATTGGAACATCTTCGAACCGGGACGGCCGCTGCACCGGCTTCCCGAGTACTGCGAGCGGACGCACATCTACAACCACTACGGCGACGATGCGCTCTGGATTTCGCAACACACGAAGAACTTCATGAAACGCCTGGGGCGCCACGGTCCCTCCAGCCTCGATACCCTTCCGCCGCGGACGAAGGTCGTCGATGCCTCGGGATTGAAGGCGAAACGGGGGAAGAAAACCTCCGCGTCGACGGATCCCTTCGCCGCGCGGGCTGCCGAGATCACAGGACAGAAGGTGCCCACGCGGGAACGTCTCATGGACCACTGGGGCTACCTCTACCGCCCGGAGGTCATCGCGGATGTGAAGGCGGTGCTGTCGGGGGAGGGATCGATGTCGATCGTGGACGCGAAGAAGGGGAGGAAAACCACACCGCACCCGAACCTCTTCAAATTGACCAGCGACTGAATCGCGGCGGCGTGGCGAGCAGGGCGTCGGTTCCAGACATTCGCCAAGGGCTGGTGGGTTGGGGTGTCCCCGACGGGTTGCCGGCCCGAGTTGTATCAAAAAACGCGTGTTGCCACCGGGGAGCGTGTCGGTAGGTTCGTCGTCCCGCGCGTCCGCGGTGGCGGCACGTCTTCGCGGGTTGCACCCAAACGAGAACGGAATGAAGAGCTACGATATCGCGGTCATTGGCGGCGACGGAACGGGTCCTGAAGTCACGCGCGAAGCGTTGAAGGTCTCCGAGGTCGCGGCGAAAAAGTTCGGCTTCAAACTCAACTGGCATCACTTCGATTTCGGGGGCGACCGGTACCTGCGAACGGGTGAGGTCCTTCCGGACAGCGCGGTGGGTGATCTCCGGAAGTTCAAGGCGATCTACCTCGGAGCCGTCGGCCATCCCCAGGTCAAGCCGGGGATTCTCGAGAAGGGCATTCTCCTGCGCCTGCGCTTCGAGCTCGAGCAGTACATCAATCTCCGGCCCGTGCGGCTGTATCGAGCCCAGGACTGTCCGATCAAGGACAAGGGTCCCGAGCACGTCGATTTCGTGGTCGTCCGCGAGAACAACGAAGGCCTCTACGCTGGCGCGGGGGGCAATCTCTTCAAGGGCTCGCCCAACGAGGTCGCCGTCCAGGAATCGATCAACACCCGGCACGGCGTGGACCGCTGCCTCAAGTACGCGTTCGACGTGGCGAAGAAGCGCCGCGCCGGCAAGGCCTGGAAGGGTCTGAAAAGCGAGGACACGGCGGCTGGCAAGACGTCCCAACTCACGCTTTGCGGCAAAACCAACGTCCTGACGTACGCCTTCGATCTGTGGTGGCGCGCGTTCCAGGACATGGCGCCGGGACATCCCACGGTCAAGACGGACTACGCGCACGTCGACGCCATCTGCATGTGGTTCGTGAAGAATCCGGAGTGGTTCGACGTCATCGTCACCGACAACATGTTCGGCGACATCATTACCGACCTGGCCGCGATGATTCAGGGCGGGCTCGGCGTGGCCGCCGGTGGCAACATCAATCCCGCGGGGACGTCGATGTTCGAACCCATGGGCGGCAGCGCCCCGAAGTACACCGGGCAGAACGTCATCAACCCGCTCGCGGCCATCAACGCCGCCGCCATGATGCTCGATTTCCTCGGCGAATCCGCCGCGGGCGCCGCCATGGAGGATTCGGTCATCAAGATCGTCAACACCAAGATCCAGTCCCTCGCGGCCGGCCGCATGGGGTACGGCACGTCCGAAGTCGGCGACCTCGTCGCCGCCGCGCTCTAGCTGGGCGCATCGGATCGGATCGGATCCCATCCCACCGGCGCGCCCCGGGAAGCCACGGTATGCGGCACGTTCCGCTCCAGGAATCCTGGCCGGAGAGCTGGCGCTACAGCCATCCCTACGATCGCCTCGAGATCTGGGGTGAACTGCATCACCGCGGCTACGCCTACGCGTACGCGGAGCGCCGACGGCACACGCTGGACCTGGTGCGCCGGGCCGCCGCGCCGCCGGCGCGGATTCTTGATGTCGCGGCCGCCCAGGGGAACTTCACGCTCGCCCTCGCCGAAGCCGGCTATGAGGTGACGTGGAACGATCTCCGCGCCGACCTCGCGGATTACGTGCGTTTGAAGCACGAACGCGGCGTCGTTCATTACGCCCCGGGCAACGCCTTTGACCTGGGATTTGGCGAGGCCTTCGACGTCGTGCTCATCACCGAGGTGATCGAACACGTCGCCCACCCGGACGCGTTCCTTCAGAAGGCCGGTGCCTTGGTGAAGCCGGGCGGGCACGTGGTCCTGTCGACGCCCAACGGCCGGTACTTCCGCAATCCGCTCCCGCGTTTTTCGGATTTTCCGGATCCCAGCGTCTTCGAGTCCCGGCAGTTCAAGCCCGACGCGGACGGTCACATCTTCCTCCTGCACCCCGACGAACTGCCCGTCCTGGCGGCGGCGGCGGGGTTGGAACTCGTTGAGGTGCGACTCTACAACAACCCAATGACAGGTGGCTGTCTTCGGACCGAACCCCTTCTGAAGGTCCTGCCGCGTTCATGGGTGATGGCCGCCGAAAGGATCTCCCGCGGGTTGCCGGCCCCGATTCGGGAGCGGTTGTGCACGGGCATGGCCGCGCTGTTCCGGCGGCCCGGGCCCGGGGCCGCCGACACTCGTAGCTCGACCCGATGAGCGGGCATGCGGAGTCGGCAATCCCGCGCGACGCCTCCTTTTCGGCGCGCCAGGTCGCCCTGCGCGCGACCTTGGGTGCCTTGCGTGATCCCCAGGAACAATTGGCGTGGATCGTCGACCGTTCGCGGGCGCGACCCTCGCTTCCGGCGGAACAACGGAACGAGGCGCGCCTCGTTCCGGGTTGTGCCGCGCGTCTCTGGCTCGTTTCCGACAACCGCGACGGCAGGTGCCATTTCGCTTGCGATTCGGACTCCGCGATTCTCAAGGCTGCCGCGGGTCTCCTTTGCGAACTCTACGACGGCCTTCCACCCGCGGAGGTCCTCGACGGTGAACCCACTTTCCTCGCCGAGACCCGGTGGATGGGACAACTCACCGAGAACCGGCGGCGCACGGTCCACAGGGTACGCGAAGCCATCCGCGCGGAAGCGGCGCGCTTCGTCTCGGGGCCTGTTCCGGCTGAAGTCGGCTTCTTCGACGCCCACAATCATCTCCACGACGAACGGTTCTCGGGCCGTCAGGACGAATTGATCGCCGAGTGCCGGCAGGTGGGGATCGTCCGGATGGTGGTGAACGGTTCCTCGGAATCCGACTGGGACGCGGTCGCCGCCCTGGCGCTTCGCCATCCCGGTTTCGTGATCCCGGCCTTCGGCGTCCATCCCTGGTACGTCCACGAACGCACTCCGGCCTGGAAGGACCGCCTGAACCGGTTGCTGGATGAGGTTCCGGGCGCGGTGGTCGGCGAAATCGGTTTGGACCGCTGGATCCTGGATTGCCCGCCCGCGGCCCGCGCCACCGTGTCGCCGGAACTCGCTTCGCTGCGCGCGGCGTCCCTCTCGGAGCAGATGGATGTGTTTGGGGTGCAGTTGCAGATCGCCGCCGAACGCAATTTGCCGGCGAGTATCCACTGCCTGCAGGCCTGGGGAGCCCTCGCCGACCGACTTCGGTCCGGTCCGCGGCCGGCATGCGGTTTCCTTCTCCACAGCTACGGCGGGCCCGCGGAAATGGTCGATCCGCTCGCCGCGATGGGCGCGTACTTCGGATTCCCCGGCTACTTCCTCCATGCGCGCAAGGGACGGCACCGGGAGACGTTCAGAACCATTCCTGACGATCGCCTGCTGGTGGAGACCGACGCCCCCGACCAGCGGTTGCCGTCGGAGGAGGAACTCGTGGAGGTTTTGGGGACGACCGATGGAATGCCCGGGGCCTGGGAATTGGAGTCGCGCGGGGCCGACACCGGGGTCCGTCCACCCAATCATCCAGCGAACCTGGGCCGTGTGTATCACGGGCTCGCGAAGGTCCGAGGGCTTCCCCTCCAGCCCCTCGCGGCTTCCGTTGGGGCTAATTTTCGTCGCCTCTTTTCCCAGTCTCCGGTCGCGGGTGGCGCGAGTTCGGTTTCCTTGCCATCGTCCGCCGCATGATGAAGCGCCGGACTTTTCTGACGACGGCGGCTCTGGGGTCAACCGGGGTGTTGCCGGTCGGCGCCCAGAACTATTCGGACTACACCAAGGATCCGAGGCCGGATGTCGCCGAGGGCAGTTTGACGGCGGGTTCCCTCGATGGACCCGTCTTCGCGGGCAGCCCGGTGGTGACCGGACCCGCGCCGGGCGAGACGGTCGTGCTTCAGCCTCTTCGGCGACATGCCACGGGATACCTCGAGTACTCGGTGAATCGGGGCCCGTGGCAGCGGGTGAGTGCTGGAGAAGCGGGGTTGCTCCCGTTTTGCGAGCATGTGCTCAAGTTCCGACTGCCGCCGCTGACTCCTGGTGCGTCGGTGCGCTGCCGCGTCACGGCGCGAAGCGTGGGCTGGGTGAAAGTGAAGCAGTTCTATCACGGTGAGATCCGGGTCGGCGAACCGCAGGCCGGTCCCGAGTCGGTGTTTCGGACCCTTGATGCCGAGGCTGGAGCCACCCGGTTCGTCGTTTGGAACGACACCCACGAGAATCCTGAGACGCTGCGAGCGCTTCAGGAGAAGACGACGGCACTGAACCCCGACTTTCTCGTTTGGAATGGCGACCAGTCGAACGACGTACATTTCGAAAGGGACATGGCGGGGCAATTCCTCGCGCCCGCGGGTCTCGCGATTGCGGACCGCTGGCCGCTGGCGTACGTGCGAGGGAACCATGACGTGCGCGGTCCGGCGGCACGGAGTCTGGTAGGGTTCACCGGCACGCCCGACGATCGGTTCTACTACGGGTTCCGGAGCGGGCCGGTTGCGGCCCTCGTCCTGGACACGGGCGAGGACAAGCCCGACGACGCCGTTCCCTTCGGTGGGTTGGCGGCGTTTCAGCCGATGCAGGAACGTCAGGCGGAGTGGCTGAAGTCCGTCGTCCGGGAGACTTGGTTCACGGAGGCTCCGCATAAGGTGCTTTTCTGCCACATCCCGCTGTGGTTCACGCGGGACATCTTCCCAACGCAACGCCGCTGGGAATGCCATGATGTCTGCCGGCGACTCTGGGTGCCCACCCTTGCGGAGGCGGGTGTCAAACTGGTCATTTCAGGCCACACCCATTCGCCGAGATGGATGCCCGTCGGCGAAGGCCAGCCCATCGGTCAGCTCATCGGCGGGGGACCCCAGCCCTCGCAGGCCACGTTCATCCGGGCGGAGGCGACGCGCGAGGAACTCCGCGTGACGCAGATTCGGCTCGATGGAAGCGTCTTCGCCGACGTCACCATTCCCGGTTGATTCCGAATCCAAGTTGGCGATCGAGGCTTTCCGCGCTCGGTCGGGGCTCCGGGCACACGACCCACCCAGGCGGTCTTCTCCAGATTGGGTTCGAAGTCGGGATCGGGAGGGCGACTCTTTGCGCTATCGAGCGGCGTGTTTTCGGAGTGGCTGAACGGGACGGGTTTGTTTCAGGGTGGAGGTCCTCCCGCGATGAAGGACAACCAAGTTGGAACATGGCGCTATGCGTGGTGGGTCGTGGCCCTTCTGTGGCCGGTGGCCCTATTGAACTATCTCGATCGCCAGATGCTGGCCTCGATGAAGTTCTCAGTGATGGCGGACATCCCAAGCATCGAGTCGGAAGCGAACTGGGGAAGGATGCTCGGGCAGTTCAAGTGGGTTTACGCGTTCCTCAGTCCGGTCGGTGGCTATATCGCCGACCGATTCAGCCGTCGCTACACGATCTGCGGCAGTCTCTTCGTGTGGTCCCTGGTGACGTGGGCCACAGGGCATGTGACCACGTTCGAGGGGCTCTTGTGGACCCGATCGTTGATGGGGGTGAGCGAGGCGTTCTACATCCCCGCGGCGCTGGCGCTGATCGCGGATTTCCATTCGGGCCCGACCCGGTCGCGGGCGGTGGGATTGCACCAGATGGCGATTTACTGCGGTGTCATTGTGGGTGGGTTCGGCGGGTATGTTGCCGACTCCGGACCATCCGGCTGGCGGCTGGCGTTCGATGTGTGCGGCTTGGCCGGCGTGGTCTACGCGTTGCCGCTCGTCATGCTTCTGCGCGATGCGCCGCGGTCCGGGAACGGCCCGGGAACGGGTGGCGGATCGCCCGCGGGCGCGGTCCGTGAACTGCTGACGAACGGGTCGTTCATCCTCCTGGTGTTGTACTTCACGCTTCCAGCGCTGGCGGGGTGGGTGGTGCGGGATTGGATGCCGGCGATTCTCCGGCAGCAGTTCAACATCGGACAGGGGAAGGCGGGGGTGTCGGCGACGTTGTACTGGCAGGTGGCCGCGATCGCGGGGGCGATGATCGGAGGCTGGATGGCGGATCGTTGGATGCGCCGCCACTCGCGGGGGAGGATCTTCGTTAGCGCCATCGGCATGGGCCTCATCATCCCCGCGATGTTCGGTGTGGGGAATGCAGGCACGTTGGCGGTCGCCATCGCCTTTCTGATCCTGTTCGGCCTCGGGTGGGGGTTCTTCGACTGCAACAACATGCCCATTCTGTGTCAGATCGTTCGACCGGAACTTCGCGCGACCGGCTACGGAATCATGAATCTCGTGAGCATCAGTTGCGGCGGCCTCGCGGACTGGGGCTTCGGGATGATGCGCGATGCTCAGATCCCATTGAACGTCATCTTTGGCGCATTCGCGGGGACGGCCTTGGTGTCCGTGATCCTGGTTCTTCTGATTCGTCCACGGATCGGGTCGGACGGGGAGGAACCGAACAACAAGGGCGAAGGCGCGACGTCGGTCCGTTGAACCGAGGAGCGACCGCTGGCAGTCCACTCCTGCTGAGGGTTGCTTCAGGCCCGGGCCCGCGATAGGTGATGAAGGCCTACGGATTTCACCTCGCGACGGCCTTTAGTTCGCCGAATCTCGCCCTCATTTCGTTCAGGCGGGCCATTTGCTCCGGGGACCCGACAAGGTCGTGTTCCTCGGAAGGATCGCTGGTGAGATCGAAGAGTTGTTCCACGCCGAAATCCGGCCAGTGAAAGTATTTCCAGTCCTTGCGGACGAGCGCTTCGGAGGCGGGAATCCGATTGGTGCTGGTGATGATGGCGTGCTCATAGAAGAACTCCGTTCGCCATGCTGGCCTCTCCATGGCGAGGTAGAGCGGTGAAATGTCCCGTCCCTGCATGGTCTTCGGAGCATCCACCCCGGTCGCGGCGAGGATTGTCGGCGCGAGATCGACGTTCAGGGCGAACGCATCGTCGGTCCGGCCGCGTCGCGCGGGGGCAAGCCGTGGATCCCGGATGATGAGCGGCACGCGGATGCTTTCCTGGTGCGGGTACCACTTGTCCGCGAGCCCGTGTTCCGCGTGGAAATAGCCATTGTCGCCCGTGAAAATCACGAGGGTCTCGTCGAGGACACCCTGGGCGCGGAGCTCCGCGAGGATGTGTCCGCAGGTCGTGTCGACTTCCGTGGCCAGGCGGAAGTAGTTCTTCATCATCGTCTGGTATTTGTCCGGGCTATCGAAGCGCCAGTGCCAGCGGATGCGGCCTTCGTTTTTCTCGTGGGCGATAAAGGGTGGAAGACGGTGGAAGGATTCGTCGGTGGCGTTCCATGGAACGGGGATCGTCGCGTCCCGGTAGAGTTCCATGCTTTCGGGCTGGGGAAGGTATTGGAGTGGATTCGAGTCCTCGGCGTGGGTCGCGAAGAAAGCGACGGTGAGGCAGAAGGCCTTGTCGCGGGGGCGGGTTCGGAGGAACTCGATCGCGTCATTTTCGTTCTTTTGGGTGACGTGGATCCTGGTGCCATCGGGTTGCTGGATCCAATGGGTCCCCGAGTAGGCTCTGCCGAAGTCGAAGTTTTCGGGGGGAAACTTGCCGTTGTGCCATTTGCCGACGTGGCCGACCCAGTACCGGTGTTCCCGAAGCAGGCCGGGATAGGTTTCCGCCCAGGGGGTGCGAAAGGCATTGAATGCCGTGTTGCCGTGGCGGGACATCCATTGGCCGGTGAAAAGCGAGGCGCGGCTCACGCCGCAGATCGATGTGGTCACGCAGGCCTGGGTGAACCGGACGCCTTCGGAGGCGAGGCGGTCGAGTTGGGGGGTCTTGACGACCGGATGACCGGCGCACCCCAGCGTGTCATGGCGCCAGTCGTCGGCCAGGAGGACCAGCACGTTCATGGGCGTGGCGGCGACTTGGGTCGCGGCGACGAGGAGCACCCTCAGGAACGCGAAGGCAGGGAGGGCGACTCGGGAGACGGCTTTTCGGTTCATTCGGGCGCGGTGGTGGCTTGGGTTGGGGCGGAATGATGCCTCAAGCGGGGACCCGCCGGGAAGTTTACAAAAGGGGTCAAAAAGGGGTCAGTTCTTGTTAATGACAACACCTCGAAGCTGGGAGGAAAGAACGTGCCAACTGTGTGGCTGGAAGACCGGGGAACTTTGGATCAGGTCATGTCCCGGACCGGCAAGGATGCCGAGGGGATTGTTGGGAGAAGGGGTGAGGCGACAAAAACAAGAACTGACCCCTATGGGAGGGTTGTTGGGCGCGGGCGGATCGGGTAGCTTCCCGCGTCCCCCAAAACCTCCCGAACGTGCCATGACATTGCGCAGCTCCATTCTCGCGGTCGTTTCAGGCGTCCTGCTGGCCGGTTTCGTGGGTCGGGCCGAAGGCCGGCCCAACTTCGTGGTCTTCATCGCGGACGACGTCAGTTGGAACGACCTCGGTTGCTACGGAAACAAGGGAGCGCGCACGCCGCACATCGACCGTCTGGCGGGCCAGGGTCTGCTTTTTCGGAATGCCTACCTGACCGCGAGCAGTTGCAGTCCGAGCCGGGCGAGCATCATGACCGGGCGCTACCCCCACAACACGGGGGAGGCGAGCGAACTTCACCGGCCGTGGTCGGCGCATTTGCCGACGTTTCCGGAGTTGCTCCGTGAAGGGGGCTACCACACGGCGCTGGCCGGGAAGTTCCACATGGCGCAGAAGAAGGAGGGGAACGAGGAGACCCGCCTCTCCCGGGCGTTCGACCGGGTGGAGCCCAACGTCCGGGTCCCGGGGAACTCCGGCGGTCACGGGCGATGGGTCGATGTCGTTAGGGAACGTCCGCGCGGCAAGCCGTTCTTTTTCTGGTTTGCATCGACGGATGCGCACAGGGGATGGGATGCGGATGCCGAGTGGGATGCGAAGGAGTACGGTCCGCGGCATCGGCCGGAGGACATGGTCGTTCCACCGGAACTGGCCGATTCCGAGGACACCCACAAGGACCTTGCGTCGTATCACAACGAAGTCACGCGGTTCGATCATTTCATTGGAAGGACGGTTTCAGAGTTGAAGAAGGCGGGTGTGCTGGACAACACCGTGATCCTCGTGATGGCGGACAACGGGCGTCCGTTCCCAAGGGGGAAGACGCGGCTTCACGACGCCGGAATGAAGACGCCGTTCGTGGTTCATTGGCCTGACGGAATCCGACAGGGAGGGCAGGAACGACTGGCCTTGATCTCGGCGATCGACATCGCCCCGACCATTCTCGAACTGGCAGGCGTCCGCGCGGCAGAGACCCTGCAGGGAGTCAGTTTTGTTCCCGTCCTCGAGTCCGACCGTCAGGTCCGGCGCTATGCCTTCAGCGAACACAACTGGCACGATTACGAGGCGCATGGGCGGTCGCTGCGGGATCAGGCGGGCCACCTTTACATCCGCAATGCGCGGCCGGCCAAGGCCTGGATCGGTCCTTCGGACTCTGTCGGGTCGCCGGCGCATCGGGATCTCAAGAAGCGTCGGGAGGGTGGATCCCTCACGCCGGTCCAGGCGGACCTTTTTCTCGAGCCGCGCCCGCCGGAGGAACTCTATTTCACACCGGACGATCCGGCGCAGGTGGCGAACCGGGTGGGTGACCCGTCTTTCGATGCGCGATTGCGCGAGATGCGGGGGCTGATGGACCGCTGGCAGCGGGAGACCGGGGACAGTGTTCCTAGTGATTTCACTCCGGACTACTACGACCGGGAGACCGGGTATATCGACAGCCGGAGTGGCCGACCGGTGGCGGAGCTTCGCAAGCGGGACTACCGGGTTCCACCCGGGGCTGAACACAATGCCGACAAGCTCAATGCTTCCGGACCCAAGTAGGGTGTGGGGCGCGGAATCGGCGGCACCGCTCCCAACCGGCCCGGTCGCATGAATTCCCTAGGGTCGTGCGGCTTGGACTTGGATTTCGCGGGCGCCTTCCGGGACGGACTGGCGGGACTGTCCTCCGCCGGGCCAACGGATGAGGATCCGGCGTGGGGGGCGCGGTGTTGCCAGGACCGTGACTGGGCTGTCCTGGGACAGGTAGCCCGATCCCGCATGGATCTCGCGGGCGGGGCCTGAATCGCCGTCGAACTCCAACCGAAGCACCGCGCCAATCCCCAACGGGTTCCCCGGCGGACCCTGGAGCCGAACCCGGAGTCCATGGCTTCCCCCCGAATTGCGAAAGAGTCTCGTGTCCTGTCCGTTCTGGCCCACGACCAGATCCGTGCGGCCATCCTGATCGAAATCGGCGACCGCCATGCCGCGTTGTTCGCCGTGGATGCGCAGACCGCTTCGGGCGGCGGGCACCTCGGCGAGACCGCCCCTTCCGTCGCCGCGAAGCACGAGGCCGCGTCCTCCGTCGTGGCGGTCGGTCTCGGGGTCGTTGGCGAAGAAATTCTGGGCCAGGCCGACGTCCTCGGCGCCGTCGCCGTCGAAATCCGCCACCACAACACCGAACGCGGGGGCCCATTGGGCCGCCTGAGGAAGCGCCTTCGCTTCGAACCGATCGCCGCGGTTGAGGAACGCCGTCGTCGCGAGCCAATTCGCCTCGAGAATTCGGGCGTTCGCGCGGCGGTCGCCGAGGATCTGGTCGATGCCGGCTTCTCCGAAGGCGCGGTAGGTCTGGAACCGTTCCTGAACGAAGGGGAGCGCGTTTCGAACCCGGCCGAGGTGGTGCCACGGAACCAGCGAGCCGGTGTCGGGATCGGTGTAAGCTTCGAGCAGGTCCACACCCCCGCCGCCGTTGAAGTCCCCATAGAAAACAGCAAGCGGTCGTCCCGGGCCGGTCTGGTACCGCGTGTTCGTCCCCCAGTTCGCAGCGATCAGGTCCATGCGACCGTCGCCGTCCAGATCCCCCGCGGTGACGCCCTGCCACCAGCCCCGCATCGAATCGGTCTTCCAGTCGACGGTCGCGTCGGTGAATCCCCCCGATCGGTTGTTCCGAAGTATTCGGACGGGACCCCAGTCGCACGCCAGGGCCAGTTCGGGAAATCCGTCCCCGTCGAGATCGGTGAACACAGCCCCGTTCACGAGGCCCAAGGCACGAAGGAGTCGGGTGTTTCCCTCATCAGGAATCCAGCCGGTCGGCTCCCTGCGGAACAGGCGGGAGTCGGCGGCTTCGGGGTAGCGCCCCGAGATCACCCGTCCGCCGACGAACAGATCGAGGTCGCCGTCGCCGTCGATGTCCGCGAGCGCCAAAGGGCCGGGTTCCATGGGAGCGGGAGGTGCGGCGTCGGCGACGGTTTCCGCGGCGGGATCGATTTGCATCACCGACGAAGGCTCGCCCGGAGCTCCCTCGTAGTTGGATTGAGCGACGAGGAGGCGGACTGACTCAGAGGACTCCCAGACCGCGAGCCCGGTCAGGTCGCGGGACACGGGGCGGGTGAGTTGGTTGGTGAGGCGGACGAAGCCGCCCGCGCGATCATTTCGAAAGATCCCGAGGCCGCCGCCACGACCGCTGCCGACGACGAGATCGACCCAGCCGTCGCGGTCGAGGTCGTGCCACGCGACGCCGGGACCGGCCTGGCTCAGTCGGCGTGGAAGCAGTGGCTGCCGGGACTGGTCGTCGAACATCCGTTCGACGTGGCGATGATGGAGGAGTCGGCTGCTGTCTTCGAACCAGGGTGTCTCCGGGGGGACGGATGAATCGGCATCGGAGGCGGCGCTCCGCGCGGGTGGTTTCGCATTGGCCGTGGGATGGGTCGAGGTCGGCGGATCCGCGGGTTCTTCGATCTCGTAGAGGCGGTTCGCGACGACGCCGGGTATCCGGGTCTTGCGGCCGTTGCGCCATCGGACTTCGAGGCTCATGGATGCCGACGGGGACTGTGGGCCTGCGGCGAAGACCCGGAGGGGTTCATCGCTCGAGAGATAGCGCCCCCCGGCGATCATTTCCTGGCTTTGAATCGGGACGGCTCCGCCGGTGAGGGTGATGCGTGCGCCGATGCCCTGGGTGTTGGGTGGGAGGCCTCGGAGACGGACGGCGATTCGCGGCGCCGATGTGTTGTTCCGGTACACGGCCGCGGCGCCATTGAGTTCGTTGATGACGATGTCGAGGTCGCCGTCGCCGTCGAGATCACCCAAGGCCATGCCTTGGGCGATTCCGACATCGGAGAATCCCCAGGCGCCCTCCATCTCCTGGAAAGTCAGGTCGCCACGATTGCGGAAGACGAGGTTCGCCTGGCGGAGCGGAGGGAAACGTTCGCGCATGGCGAGTGACTCGGCGTCTCCCAGGTTGCGGGCTTTGCGGACCGCCTCCAATTCATTGGCCACGTCGATGTCCTGGACGTCGCGTTCGAATCCGGTCGCGATGAGGAGGTCTTCGTGGCCATCGAGATCCACGTCGAGGAAGACGGGGGCCCAGGACCAGTCGGATGCCGCGACGCCGGCGGCGTGGGCGATCTCCGAGGTCCCGCCGTCGCCCAGATTGAGGAACAGGGTATTCCGGGGCGCCTGGGGCCGGTCGTCGATGACGCCGGGGATGGATGGGACGGCCTGGTGATTGCTGACCTGGACCTGGCGGAGGCGATGGTGGCGGCTGACCATGTCGGTGACGAAGAATTCGTCCCACCCGTCGCCGTTGAGGTCCGCGAAATCGACGCCCATGGAGAACCAGCTTGTCTTGCGCAGGGTCAACTTCGGCGCCGCGCGGAACCGGCCGTCGCCCAGGTTCATCCAGATCCGGTCGGGCGAGGCGAGATCGCCGCACACGTAGAGATCGGGGGCTCCGTCGCGGTCGATGTCGCGGAACATGGCGGACAGGCTCCAGTCGTAGGGCGGTTCAAGCAGCGGTTTTCCGTCCTCATCGAGAAACCGGCCGGTGGTGAACGGCTGGGCTTCGAATCGGCCGCCGCCGACGTTCAGGAAGAGGGTGTCGGATTCACCGTTCTCGTTCAGTTTGCCGTCGGCATCCACGCTGAAGCGGCCGATGAGGTCGGGTTCGGTGGTCGGCCGACCGTCGACCGTGGTCACGACGAGGCGCCCGTTCACGCGTTGGATGCCGAGGCGCATGCCGAAGCGATCACGGATCGTCGAGGTGCGGTAATTGGCGACGTACAGGTCGAGATCACCGTCGCCGTCGACGTCGGCCAGGGCGAGGGACGTGCTGCCGCTGCGCGAGGCGACGCCGGGGTTCCGGGAACCGTCGTCGAACCGGCCGTCTCCCGGGTTGACGTGGACGGTGGTGCCACGACCGATGGCGTTGACGAGCAGGTCGAGGTCCCGGTCGCCGTCGAGGTCTGCGAAGGCGACGCCGGTGGTTTCCCGTCCCGCGCCTTCACATCCGGGAGGTGTGTCGACGTCGAATCTCCAGCCGCCGCGGTTTCGGTAGAGGGCGTCATCGCCATCCAGGCCGCCGTAGAAGAGATCCGGCAACCCATCCCCGTCGATATCGCCGATGGCCACTCCGGACCCATTGAGCAGGATGTGGTTCGTGAGGGAACGTGCGGCGGCGAGGTGATTGGAGAATGTGATGCCGGTGGATTCGGGGGCCAGGCGCGAGAACCCGGGTGCGGTGGAGCCGACGATCTGGAGCTCTCGGAAGCGGAAGCCGTTTTCCGGGTGGAAGGGGAGACCGGGGGAAGGCGATCGGGTGGGGGCACCGCCGGCGGCGGCGGCGTGGACCTTGGTGAGAGCGGAGGAAAGGTGGGCGACGAAGGCGAAGAGGGTGAGGAGTGTGGTGACGGAACGGAGGGGCACGCGTGACATTCTGTTGGCCGGATTCGGGTGGCGAAACATGGCGGTGCTCGATACGGGAACAAAAAGGCCGGGCCCGAAGGCCCGGCCTCGAACAGGGATGAACGGCCTTCGGGGGCTATTGTGCCAGCCGATAGAACCGGATGCCACCGCCGGCCGTGCTGACCGTGTAGGGGCTGGCGGGATTTCCCGCGACGTCCGTCCAGGTCGTCAGGTTACCCGATTCCTGCAGTCGACCGGCGCCGGTCCAGGAGATGACGACACCGCCCGCGGTCACCTCGACCGGGTTGAACATCGGCGCGACGGCGGCGTAGGACTTGAAGAACGATCCGGGGATCGGTGTCAGCTGCGCGGCGGGTGTGGCGTCACCTTCCTTGCGCCAGGCCACTTCGCAGAAGTCACCGCCGCCGCCTTCTTTGTACACCGCGTACACGAGGTAGCTCGTGCCGGCGACCAGCGCGATCGGCTCGGACGTCTGGGTGTTGATGTTGCCGTCGGCGTTCGTCGGTTCGAGGAACGCGTTGCAGCAGCCGAATTCCTCAGCCGCGAGAACTGCGCTCGCGGCGTCGGCGTTGGAGCTGACATACAACTGCGAGGCATCGTCGCTGCGGACGAAGAAACGGTAGGAGCCGGATTCGGTCGGGGTGAGCCAGCCGGAGATCCGGCCGCCGAAATTATCGGCGACGTTGTTGAGCGCGGGAGCGGTGGTGAACGACGTGAGCAATTCGCGGCGGGCGGCGAAGTCGGGGAAACTCGCATCGTTGTAGAGGGCGTCGACGGCGGTTCCGGGAATGCCGGCTCCGTCGGTGCCGTTGTAGAGTTCCCAGAGCAGGTAGCCGCTTGTGAGGCCGGGCACGGGCACGGTGGCCGTGGAATTGGCGGCGATGAGGTTGCCTGCCGCGGAGGCGTCGCGGATGCCGCTGACGGTGAGTGTGTACTCCGTGCCGGAGGTCAAGGCGCTGGTGGTTAGGGCGACGCCGCTGGGACCCGCGAGGGTGACTCCGGTGACGGTGGCGCCGCCGCTCAGCCGGTAGTTGGCGGCGACACTGGCGGTTTCAGGGGTCACGGGTTCGGAGAACTCGACCGTCAGGTAGCTGGTCGAGGGGGACTTGCCGGCCTGGACGGATCCCAGGGTGGGCGGGGTCGAATCCGAGACGACGGTCAGGGTGACGGGTGTTGTCTCGAGATTGCCGAGGGGATTCTGGATCTTGAGGACATAGCTGCCCGAATCGGCGACCTGCGCCTCGAGGATCGTGAGGGTCGCCTTGTTGGCGCCTTCGGTGAGGGTCATGCGGTAGTTCGCGTTGGTGACGACGAGGTCCACGCCGTTGCGGGTCCACTGGTACTTGTTCGGGCTGCCGGAGACCGTCGCGGAGAGGGTGACTTCCCGGTTCTCGGAGACCTCGGTTGCGGACGGGCCGGAGACGATGACCGCGGGGGTGTTTTCGACCTGGAAGACGCCGAAGCCGGAGCTTCCGCCGGACCAGAGAACGAGCGACTTGCCGGTGTTCGCGCCGGCGCCGGCGACGGGATAGACCGTGATATCGCCTTCGTAGACGTAGTCATGTCCGGTGCCGCCGTTGCCGTTGGGGTCGACGATGGGTTCGTCGGTTTCGTACACCGGGATTTTGTAGGCGCTGGCGCCGGAGGCGATGAGACCGTCGAGGGTGTGGACGCCGATCCAGCCGGGTTTGAAGATGGCGTCGGCGTTGCCGACGGCGCCGAACTGCTGATTCCAGCTGGGGATGGCGTAGGAGACGATGTATTCGAGGCCGTCTTGGGCGTCCATCGTGAGGACCCAGTTGCCGTCGTAGTGTTCCACGCCGTCGACCGCATGATTGATGGGGATGCCGTCCTTGCCGGCGGCTTCCCAGCGGAAGGCGGGGAATGTGTCGCTACCCGCCTCGTCCCGATCGAAGAAGCCGGGACGGCCGGTGCCGCCCTGCCAGGGAGCGGTTCCGTCGCCCTGGGGATTCATGGTGTAGCGGTTGGGGCGCGCGGTCCAACCGGAGCCTGGGTAATGGCCCTGATACGAGACCTTGAGTCCGGGGCGCGCGGAGTCGGCGGGAGTGGAAGTGATGGAACTGGGCTGGCCGCCGAGGGCGTAGCTGCCTTTCTGACCGCCGTTGTCGCGGTCATCCATGCGGGCGATCGGCTGGAAGGTCAGGCCGTTGTCGGTGGTTTCGAGGAGTTGGGGCTGATGGCTGGCGCGCCAGGTTCCGCCGCCGATCCAGAGCTGGGTCTGGTTTCCGGCACCGGAGACCCGGAAGGCCTTCCAACGCCAGCTCGCGCTGCCGTCGCCGCCGCTGCTTTCGTCGCCGGACGGTTCACCGGGAACCGGTTCGACCCAGGCTTCGGTCGGAGTCGCGGACCAGGTTGGTTTGCCGGCGGGGAAGTTGGGGTCCGCGACGGTGCCGCTGGGGGCGTACCGGAGGACTTTGTATTTGTAGCCGGTGTAGATGGCGCGTTCGCCGTTGGCGCCATCCTGGACGCCGAACTTCCACCAGGCGTAGGTCGCGGCCTGCGTGGCGAGAGGCACGGGAAGGACCTCGGTCTTCAGGGCGAGTCCGAGGGATTTGCCGGTCTTCGCGTCGATCCAGATGAGGGAACGATCGGGGAATGCGGTGGCGTTGGCCTTCTGTTCGTCGGTCAGGTTGGGATCCGCTTCGTTGATTCCGTTTTCGCGGATGCCGAGCAGGTAGTGGTCGTCGTCGTATTTGACGAAGCTGACGTAACTGTCGATGACGTCCTGTCCTGAGAAGCCGTAGGTGGCGTCGCCGCTTCCGCCGGCTTTGACGAGGATGGGGAGCTTGTTTTCGGGGGTGACGTTGACGAGGCCGTTGAGGTGCTGAACCCACACCGGCGTCACTTCCTGTGCGAACGCGGCGGTTCCGGCCGCGATGCCCAGGAGGGAGCCGATCAGTGCTTGGTATTTCATTCGGTTGATTTTGGCTGCATTCAGTTTCGAGGGGGGATCCCGACTGGGAATCGAGAACCGGGGTCCGAGTCGGCGTCCAGGACGTGAGTCTGGGTGGATGCCGGTCCGGAGCCTCGATTGCCGCCCTGGCGGTATCCGGAGGTGACCCAAGCGCCCGGGAGGGGCGCGGCCGCCTCTATGCGGTGCTATCCGGGCGGTGTCAAGCGGGCCGTCTGGCGGGGCGGTTTGGTGGGCGCACGACGGGATTCTTCATCAGGCCGCCAAGACAAGGGAGTCGTTGCGAGCAGCATGTGCAGCGAGGCGGTCTTTCCAGAAGAGGTCGAGGCGCCGGCTGTGATGAATACACCGTAAGGCCA
>JBFWOK010000053.1:0-37591 GCA_050250555.1 Limisphaerales bacterium
CGGCTTCGAGCAGGTTCTCCTCGATGAGCTTCTGGCGGATTCGGCCCTCGGCACCGCCACGGAACAGCACGCCGTGAGGAACCACGACACCCACCTTTCCGGTGCCTTCGCGGGCGGTCTCGATCATGTGGGTGATGAAAGCGAAGTCGCCCTTCGACTTCGGCGGCACCCCGCGGTGGTAGCGGTGGAAAGGATCCGCCGACGCTTCGTCGTAGCCCCACTTGTCGAGGGAGAACGGGGGATTCGCGACCACGATATCGAACTTCATCAACTGATCGTGTTCGACGAGTCGGGGGTTCCGGAGGGTGTCGCCCCACTCGATGCGGAAGTTGTCCATGCCGTGGAGGAACATGTTCATCCGGCAGAGGGCGTGGGTGGTCCCATTCATCTCCTGCCCGAACAGCGCGAAATCCCGTTCGTCGGCCTGACGGCCCACCTTGATGAGGAGCGACCCGGAGCCGCAGGACGGGTCGCAGACCGTATCGCCCTTCTTGGGGGCCAGCAGTCGGGCGAGCAGTTTGGAAACCTGCCCCGGGGTGTAGAACTCACCCGCCTTCTTCCCGGCATCGGAGGCAAACCGCTCCAGCAGGTACTCGTACACGTTGCCGATCACGTCCTCCTCACCGACGACCGAGGGTCGGAGATCCAGGCGTGGATCGTTGAAGTCCTGGAGGAGGAGTTTCAGGCGGGCATTGCGATCCTTGGTCTGGCCCAGCTTGTTCTCGGAGTTGAAATCGACCTCACGGAAGACGCCTTCGAGTTTGGCCTTGTTGGCTTCCTCGATCTTCTCCAGGGCGATGTTCATCCGTTCGCCGATATCGGGTTCGTTGCGCTGTCCATGGAGACTCGCCAGATCGCAACCCTCGGGAAGCTGGAAACGCTCACGCGCGAGCCGCCGGTTCACACGCGCGTGGTCCCCCTTGTATTCGACCAGGTACTTGTCGCGGTGATCGCGCCAGACGTCGGAGATGTATTTCCAAAACAGCATCACGAGGATGTAGTTCCGGTAGTTCTCGGCATCGACCACGCCACGGAAGGTGTCGCAGGCGCGCCAGGCGATGTCGTTGATTTCGGATTGCTGGAGACGGCTCACGAGAATGAGGAATCGGGAGGGTGGAGGGTTTCGATCAATCGGCGATTCAGCTGGAGACGACGGAGGCCGGCGAGACGCTCGACGATAAGGCGTTCCTCGTCGGCAAGTTCGGCGAGTTCGGCGATTCGACGCTGGATCGGCAGGTCCGGGACAGGAACCGGGAGTTCCGCCAGATCGCGCCGTTGAAGCACGGCAACGAGCGTGCCCTTCCTCCGATTGGCAAAATGGACGGCGGCTTCTTCCGATCGGAGATACCAAGCCAGGAATTCCGGCATCATCCGGACTGGATCCGGGCGAAGGACAAAGAACTGAGCCCCCACGATCACATTCGGTTCCGGAAGCCGGAAAACATAGGGGGTGGTACGCCTCCCGCGGTTCGCGAAGACCACGTCGCCCGGCCTCAAGCAGAGTCCATCATGAAGTTCCTCGTGCGGTTGAATTCGGGGCAGATCGGAATTCAACAACCGGCCGTCGTCCGAGAGGTCGCCGATGCGGAGCAACCGATACGCCCCATTGGGGTCGGGACGCGTGGCATCCCGACCCCGCAGGGTCGCTCCCATACGGATCTCCGCGATGGAGCCAAGGAGCGTCATGTTACGGCTGCATCAAGGGCACTCGGGAAGGCTGAGCAGGTTGTTGGGATCTTCCCCATCGCTCGCGGTCTTCAGGTACTTGTTCCCAAAGCGGCTGATCGCGACGATCACCCAGATCGATTTGCCGCCGACGTGGACGAAGAACGCCCACTTCCTCGCTTCGATCCCGGCAATGGCGTCCTCCTGCGTGAGGCTCCACCGCTTGCCGTTATGGATCCCACCGACCTTGAGAATCCGTTCGTGCGGATTCGGGCGATCGGACTTGTTGATGCATTGGATTTGGATGTTCTCAGGCATTGTCCTCTTAGATCCCGGATTGTGGCGGCCCCGGGATTGGGTGTTGCCTCCGAGGCACCCGGCGAGGTACGAAACCGTTACCAGACTGATGTCGCCCTCGCGGGTGGCTTCGGACTTGAGCCCAGCAGGCTTGCAGGCCGGCTGGGTTTTTTCGGGCCACGGATTTATCATACTGGCGATGTTTGATCTGGCAACACAATTTACATGCACACATTGCAATCGTGCAGAAACAAATTGAGGATGATCGCCCATTCGCTGACATCCCCACCAGCTACCGAGTATTTCCTGGGTGTCGGGAATCGGCCGAGGCCGGGCACGAGGCGGGACGGGGGAGGTAGCGATTCGATCCCAGCAAGTGTCCATCCCTCAGATCGTGGGATCCGCGCTTGGCGCACGCCGAAGTCGGCGAATCGCCTCACCAGCGCCAGGACGCGACTTGGACCGGAGCGGGTCGGTCTTGGGCGGGTGCAGCGCAAGACGGCCACGGTCTCCGCAGCATCGCTCAGTCGTTTCAGCTCATCTGCGTCGAGCGTTTCGGCGTCTCAGGGTTGAACTCCCCTGAATCGGTCAGCGCGCGGCGGAGGAGTTCCTCGGAGACGTGGCCGTTCATCGAGGCGGTGAATACCTCGGTCGCCCATTCGGATTGTTGGCGGTCGAGGGTGTGGCGGAGGCGCCAGAGGTTGATGGGGTGGTGGCCGTTGAAGAGCGACCAGAGGAATCGGCGGAATTCGCGGCTGGGAGGGGCGTCCGGGGCTTCCCGAATCAACTCCACCACTCGGTCGAGGGCGATCTTGGCGGCGTGGGTGCGGGCGAGGGGGTACTCGGGCACCACCGTGGCCCACCCTCCTGCTACCCGATAACGCTCTGCCTCGTCCCGGCGCGGACGGATACGAGGTGGTGGCACGCCTTCGCCATGAAGCACGAGATCCGCCTGCTGCGGGGGGCGTCTGCGGTTTGGGGAGGCGCTGACCTCGGCTCCGTTTCCCTCCGCGGTGGTGGTCATGCGGCCAGCCTCGTTCCGATTGCACGCGTTTGGCCACGACCAGCGGTGATGCCCAGGAGGGTTTGACCCCTACTTGGCCCACACTTGACCCACGCTGGACCGACGCTTGCCCCGGGAGGAGGGCGGGCAACACTCGGGCCGTCCCATGTGAAGGTTCTGTTGCCCCGTTGACTCCGTGTCGTTGGATGTCTGCAATGAGTACAGAAACTGCAAACGAGGAATTCCCATGCCCGCGACCACCGTTTTGAGTCTCCGGTTGCCCGTTGAGCGCGCGGCGAGCCTGAAGCGCCTGGCCAAGCGTCTCGATCGCTCGGCCGCCGAAACGGCCGCCCGCCTCGTCGACGAAGGGCTGCGTCGGGAGGAGTTCGCCATGATCGAGTTCCGCGATTCGCCCGTCGGCCGCCAAGCCTACCTGGAAGGAACCCGCGTGGCTGCATGGCAGGTCGTCAACCTGGCTCGCGGCTACGACAATGATGCCGCGGCGGTGGCTCGCCATCTGAGTTGGCCGGAATCCAAGGTGCGCGCGGCCCTCAGTTACGCGGGCGCCTTCCCCGACGAAATCGAAGCTGCGATTGAGGACGGCCGGACGTGCGACTTCACCCGGCTTTCCCGCACCATGTCCGCCCTGGAGCGGATCGAGGTCCCCGCGGAAATCGTGAAGGGCCGCTGACATGCTCCGGTTGCTCCTGGACGAGCACGTTTCCCGTGAGGTCACGGTCTGCGGCGAGAACAACAACCTCGACTGGCGCGCCCCGTTTGGCGTGACGATTCAAAAGCGTACGGCCGGCGTGTTCAGCAGTCTCGCCGAGGATGCCTCCATCGCCACCGACCCGACCGACACGTCGTTCTACAAGCGCGTCCGGGTGAGCGTCTCGGCGCAGGGCTCGGACTTTGAAGTCCGGGTGACCGGCTGGGACACGACGGTCACCCCGCCGGTGTGGGATACCGGGCGTGAACTCGTGCTGGCGTTTTCGGATTCGGACCACGCCGACGGGCGCGTTGGTGTGGGGACCTGGGGGCAAAGTGGGGGAAGCACCGCCACCGCCTCCAACCCTGTCAGCACCGGGGCGCTGGTCGAGAGCGTCATCATCGAATCGGCCGGGACGGAGGTGTTTCGCGAAACCTGGGAAGGGGTGCCGCTGGCCGGCGAGCTTCCGGCGGGGTGGGATCTGCCGCAATCCGGCGCCGCGGCCGGCACCTGGCAAGCCTCGGCCCATGGCACGATCCTCCAGACCGCGAACTATTCGACGCCGACCACCGGCGCACCCTTCCAACCTCGCGCCGACGGGGAGGGTTCCATCCTTCTCGCCCCCTCGGTTCCCTCCGCCAATCAACGGCTCGAGATCGGCTTCCACCCGTTCGACGACGACGGGATCGGGTTTGTCTACGACTACCAGGACCTCAACAATTTCGCCCGCGTGCTGTTCGTCTCGGAACCCACCGCGGGCGGCCGGGTCCCCCAGGGCCTTAGCATCAGCCGAAAGGTCAACGGGACCTGGTCCGACCTCGTGGCCGGCGACACTTCGTTCCTCTACCGGAACGGCACCCCCTTTCGGGTGGAGTTCGCGCATCGCAACGGCGCGTATCGAATGACCGCCCAGGATGCGGACGATCCCGCCCGGAGCCGATCCTGGGCGTGGGTGGACAGTTCGATCGCGCCGGGCCGACGTTTCGGCCTCACGACCTGGGGCGAGACGGATGCCCACTTCCTCCACGCCGGCGCCTCTGAAATGCCATCGCCTTCGGGCCCGGGAAATCCGCGGATCGTCGCGATCACGCTGGACGGCGGCACGCTCACCCTCGGGGTCACGGACCTTGGAGGACAGCCGTACACGGTCGAGCGTACCGAGTCGGTCACCGCCGGCCCGTGGTCCGTCGTCGCCTCGGACCAGACCGGCGCGAACTGGAGCACTCCCATTCCCGCGGGAAGCTCCGCCGGATTCTACCGCCTGCGCCAGAACCGATGAGAGCGCCCGTCCAAGGCTGCCGGGCCCGTGGTGGTATCCGCGGGACCGGCAGGCGTGATCATCGTGGCCCGTGTCGTCTGGCCGCGGGCTTCACCCTCATCGAACTCCTCGTCGTCATCGCGATCATCGCGATTCTCGCCAGCCTCCTGCTCCCCGCGCTCTCGCAGGCGAAGGATCGCGCGCGCCGAATCGGGTGCCTGAACAACACCCGACAGATCATGTTCGCCTCCCACCTCTATGCGGAGGATTTCCCCGGTTACTACTACAATACGGCGACCATTGGCAGCGACGAGGCTCCGCTCTCCTTCCATCCCCAGTACCTTTCCACGGTGAAGACCTTCCTGTGCCCGAACACCCGGAATGTCGTCCGTGAAAACGTGCGGGATCGCACCGGCAAGCTCCTGGATCTTGCCGTGACCGCGAGCGGCGATCGCCTGCACAACAAGGGTGGCCATAGCTACGAGTTCTTCGGCATCTTCGAACGCGAGAATCTCAACGGCGTCCGCAAGAGCCCGTCGACCACCGGCTTCGCCCCCACCAAGATCGTCATCGTGCTGGATGCCGATGACGACTTGCCCCAGGTGCCGAACGACGCCAACAATTCTCCGGACCCGGTCAACAACCACGGCGCCAAGGGGTGGAATTGGGGGTTCGCCGACGGCCATGGCCAGTGGATCACCAGCCTTCAAACTCCCCAGGCCCTCCACGAAAGTTGGATGACCACGGGTGTCAACACCAAGCCCTACGGCCAGCGGTAGCCTGGATTCCTCTCGCTCCTGGATCCCAAGGAGCAACAAGGCCCCGCGAACCCGTATTGCGTCGGGCCGAGCGAAGGACAAGCCGCCGGGCGGAGGGTCATGGTGTGCGTCGAATTCAACCCGCATTTCGGATCACCCCATCGGCGGATAGCATCGGCGCCCCATTGCGACCCCGCTTCGGCTTCGCCAAGCTCCACTCGTGCTGCGTCAGACGTTCTGCCACGTACCCGGGATCGGCCTGAAGGCCGAGGAACGCCTCTGGGCGTCCGGAGCGGTGTCCTGGGACGCGGTCGAGCCGGCCGCCGCGGCGCTTGGCGCCCGACGCCACGAACAGTTGGTCCAACACCTCGCGGAATCGCAGCGGCATCTGGCCGGCAGGAATTCGGCATTCTTTGCGGCAACCATGCCGTCCAGCGAGCATTGGCGGTTGTACCCTGACTTCCGCGACTCAGTGGCGTACGTGGACTGGAAACCCTCCTCGCCTACAACATCCGGGATGTCGTCAACCTCGAAGCCCTGCTGGTCAAGGCGTACAACCTGAAGGCCGCCCAGACGCCCTTCGGCCCATCGGTAGCCATGCCCCTTCCGCCGCCGCCTCCGGAACCTTTCCGCGCGCACGCGCCGACGATCCAAAGACTGATGCGGCAGTACGGGGCGTTCGGATTCTGAAATGCGCCCAGGTCGGCCTTGCGGTTTGGCGTGTTTCGTAACGACTTCGTCTCCCCCGAGTGGCCGGATCCTCGAATCGGCGGCTGTCAGTTCGTCGCCGCGACGGGCAGTTCCCCGCAAAAATCAAATGCCTTCAACGCCTGGGCCGTGGCGATGTAGGTGATGTAGGGGTAATTGCCACGGCAGAGCGAATGCATCCACCAGCGGCCGCTTTCACGCTGCTCGCTTCTCAGCCACGCGAGCCTGAGCGATTCGGGCCCGAACTGCTTCACGCGCGGCTCGTCCGCGGTGGGCACGCTCACACGGATGTCTCCCGACTCATACTGAAAGGCGGGCTTTGCCCGGCCCTGGCCCAGGCCCAGGGATTCCGACATTCGACAACTCGCGGATTCCAGGCTCGTAGGGCCGATCTGTCTCTAGGCGTGCGGCCTGTTGAGAATCCTAAGCTTCGCTAGGAGCGACCCAAGCCCCAGGCCTGAATCGGTTGAGCCGATGACCCACCGAAAATGTCGAGGAACCGGCGACGAGGGGGCCACGTTCGAGCGCTCGTACCATCGCGCCGCGTTCGTGCTCTGGCCGCGGGAGCGCTTCGCGGACGTCCCGCTCCAGTCCGGCGTGGGGGCGGCCTTGCCGTTCTTGCCGAATTACCGAAGGTGGCGGTGACGGATGATCCCTACGGCGCAACCGCCTGGCAGCGGGAAAAGAAGGCCAAGCCCGTGGACTCCGCCGAGGTGGTGGAATTGGTGGAATGCCTGGGGTGGCTTGGTTCAAGCAGTCTCCAGGCGGAATCGGTACGGCCTCGTCAGGGTGAGGCTTCTGCTGCCGGATGACCGAGCGGCAGGAGTACGGTTACCTTGGTTTCGCCTGCCGAGGTGATTTGAATGGTCCCGCCGTGCGCTTCCACGATCCATTGGACAATGCTCAAACCAAGGCCGCTCCCTTCGGTGTCGCCGTTGTGAGATTCGTCGCCTCGATAGAAGCGATCGAAAACGCGTGGCAGCCGATCCGGAGCAATGCCCGGTCCCGTATTCGTGATGACCAGTTCCGCCTGCTGATCCAGTTGTCGCAGCGCCATCAAGACCCGGCCACCATTCTGGTTATGTTTGATGGCATTGTCCGTGAGGTTCAGGAGGAGTTGGCGCAGACGGTGCCGGTCGCCCCGCAAGGTCGTTGATTCGCAGGGATTGAGCTGCACCTTGATCTTCCGCGGTTGGGCGAGGATTTCCGCGTCGGCAAAACTGTCCTGCACCAACTCATGCAAGAGAACCGGTTCGTGTTGCAACTGAGTCTGCCCGGCGTCGGCTCTGGCCAGCAGCGAGAGATCGGAGACGATTCTGCCGAGGCGTTGGATTTCATCCAACTGGCTCGCGAAGACTTCTCGCTGGCGCGGGCCGATTTTGGGATCAGCCAAGGCCGCCTCGATCTCACTATGCAACAGCGCCAGCGGCGTCTTCAATTCGTGGGAGGCGTTCAGGGTGAAGTTGCGGATTCGTTTGAAGGCTTCCTCAAGCTGCGCATGGCTGGTGTTGAGCGCCTCAGTCAAGCGGTCCACTTCATCGCCGGTGCCCGAGCGAGGCAGGGGTTCGCGGAGATTACTCGCCCGCAACTGTCCCACCGTCGTCGCCAGGTTCTCAAGCGGCGCCAGGGCCTTTCGCAAGAGCCACCAGCCGCCGGTGACGGTCAGGATGGTCATCGGCAGAAGGCAGTAGAAGATGACCTCGGCGATTTCCTCCGCCACCGGGTCGTGGGGATGTCCACCGGCGGCGCGCCATCCGGTTCGACGATGAGTTCGAAATACATCATCGCCGCTGGGAGGAGCACGGACAGCAGCAGGATGCTGCCATACCAGAGCGTCAGACGCTGGCGAATAGTCATGGGGAATCCTTCAGCACGTAACCGATTCCGCGCACGGTATGCACCAAACGCGTCGACGCGGACCCATCGATCTTCTCGCGCAGGCGTTTGATGTAAACATCCACGAGGTTCGAGCCGGGATCGAAGTCGTAATCCCAAACGCTTTCCACAATGGCCATACGGCTGCAGACCCGCCCCGAGGATTTCAGTAGAAACTCCAGCAGCCGAAATTCGCGGGGCGTCAGGTCAATCATCCGGTCTCCCCTTCGCACGGTATGGGCGACGGTATCGACGACAAGATCACGCAGGCGCAGCACGACGGGGCGCGTCTCTCCGCCGCGACGACTCAGAGCGCGAACGCGTGCCACCAGTTCGGCCAGGACGAAGGGTTTGGGCAGGTAGTCGTCCGCGCCTGCATTCAGCCCCTCCACCCGCTCATTCACGTCTCCGCGTGCGGTCAGGAGTAAGACGGGAGCGCACATCCCGCGCTCGCGCAACTGGCGCAGCACGCTCAGGCCATCGCGTCCGGGCAGCATGATGTCGAGGATGATCACATCAAAGGATGTGGAGGCGGCGGCGCAAAGCGCATCATCGCCGCGATGCACCGTATCCACCGAAAACCCTTCTGCCTGGAGCGCCTTGCGGACAAACAGCGCCATCTTTTTTCATCTTCCACGAGCAGAATCCGCATACACAGGACCGCCACTGTCCCGGCGACCTGAAAGGGTTGTCAAACCACCAATGCCTGCCGTGGCGCCCGATGCGACCTCGCCTCGATGGATGACAGTTTTGTCATTTGCGGTTCATCCGTTATTCAGCATCGGCTTGTAACAAATCCCCAGCGGTCGGGCCCGGTTTCCTGGGCGCGCGTGCAGAACCTCGCGGCAGATTGGCGATGAGCAGACCATTCATGAGGCTGGCAGGATCGGCCTTGGTGGCAGGGTTGATCCAGCTCACCGGCTGCATGAGCGCACCTTCCACTTGGGAATTGGCGGCATCGGTGGAGCGGGGCATCGGCGGCGGGTTCACCCTCAAGACCAATGCATCCCTTTTCGCCGTGCCTCCAGGGATCGCCTCGCTGCATGGGTTAAGCGCAGACGATGCGGTCGCCATCGCGTTGTGGAACAACGCCGCGTTTCAGGAGGCGCTCGCCGGGCTCGGATTCAACCGCGCCGATCTGCTCCAGGCGAAGCAATTGCGCAACCCCAGCCTGGTCGCGCTGTTTCCCGCCGGACCGAAGCAGTTCGAGTTCACGGCGCTTCTCCCCGTCGAATCTCTCTGGTTGCGGCCGCGCCGGGTGGCCGCGGCCAACCTCGACCTCGAAGCCGCTGCCGGTCAACTTGTGGCCAGCGGGCTGAATCTCGTGCGCGATGTGCGTGTGGCGTGTGCTGAGCTGGAGCTTGCAGAGAATCGCCTGGAGGCAGCCGAGGCTTCGCTTCGCTGGCGGGATGAAACGGTCCGGATTTCTGAACGCCGATTTCAACTGGGCGACATCAGCGCGTTGGAACTGGCACAGGCCCGTGCTGACGCTTCGCAAGCACGCCAGGCACTCGGACGTCTGAAACGCGACGAGCAACTCACCCGCGAGCGGCTGCGGACACTGTTGGGGCTCTCCACGGAGGGACAGCCGCTGACCCTGGAGTGTCCACCCCCCGACACCGGGCGCTTGCCGCCGCTCCCGGAATTGTTGAAGCAGGCGCTTGCGGCGCGCCCGGAATTGCGCGCCAACGAACTGGTGCTCGAAGCCGCCCGCAAGCGGGGACAGCTCGCCATGGCGGAGGTGGTCATGGTGAATGCCATCGTGGACGGCAACCAGACGGCGTCGGGTGCTCAAATCGGCCCCGGCCTCGACGCCACGTTGCCCATCTTCCATCAGAATCAAGCTGCCCGCTCCCGGGCCGCCACCCAGGTCCAACAAGCCATCTTCCGTCATGTCACGCTCCGTGATCGCATCCTGCTCGATGTCCGCGAGGCCGCCGCGCGCCATGCCCAGTCCATTGCGGAAATGCGATCAAGTCGTGAACTCGTGATGCCGGCCCTGGAGGCCGCCGTGACTCACGCCCGCAACGCGCGTGACCTCGGCGATGCCCCGCCACAGGTTTACATCGATGCCGAGCGTCGCCTGGCCGAGACGCGCGTGCAGGAGGCTGAGGCGCTGGCCGAGTTTCGTCGCTCCGAGGCTGAACTCGCCCGTGCCCTGGGCCGCCGTTTCCGCGACTGAAATCACGCATGAAACCACTCCTCGTTCTCGCGCTGCTGTCCGCCCCCGTCATGCTGCGCGCCGCCGATGCGGGGTCCGCCCCCGCCACGGTGACCAGGGAAGCCAATCTGGTGGTGCTCACGCTCAAGCCGGAAGCCGAGCAACGACTGCGGATCAAGGTCGTCCCCGTCGAACGCCGCACCGTCGCCGCCGTGCGACGGTTTTCCGGTGACGTGGTCATTCCCCTGGCCGCAACGGGAGAGACCGCGCCTCTGCTCGGGGGGACTCTCGACGAACTGTTGCGCCTCGCCGATCTCCAGATTCTGGCGGACAATCGCGTGTTGCAGGCGCAGGTGCAGGTCGACGTCTCGAAGATCGCGTTCGACCGCGCCGAAAAGATGCTGAAAGCCGAAGCCGGAAGCGTGCGCTCCGTCGATGAATCGCGCGCCGCGCTGGGGATGGCGGAGGCGGCGTTGCAGACTTCGAAGGCCCAGCGGAAGATCCTCGGCGCACCCCTTCAGAATGCGGGCGGGATGAATCGAGCTTGGATTCGCGTGGCCATCTATAGCGGCGAGGCGGCCTTGCTGGACCCGAAGGCGGAAGCGGTCGTCGGCACGCTTACCGAGACCACCGCGAGCCTGCGGGTCAGCCGCGTCGACGGTCCCCCCACGGCCAACCCCATCGCCAACACCGTGGATTGGTATTTCGAATTGCCCGCCGGCTCGCCGATGCGCGCCGGCGAGCGCATCGCCGTGGAGATACCGACGCGCGACAGCAGCACCGAGCACCTCGTCCTGCCTTTCAGCGCCGTGCTTCATGACATTCACGGTGGCGAGTGGGTCTATGCCAAGTGCTGGTTGATCCACAACGCCTGCGCGCCGCCGGCGTCACCTTGGACGCGGTTACCCGTGCGGCCGGCGACGCCGCCGTCGTTTCCGCAGGCGGGTTCATTGATACGCCGAACCGTCGTTTCAGCGTCACCCAGCTTGGACTCATCGAGACGCCAGAGGACCTCGCGCGCACGGTGGTTGAGTTTCGCAATGGAGCCCCAATCCGCCTCGGCGATGTTGCGCAGGTGCGCATCGGCCATCCCGCGCCGATTGGGGATGCCGTCATCAACGACGGGCCGGGAATTCTGCTCATCGTCGAGAAGCAGCCGTGGGGCAATACGCTCGATGTCACGAGGGGCGTCGAGAAGGTCCTCGCCGAACTCAAGCCCGCGCTGCCGGGAGTGAGCGTGGACAGCACGATTTTCCGACCGGCGACGTTCATTCAGATTTCGATTGATCATCTCACCGAGGCTCTGTGGCTGGGGTGTTTGCTGGTGGTGATCATCCTCGCGCTATTCCTTGGTGACTGGCGCACGACGGTGATCAGCCTCACCGCCATTCCGCTGTCGCTCGCCATCGCGCTGCTGCTGCTGCGCTGGCGCGGGGAAACCATCAACACGATGATCCTTGCCGGTCTGATCATCGCGCTCGGGGAGGTCGTGGACGACGCGATCATCGACGTGGAGAACATTCTGCGCCGGTTGCGGCAGAATGAGTCGCTCGCCAATCCGCTGACACGCTTTCAGGTCGTGCTCCGAGCGTCCCTTGAAGTCCGCAGCGCTGTGGTGTACGCCAGCGTGATCATCGTCCTGGTGTTTGTGCCGGTGTTTTTCCTGCCTGGATTGGCGGGTACGTTCTTTCGCCCGCTCGCCTTGGCCTACATCCTCGCCATCGCTGCTTCCCTCGCCGTCGCGCTTACCGTCACACCCGCGCTGTGCCTCCTGCTGCTCAACGTCAAGGCCACCGCGCATCGCGATGCACGGCTCTCTCGCGCACTCAAAGTTGAGCCGCAAACCCTTGTGCCCCACATCACCGTAAGACTCCGCCCCGAATCCGCCGCGCTGCATGGACTGGCCGCCGGCCGGGTTCGGCAGGCGGTCACCACTCTCATCAGCAGTCGGAAAGTCGGCGAAGTGTTCCAGGGGCAGCGCATTCATGATGTGATCGTCTGGAGCCAACCGCACGTCCGCGCGGACTTCACCACGCTTCGCGAACTGCTGATCGAAACACCTTCCGGTGGTCATGTGCGGCTGGCCGATGTCGCCGACCTCGCCATCGTGCCAACGCCCAACGCCATCAAGCGTGAGGGCGCGTCGCGGCGCATTGACGTGACCTGCAACGTGAGCGGTCGCGCGCTGGGCGACGTGGCTCGCGACGTGGAGGAGCGCGTGGGCAAGGTGAGCTTCACCACCGGCTACCATGCCGAGATTCTCGGGGAATGGGCCGAACGCCAGACCGCGCAACGTCGATTGCTCTGGCTCGGCCTGGGTTCGCTGGCCGGCATTCTCGTCCTCCTGCTGGCGGATCTCCAATCACCTCGGCGGGTGCTGCTCGTGGCGTTGACGCTGCCGTTCGCGCTGATCGGAGGAGTGATCGCGGCGTGGATCGGCGGCGGTGTGCTGTCGCTGGGATCGCTGGTCGGTTTTGTTACCGTGCTGGGCATCGCGGCGCGCAACGGCATCCTGCTTGTGAGCCACTACCGGCACCTGGAGCGTAAGGAGGGGCAGTCATTCGGCCTCGACCTGGTTCGCAGAGGCAGCGAGGAGCGGCTCATTCCCATCCTCATGACCGCCACCACCGCCGCGTTTGCGCTCTTGCCGCTGGTGCTCAAGGGGAACGTCCCCGGGGGGGCGGCTCGGGTCGAAGCAACCCGGCGCTGAAGTGTATCGTTGGTGCGTCGGGATGGTGGCCGCTCCGCAATTCTACCGGGAGCCAACCCGTATTCTTCCGAGGTCCGCCAGCGCCCCCTCGATCCTATGCTTGAGGAGTTCGCAGCACCTGTCCCAGTGTTCCCTTGCATGGTTTTCGTGACGACGTCCATCCCCCACCAGATCCAGAGGCGCCGGTGGCTGGCCTGGGGGGTGTCCGCCTGGGGGGTGTCCGCCTGGGGGGATGCGTTTGTCCGCGGAACGCCAATGACATCTGCGGGATTTTTCGGGCCCGAGGGTGATTCGACCTCCAAGAAGCAGAAGGCGGAGCGCGAACAGCGCGACAAGGCCCTCGTCCGGGGCCGACCCACCCTTTCCCGGCATCCCGACCGGCTTGCAAAGATGGAGTCCCAGGTCGTGTGCGATCCGTTCGCCGGCCGGCTTCACGGCTTCAATGTGGGGTTGCGGGCGTCTTGCGCCTTGGCGATGGTTGTCGCCGTCGAGGCTCCACAGGATGCCGCTATGGAACGATTCCCCAGGATTTCGACGGCCCATGTCGTTGGCCAGGGCACATTGGGAATCTCCTCCGAATTCGGGGGCGCCTGATTGATGATCTCAAAGCTTTCACCATGAACCTTCCCAGAATCGCGGAATCGACGGATGCAACCCCAGGGCGGTTGCGCGGAAGAGCTGGGGCGGCCGGGGTGGGGGCGAACCCGGGGATCGCGCTCTTTCTGTTGCTGATCACGGCCTTGGTGGCGCCTTCGTGCAAGCGCCAAGGGGCCGCGATGCCGCCGCCGGTTGTTCAGGTGGCGGAATTGCGGGGCACCAACGTGACGGTCACGGCCGAGTTCATCGGCCAATTGGATTCCCCGCAGAATGTCCAGGTGCGGGCGCGCGTGGAGGCATTTGTCCAGAAGGTGCTCTTCACCGAGGGTCAGCCCGTCAAGGAGGGGGATCCCCTGTTCCAACTCGACCCCAAGCCGTACGAGGAACGGCTCGCGGCGGCGCACGGAATGCTGGCGGAGTCGGAGGCGGCCCTGAACAAGTACTTGAAGGATGTGGCCCGCCTCGAACCGCTCGCGGAAAAGCGCGCCATTCCGCAGCAGGACCTGGACAACGCCCGAGCGTCGGTGGACATCGGCAAGGCCGGCGTCCTTTCCGCGAAGGCCCGCGTCGATTCCGCCAAACTGGACCTCGAGTATTGCGATGTCCGATCGCCGATCAACGGGCTGATCGGAGCGAAGGAGGTGTCGGTCGGCGAATTGGTTGGGAAGGGGGAGCCGACCTTGCTCGCGACGATCTCGACCCTGGATCCGATCTGGTTCTATTGCGCGGTGAGCGAGGTCGAATACCTGAGGGCGGAGGCCACGATTCGCGAGACGGGCAGGCAACTCGCGCAGCTACCGGTCGTGCTGATCCTTGCGGACGGCTCGACCCATCCGGGGCCGGGCCGATTTGTTTTCATCGACCGAGCGGTGGATGTCCGAACGGGAACGCTCCGTGTTCGCGCCGAGTTTCCGAACGAAGCGGGGGTCCTGCGGCCCGGGATGTTCGGTAGGATCCGGGTCGTTATTGGAACACGCCAGGATGCGATCCTCGTGCCGGAACGGGCGGTGACCGAGTTGCAAGGGAGGAATTTCGTTTGGGTGATCGACCCGGAGAACAAGGCGACCCAACGCGCCGTCAAGGTTGGGGAGGCCATCGCCGGCAGCCTGGTGATCCTCGAGGGCTTGAAGCCGGCCGACCGGATTGTCGTCGAGGGCATCCAGAAGGTGCAGGAAGGCAAGGAGGTTCAGGTCATGACCGCCGAACAGATGGCGGCGCGCGAATCGGCCACCGCAACCCCCGCTGGCAACGGCGCGAAAGAATAATTCCATGGCGGATTTCTTCATTCGTCGCCCCATCGTCGCGATCGTCATCTCGATCCTGACCGTGATCGTCGGGTTGATCACGCTCGGGCGCCTTCCCATCGCGGAGTATCCGCCCGTGAGTCCGACGATGATCCAGGTGACCACCACCTACCGCGGCGCGGCGGCGGAGGCGGTCATGGAATCGGTCGCCACCCCCATCGAGTCGAAGGTCAACGGGGTCGACAAGCTCCTCTACCTCCAGTCGTTCAACGCGAACGACGGCAAACTCATCCTGAACGTCCTGTTCGATGTGGGCACCGATGTCGACATCATGCAGGTCAACGCCCAGAACCGGGTGGGGCAGGCCGAGGCGCAACTGCCCGACGCCGTGAAGCGCGAGGGCGTTGTCGTCAATCGGTCCAGTCCGGACATCCTGATGGTCGTCGCTCTCTCTTCCCCCAAGGGCACCTACGACGCCGTCTTCCTGGGCAACTACTGCGACATCAACCTGGTCGATGCCATCAAACGCGTCCGGGGCGTCGGGGATGTGAAGAACTTCACGGCCCAGGATTATTCGATGCGCATCTGGCTTCGGCCGGATCGGCTCGCATCCCTGGGGGTTACGCCTTCCGATATCCAGAACGCCATCAAGGAGCAGAACGCCCAGTCGCCCGCGGGCCGGATCGGCGCGGAGCCCGCCCCGCCCGGGCAGGAGAGCCAGTTCAACGTCCGGGCCCTGGGGTTGTTGAAGGATCCCAAGGAGTTCGAGGAAATCATCATCCGCGCCAATCCCGACGGGTCGCAGGTGAAGATCAAGGATGTGGCCCGCGTGGAACTGGGGGCGCAGACCTACGACCTGCGCGCGCGGCTCAACGAGTCCCCGGCGGGTGCCATCGGCATCTACCTCGCCCCCGGGGCCAACGCCCTGGAGACGGCCGACAACGTCAGGAAGATCCTCGAAGCGGCCAAGGCGCGGTTCCCGGCGGACATGCAATACGATGTCACCCTCGACTCGACGTTGCCGATCGAGGCCTCGATGAAGGAGATCGAGCACACGCTCTTCGAGGCCGTCATCCTGGTCCTGATCGTCGTCTACGTTTTTCTCCAGAGCTTCCGCGCCACGATCATTCCGATGGCGACGGTTCCCGTTTCCCTGCTGGGTGCGTTCATCATGTTCCCGGTCCTCGGATTCAGCGTCAACGTCCTGACCATGTTCGGCCTGGTGCTGGCGATCGGAATCGTGGTCGACGACGCCATCGTCGTGGTGGAGGCGGTGCAGCACCATCTCGAGCACGGCATGAACCCGGTGGAGGCGACCCGCCAGGCCATGAAGGAGGTGTCCGGGCCCGTGGTGGCGATCGGGCTCGTCCTCTGCGCGGTGTTCGTCCCGGTGGCGTTCATGGGGGGTGTCACGGGCCAGCTCTACAAGCAGTTCGCCCTCACCATCGCGGTCGCCGTGGTGTTTTCGGTGATCAACGCCCTCACGCTCAGCCCCGCGCTGTCCGCGATGCTTCTGAGAAAGCCGGAGCCCGGAAAGGGTCCCATCGCGCGCTTTTTCAAGTGGTTCAACGGTGCCTTCGATCGACTGAGCAACGGCTACGGCAACATCGTGGGTGGCCTGGCTCGGAAGGCGACGCGGTCCATGCTTTTCCTGGTGCTCGTGCTGGGAGGCATCTGGCTGATCGGGAAATTCGTTCCCGGGGGCTTCATTCCCGACGAGGACAAGGGGTATCTCTTCGTGGCCGTCCAATTGCCCGAAGGCGCGTCGCTCCAGCGGACCGACGAGGTCCTGAAGCAGGTCGAGAAGATCGTCGGGAAAAGCGAGGGAGTGCGTTCGGCCGTGGCGCTGGCCGGAATGAACATCCTCAATTCGCTGAACTTTCCGAATTCGGCCCTGATGTTCGTGGGGTTGGAGGACTGGGAGGAGCGAAAATCGCCTGATCTGCACGCCAGCGCCATCGCCCGGCGATGGAACCGGGAGTTCGCCTCGATCGCCGGCGCCCGGGCTTTCGCGTTCGGTCCGCCCCCGCTGCCCGGTTACGGCAACGTGTCGGGGTTCACCATGCAGTTGCAGGACCGCTCGGGCGGCAGCATCGCGCAACTGGCGGGGTACGTCGGACAGCTCACCGAGGCGGTTGCAAAGCGCCCTGAGATCGGCCGGATCAGCACGACGTTCGATCCCTCGTCGCCCCAGGTGAAGGTCGAACTCGACCGCGAGAAAGCGCGCACGCTCGGCGTGCCCGTCGACAGCATTTTCCAAACGCTCCAGACCTATCTGAGTGGTCTTTATGTGAACGACTTCGTCCGTTTCGGGCGTGTCTACAAGGTGTTCCTCCAGGCCGAGTCGGAGTTCACCGCGAAACCGGATGACATCGGGAAGTTCTACGTTCGAAATCAGGAAGGCATGATGGTGCCCCTCAGCACCCTGGTGAAGGTGAGCAGGATGTCGGGTCCGAACTTCGTCACGCGCTTCAATCTCTACAATGCCGCCGAGATCATGGGCGCCCCGGCGCCGGGCTACAGCTCGAGCCAGGCCATCCAGGCGATCGAGGAGGTCATGGGCACCTTGCCGAGCGAGGTGGGTTACGAATGGTCGGGCCTGACATTGCAGGAGAAGAAATCGGAGGGCCAGGCCCCGGTCATCTTCGGCATGGCGGTGCTCTTCGTCTTCCTCCTCCTCGCGGCGCAGTACGAGAGCTGGAGCCTGCCGTTTTCGGTGCTGCTGGCGACGCCGACGGTCGTCCTTGGTACTCTCATCGGCATGCTCCTGCGGAAGTTCGACCTGAACGTGTACGCCCAGATCGGTCTCGTGATGCTGATCGGCCTCGCCGCCAAGAACGCCATTCTCATCGTGGAATTCGCCAAGATGAAACGGGAGGAGGGCAAGGAGATCCTCGATGCCGCGGTGGAGGGGTCGCGCCTGAGATTGCGGCCCATTCTGATGACCAGCTTCGCGTTCATCCTCGGCTGCGTTCCTCTGATGCTCGCCACCGGCTCCGGCTCCGCGGCCCGCAGCACGATGGGCACCGGCGTCGTGTTCGGGATGACGATCGCCACGGCCCTCGGGCTCTTCCTGATCCCCGTCTGCTATGTCTTTGTCCAGCGCCTTTCCGAACGCGGAGGCAAGGCCCGGACCCACGAGCCTTCGGCAATCGCCGCGGGCGCCGAGAAGGGAGAAGTCCACGGATGACGAGGTTCATCACTCGGGGTGTGGCCGTCCTTGCGATGGTCTGGGTGTTCGCCGGCTGCGCGGTGGGCCCGGACTACCGTCGTCCTGCCCTGGATGTCCCCGGGGATTTCCGCAGGGCGGCGAGCGATTCGACGGCCGTCGCCGGGACGAATTCCTTCGCGGACCTCGGCTGGTGGGAAACCTTCCAGGATGCGCGTCTGACCGGGTATATCGGCGAGGCGTTGACCAACAATTGGGACGTCAAGATCGCCGCCGCCCGGGTGCTTCAGGCCGAGGCGGCCGCGCGTGTCACCCGATCCCAGTACTTTCCCACGGTCAACGCCGGCGGCGACCTGGTCACCAGCCGCTCGTCGCAGCGGGGTCCCATCCCGATTCCGTCGGGAATCGAACCTCAACGGACCTACGGGGATGTGTTCCTCTCGATGTCCGGGTACGAGGTGGATCTGTGGGGGCGCATCCGCCGGGCGAACGAGGCCGCGCGCGCCCAGTTGCTCGCCACCGTGGAGGCCGAAAGCGCGGTCCGCCAGACCTTGGTCGCCCAGATTGCCACGGCTTATCTGGGGCTGCTGGAAGCGGACCTTGAGTTGGAGATCGCGCTGCGCACCTACGCGACCCGCACCAAATCTCTCGAGCTGACCCGTTCCCGTGAGCAGGGTGGCGTCGCCGGAATGCAGGACGTGTATCAGTCGCAGATCCTCGTGTCCTCGGCGGAGGCTTCCATCGCGGAGATCCACCGTCGGATCGAGCAGCACGAGAATGCATTGAGTATCCTCCTGGGGCGCAATCCGGGCGACATCGAACGGGGCATCGCGTTGAGCGCGCAGGGCCAGCGTCCCAGCGTGCCGCCCGGTCTCCCGTCCTCCCTCATCGAGAGGCGGCCGGACCTGCGGGTCGCCGAGCAGCAGCTCGTCGCGGCCAACGCCGACATCGGCCAGGCCAAGGCGGCCTTCTATCCGCAGGTCACTCTGACGGGCTTCTACGGCTACCAGAGCGTCGCGCTTTCGGACCTGTTCACCGGCGCCGCGCGGGCGTGGCAGTTCGGGCCGGCGGTGACGGTGCCGGTCTTCACCGGCGGCCGGCTTCGAGGCAATCTGAAGGCGGCCGAAGCGCGCTTCCAGGAGTCGGTCGCAACCTACCAACGCAGCGTCCAGGCCGCGTTTGGGGAGGTGTCGGACGCACTCATCGACTACCAGCGCACGCGGGAATTCCGCGAGAGGCAGGAGGAGCGGGTGAACGCTCATCGCGCGGCCACGACGCTTGCGTTCGACCGCTACGAAGGCGGCGTCACGAGTTATCTGGAGGTGCTCTACAACGAGCAGGAGCTTTTCGACGCCGAACTCCAACTCGCGCGCGCGCGTTACAACGAGCTGCTCAGCGTCGTCATCCTTTACCGCGCCCTGGGCGGCGGTTGGCGGATGGATTTGGAATCCCAAGCGACAGAAATCTCCCCATGAAAGCCGCACTGTTTTCCCTCGTCGTCACCATCGTCCTTGCGCTGGCGGGGTGCTCGTCCGCCCCCGACCAAGTCGACTCCGGAGGCATTCGGGCCAAGACGTTCAGCTTCATTCACCCGGGACCTTCCTCGCTGCCGGAGGCGGTGGACCCGCGGGCCCCGGTCCACGCGATGATCCAGGAGGCGATCGCCAAGAATCTCGCGGCCCGCGGGGTGAGCCGGATCGAATCCGGTGGCGACGTGACGGTGGCCTACCTGATCATTACCGGGAACAATGTGTCCACCACCTCGATCAGCCGGTATTTCGGCTATGGCCGGGACGCCACGGAGCTCCAGCAAAAAGCCCAGAAGGCCTATACGGGGAGCAAAAACCCCGACTATTTCGAGGCGGGTACGCTGGTGGTGGATGTCGTGAACACGGGCAATTTCGAGTTGCTGTGGCGCCGCCACGTCACGCGTCCGCTGCTCAGGAACTTGCCGGAAGCCGAGAAAGCCGAGGTGCTTCAGGGGTACGTGGACGAAGTGCTGGGTGAGTTGCGGCTTTCGCCAAACTGAGGCCGACCGGTCCGGTCCCGAGGGCCTCGGTGTTCCGATGGTTCGGGCAGGGGCGCCTCGGGGCCCGGGGGTCGGGTCCGGTAGATTTGCGAGGTTACGGGCTGGAGTGGACCCAGCCAGTCTGAAGGCTGTCGCCCAGTTCCCCGCGCTGATCGCCAGGATGGATGCGGACCTTCCCTGGTCCATCGACCCTCGCGAGGCGTTCCTGAATCAGCCCAATTGAAGATGAAAAAAGAACCGGATGAACGCGCTCCGGAGCGCATGAAGCGGAAGGCCTACGAGAAGGAATTGCGCAAGCTGCAGGCGGAACTTTGCAGGCTACAGGAGTGGGTGAAGTACAAGGGCCTGCGGGTCATCATCGTCTTCGAAGGCCGGGATGCGGCGGGAAAAGGCGGGACGATCAAGGCCCTCACCGAGAGGGTCAGCCCCCGCGTGTTCCGCGTCGTCGCATTGCCCGCGCCGTCGGACCGCGAGAAGTCGCAGATGTATTTCCAGAGGTACATGCAACATTTCCCGTCGGCGGGCGAAGTCGTGGTCTTCGACCGGAGTTGGTACAACCGGGCCGGAGTCGAGCGTGTGATGGGTTTCTGCACCAAGGAACAGCACAAGCGGTTTCTGGAGCTCTGCCCCGAGATGGAGAAGTACATCGTCGACGGCGGCATTCAATTGGTCAAAGTCTGGCTTGAAGTGAGCGACAAGGAGCAGAAGCGGCGCTTTCAGGCTCGGATGACCGACCCTTTGCGTATCTGGAAGCTGAGTCCCATGGACCTTCCGTCGCGCAGTCGGTGGTACGATTACTCCCGCGCGCGGGACGCCATGCTCGAAGCCACCGACACCCGGCACGCCCCGTGGTACATCCTGCGGTCCGACGACAAGCGGCGCGCCCGGTTGAACTGCATCCGTCACATCCTCGAACAGATTCCGCACAAGAAAGTGCCGCACACACCGGTGAGTCTCCCCAAGCGCTCCAAGAAGGGCGCCTACGATGATCAATCGTCTCTGAACAAGCGGAAGTTCGTCCGGGAAGATTTCTGACCGGTCTTGCTCGATGTCCTATGAGTGATGCCCTCAGCCGCAGCCTGTCGAATAGTTTCCGGGATGTGAAACTGGTCAGTCTTGCCTCCTGGAGCAAGGCCGCCGAGATCAACCCGCGCGACCGCGGAGGCCCTTATCTCGTGCTGCAGGAGGGCTATGATCCCGGGGACCCCAAGGTCGCGGCGGACGAGTTCCTCCTCGGCCGATCCGGCAAATGGCTCTCCCTGGGGCTGTTCTATGGCCTTCCAGTTTCCGATCGGCGCGAGGAATTCGTCTACGGAACCGCGGCGGAGGTGATGCAGGTCCTCGGGAGCCTCGGATCCAAAGTCCTCGTAGTCAAACCGGGCGCGGGCGCGGACGCCGGCGCGGCGGAGGCGCCGGCGCCGGACGATGAACTGGCCGCGGCAATTCAAGCCGGGAAAGGAAGCCCTGGGGCCGGGGGGTGAGAACCATGACACATCCGCTTCGGAGGATCGTCGCAACGGTGCTCGTCCTGTGGGCTGTCCGCGTGGGAGTCCAGGGCGCCGAAGACCGGAGGGAGCGGGAGCTTCCACCGGTTTCCACCGTCCCGGGCAGCCAACGTCTTCCAGGCAAATTCATCTGGGCGGATCTGGTCACGGGGGGATTGTATTACGGGTCCGGCTATTACGATCCCTGGTACGCTGGCGATTCCTATCCCCCCGATGTGATTGTGACCCCGCCGGACCAACGTCCGCCCGACGGAAACGCGCCGAAACCCGAGCACCCGATCGCCAAGCCGCCACCACGTCCGACCCCGTCGATCCCCTCGATGCCCCGGCCGATGGCTCGGCCCATGCCGCGGCGGTGAACGGACATGAGACCCGTTTTTCGATCGGACGACGCGACGCCGGGGTCGGCGCTGTCGGCGCTGTCGGCACCGGCGCTCGCGTGGCTTCGGAGCTACGAGAAGTCCTGGATTCGCGGCGACCTGATCGCGGGGGTCACCTTGGCGGCGTACCTTGTGCCGGCCGGGTTTTTGGCGCTCATCGCGTTGGTCGCATGGATTGTCGGGGCTGGGATGATCGTCCATTTCATTTCCGAGAGCGTGATGGACGGCTTCAAGTCGTGGAGGCGCGATCTTCGGTCCGTGCGCGATTGCGGCTGAGTGGAATCGGCCGGTCCGGTCGCTCGGGGAGGTCAGCCGTTATTCGACGGTCGCGGATGCCGTGGACGCGTTTCAGGCGACGGGTGCGAGTCAACAGGGCACCCATTGATGAATCGAGAACCACCACCTCAACGCCGTGGCCTGGAGTATCGGGGCCAAAGCCGTCCAGGCAGCCGCTCGTGTTGGAACCAGTATCTCAATGAGCATTCCCGAACATGGCCAAGCCGGCGAACCCGGCGAAACGCGGAACGCGCCGCCGGGTCGGAGAGCGGATCAGTATGTCGTCTGGGGGAGTCTCCTGGCTCTCCTGGCGGCTTGCGCGGCGATCATCCTGCCGTTCGTCACCGTGCTCCTCTGGGCCGTGATCCTGACCTTCTCCTCGTGGCCGCTTCATGGCCGCCTGCTTCGACGCGTGGGTGGCCGGCGCACGCTGAGCGCGTTCCTCATGTCTCTCATGCTGGGGCTGGCCATCCTCACCCCGTTCGCGATCGTCGGGGCGAAACTGGCGTCCAACGTCGACGGAATTCACGCCGCCGCGCGGGGGAAGTTGGCCGACGGGCTCCCGCCTCCGCCGGGTTGGCTGCGCAAGATCCCCCTCGTGGGTGGCCAGGCCGCCGAGCGCTGGCAGGACTTGGTTTCCGATCGGGACCGGTTGGAGGAGCGGGTTCGTGCTCTGGTCGAGCCCGCCTCTCGAAGCCTCCTGAAATTGGGGGCGCACCTGGGCAGCGGCCTGGTTCACCTCGCGCTGAGCGTTTTCATGTGCTTCTTCCTCTTTCGCGACGGCGAGGCGGCGGCCCAGCGGTTCACGGAGGTCGCGGACCGGATCGGAGGCGAACGGGGGCGGCGCCTGCTGCTGCTGGCCGGCGAGACGATCCGGGGGGTTGTCTATGGCATCCTGGGCACCGCGCTGGTTCAGGCGGTGATCGCCTGGATCGGATTCAAGCTCGCTGGGATTCCCGGGGCGGGACTCCTGCTGCTGCTTTCATTCTTTCTGGCGATCCTTCCCGCCGGTTTGGTGCTGGTCTGGCTGCCCGCCGCGCTGTGGCTCTTCGCCCAGGGGTCGACCGGTTGGGGGGTCTTCATGGTGATCTGGGGAATCGGTGTCAGCAGCCTCGACAACTTCGTCCGGCCCTGGCTGATCAGTCACGGCTCCAAGATGCCCTTCCTACTGGTCTTTCTCGGCGTGCTCGGGGGCATGATCGCATTCGGATTCATCGGAGTCTTCCTGGGTCCGACCCTGCTCTCCGTGGCATTCCGTCTCGTGGGCGAGTGGAGCGCGGCCACGGCGCCGGCGGAAACGGGGCGCGCCGGAGCGCCATCGGTCGCGGTCCAGACGGATCGTGCCAAAGGGTAGTTGAGATCCCTGAATTCCGGGCACGCGTTGGAACCCTGTTCTCGGTCCTGACGCGGTCTTTCCGGTGGATCCTCGGGAATGTGACAATTCATGGGTCGCACCCTGGGAGTTTTCCGAGTTCTCCTCCTTGAGGAAGACCCTATCTTCCCAAAACCGCGCGTGACCCTGGAACTCGTTTTGCAGTTGCTCGTTCTTTTGGGCTCCCTCGTCATGGGAGCGCGGGTGGGAGGTGTCGGGCTGGGCTTGTGGGGCGCGGTGGGATTGCTGGTGTTGGTGGCGGTCTTCGACGTTCCGCCGGGGGCGATTCCCGGGGAGGTCATTCTTATCGTTCTCACGGTGATCATGGCGGCTTCCGCGATGGAAGTGGCCGGGGGCATCGACTTTCTCGTTCGCGTCGCCGAACGCATCATCCGGCGCAATCCGAGGCAGGTCACGGTGGTGGCGCCGCTCGTGACCTACGGATTCAGTTTCGCGTCCGGAACGGGTCACATCGTCTACCCGTTGCTGCCGGTGATTTATGAGGTCGCCCATGAGAACGGGATCCGACCCGAGCGGCCGATGGCGGTTGCGACGATCGCTTCCCAGCAGGCCATCACGGCCAGTCCGATCTCGGCGGCGACCGCGGCCATGATCGGGCTGCTCGCCCCTCATGGCGTCGGATTGGTTCAGATTCTGCTCATTTGCGTGCCGTCCACGCTGATCGCGGTGGGCCTCGCGGCCGTCGTGCAACTTCGGGTGGGCAAGGAGCTCATGGACGATCCCGAGTATCAGCGCCGCCTCAAGGCCGGTGAGATCGAGCCGCCCGGCGGCCGTGCGGCGACTGCGGCCTCGGCCGGGACCCCTGCCGGGACCGGATCCAAATCCAACTTGCGCCGGGGCGCTCAAACCAGCGCTGGGATCTTTTTCGCGGGAGTCGCGCTCGTGGTGGCGCTCGGAATTTTTCCCGGGCTGCGGACGGTACCCGCGAGGTCTGGAGAACCGACGGTGATTGGGATGCCAATGGCCATCGCCATCGTCATGCTCGCGGTGTCCGCGTTGATCCTCCTCGCCACGAAGGCGTCGCCCGCGGAGGTTCCAAAGTGCAAGACGTGCCAATCCGGGCTCACCGCGGTGATCGGGATTCTCGGTCTCGCTTGGCTGGGGGACACGTTCATCGGCGCCAATCAGGAATTGATCATTGGAGGGTTGAGTCAGATGGCGCGGGCCGCGCCGTGGACTTTCGGGATCGGACTGTTTGTGGCTTCCATGCTGCTCTACAGCCAGGCCGCGACGGCGCGGGCGTTGATGCCATTGGGCTTGTCGCTCGGCATTCCGGCGTCCTCCCTCGTCGCGATGTTTCCCGCCGTGAACGGGTATTTCTTCATTCCGAACTACGGCACCCTCATTGCCGCGATGCAATTCGACCGAAGCGGCACGACGCGCATCGGAAAGTATCTGCTGAATCACTCGTTCATGGTGCCGGGCCTGATCACGACGATCGGCGCGGTGGCCATCGGATGGTGCGTCGCTTCGGTCTTTTTTCGTCAACCGTCCGGTGTTTCTCCATGAACCTGGATTCCCAGACCGTCTCCGATGCCGCCCGGCGCATCGGCATTGCGCCCGAGGAACTCGCCCGCGTCCTGAGCTTCGGCAAGGCGGTGGTCTACCAAGGGGGCGACTATCTGTTCCATGAATCGACCCCGCGTCGCTGGCTTGGGATCGTCCTCGAAGGCGAGGTGGAACTGCATCGTGGACTTCGCGGGCAGATTTTCCGGGTCGGCGTGGCCCAGGCGGGCGCCCTGCTGAGTGAGGGCGTGATGCTCGACGACTCGGCCCACGCCACCTCGGCGGTCACCCGTCTTGGAGCGACGCTGTGGCAGGTCTCGCGGGACGACCTCGACAAGTGCCGCAAGGAATTTCCGGAAACCATCTACCGCATCGTGGGACTGGTCGCGCGTCGGCTCAGCGAACGCCTGCGCGCGGCGACGGAGCGCATGGCCGCGGAGGCCGGTGTCCCGGTCCTCACGAGCGTCCGGCAGGAGCACGATTCCCTCGGCGAACTCGATGTCCCCGCCCACGCCTACTACGGCGTGCAGACCCTGCGGGCGATGGCGAATTTCCCGTTTTCCGGCGTTCGGATCGGCCACTACGAGCATCTGGTCCGGGCCCTGGCGTGTGTGAAGAAGGCCGCGGCCCTCGCCAATGCCGAATTGGGCGCCCTCTCGCCGCCGATCGCGGCGGCGATTCAAAAGGCGTGCGACGAGATCATGGCGGGCAAGCTGCACGATCAGTTCGTCGTCGACATGATCCAGGGCGGCGCGGGGACGTCGACCAACATGAACGCCAACGAGGTCATCGCGAACCGCGCCCTCGAGCTTCTGGGGCACGCGAAGGGCCAGTATGAATTCTGCCATCCCAACGACCACGTCAATTGCTCGCAGTCGACCAACGACGCCTATCCGACGGCCATCAAGCTGGGAGTCTGGTTCACGTTGAGGGACACCGTCTCGGCCCTGCGGGAACTCCGGGTCGCGCTCGACGCGAAGGCCGAGGAGTTCGCCGACGTCCTGAAAATGGGGCGCACGGAGAACCAGGACGCCGTGCCCATGACCCTGGGGCAGGAATTCAGCGCCTACGCCGTCATGATCGGGGACGGCGTCCGCGGCATCGAGCACGCGGGACAGGAGCTCCTCGAGATCAACATGGGGGCGACCGCGATCGGGACCGGATTGAACAGCCCGGTTGGGTACGCGCCGCTGTGCACCCGCCATCTGGCGGAGATCTCGGGAACACCGGTTCGAGTGGCGGCGAACCTCGTGGAAGCGACGCAGGACTCCGGCTGCTTTTGCATGTTGAGCGGCGCCATGAAGACCGCCGCCGTTCAACTTTCCAAGATCTGCAACGACCTCCGGTGGCTCTCCTCCGGTCCGAGGTGCGGTCTGTACGAGATCCGGCTTCCCCCGATGCAACCCGGGTCCTCGATCATGCCGGGCAAGGTCAATCCCGTCATCCCCGAGGTCGTCAACCAGATCTGCTATCAGATCATTGGCAGCGACACGACCGTCGCGATGGCGTCGGAAGCCTGTGAGTTGGAACTGAACATGGCGGAGCCGATCATCGCTTTCAACCTGCTCCTCAGTCTGACCCTCCTCCGCAACGCCGCCGTGGTGCTCGCCGGCCGCTGCGTCTCTGGAATCCAACCCAACCGCGAGCGCTGCCTCGAGTATGTCCGCAATTCCATCGGACTCGTGACGGCCCTCAATCCGGTCCTCGGTTACGAGCGGTCCGCCGCCATCGCCAAGGAGGCCCTCAGGACCGGCGCGAGCGTCTACGACCTCGTCCTCGCCAAGGGTTGGCTGACCAAGGAGGACCTCGACGAACGCCTGAAGCCGGAATCCATGACCGATCCCCGTTTGAACCGCTGACGACGCCTCCGACATGAAACCGCATCGCATTCGCACATTCGTCCCGATCTCCCTGATCTCCGTTGCCATCCTGGTCGCCGGAGCGCTTCCGGGCTGGGCCCTGCCCAGGATCAAAGTCCTCGCCACGGGCGGGACTATCGCCGGCGCCCAGGCGTCCCAGGGAGACGCCGGCTACACGTCCGGCAAGTTCTCCGTCGAAGACCTGATCAAAGCGGTGCCGCGCCTCGCGGAAGTCGCGGAATTGTCCGGAGAACAAATCGCCAACATCGGCAGCCAGACCATGAACCACGAGGTCTGGCTCAAACTCGCCACCCGCTGCGGCGAGCTCCTCGGCCAGGGCGACGTCGACGGCATCGTCGTCACCCATGGAACCGACACCCTGGAGGAGACGGGTTATTTCCTCAGCCTGGTCGTCAAGAGCGAAAAGCCCATCGTGCTTGTCGGCTCCATGCGTCCGGCGACCGCCATCAGCGCGGATGGACCCATCAACCTTTACAACGCCGCGGCGCTCGCGGGAAACCCGGAGGCCAGGGGACGCGGTCCCCTCATCCTCCTGAACGACACGATCCACTTCGCCCGCGAAGCCCAAAAGACGCACACCACGCGCATGGACACATTCGCGTCTCCGAACCGCGGCATCGCGGGAATGATGAACACCGGGAAGGCCTATTTCTATTCCAGCAACAAGGTCCGGCACACGACCCAGAGCGAGTTCTCAGTGGCCGGTCTCGCGGTCTCCAACCTCCCGCGCGTCGAGATCGTCTATTCCCACGCCAACCTCGGCCGTGAGACCATCGACTTCCTCGTGGGTCGTGGCGTCAAGGGACTCGTCCTCGCGGGCGTCGGCGACGGCAATTCGACCGACGCGGTGATCGCCGCCCTGGAAATGGCGGCGAAAAAGGGAATCGCCGTCGTCCGGTCCTCGCGCGTCGGATCCGGTGTGGTCGACCGCAACGTCGAGATCAACGACGACAAACTCGGCTTCATCGCCGGCATGGAACTCAATCCCCAAAAGGCCCGGATCCTTCTCATGCTGGGGCTCCTGCGCACGTCGGACCCCGCCAAGCTGCAACAGTTCTACAACGAATACTGACTCGGAACCATCGCCTCACCATTCCGCCCCGCGCGAGCTCATTCACCACCAACCCCCAACGACCCGTCCCATGAAAACGCAATCTCGGATCCGCGCGATTCACGCCGTGACCTTCACCGCGGCGGCCGTGGCCCTGGCGGCTCCAGGCGCGGGAGCCCAGTCCGCCGAGGAATTCAGACAGCTCAAAGCCCTCGTCGAGCAACTCCAGAGGACCGTCGAGGCGCAGAACGCCCGGATCGCTGAGATGGAGAAATCCACGGCCGCACCCACCGTGCCTTCGACGCTCGCTCCCACGCCGGCCCCGGCGCCTGCGACCCCGGCCGTCCGGGATCTCGCATCGTCTCCGTCCGTGAAGACCCTGGAACGGATCGCCGCGGGCGAACCGGTGGGTGGTGAGGCGAGCGCCGTCAAGTATCGGGGCGCCCTCAATGACCGGCAGGAGGCGGCTTCGCGGCCGCGGGACTACACCCTGGACCCCTCCTACCGCGGATTCATCCCGGTCCCCAACACGCCGATCCTCCTGAAATTCAACGCGAAACCCCGACTCGACATCACCTACGACAACGAGAACCCCGGGAGCATTTACCGCTTCGCGCCCGCGAAGTTCCCGTTGGAGACCGATTCCACCTTCGGCGGCGGAGGCCAGGCCAACGTGAACGCCAACGGAACGCAATTGCGCTTCGACGCCCGGGCGCCGGATCTCCCCGGCAACCTGCGGTTCTACTACCAGAGCGACTTCTTCGGCTCGGACGACGCCGACATGCGCTACCGTCTGCAGCACCTCTACGGACAGTTCTATGGCGTCAAAGCCGGATTCACCTACGGCGTTTGGGAGGATCCGGACGTCTGGCCGGACACGGTCGACTACGAGGGTCCCAACTCCGTCATCTTCGCGCGCCGGCCGGTCGCCCAGTACACCCAGTCCTGGAACGAGAATTGGAACACCACTTTTGGCGTCGAGAAGCCGGACACCTACGTCGACGTGAATTCGGGGGGCAACACGGACGGCCAGCGGCTCACGCGAGTTCCGGACATCGGTTTCAACACGCGCTTCGAGAAGGAGGGGTTCGGCCATCTGCAATTCAGCACGATCCTCCGGGAACTCGGCGCGCAGGACGACGCCGGGCACGATCACCATGTGATGGGTTGGGGGGTGAATCTCAGTGCCGGGATCGATCTGACCGACAGCGACTCACTTCAGCTCCTCGGGGTCTACGGCGAAGGCGTCGGTGGCATGGGCAACGACGCCAGTTTCCTGAACAGCGACGCGGCCTTCGACACGGAGGGTAGTCTCGAGGCGCTCGGCTACTGGAGCGCCATGGTCGGATTCACCCACCGTTGGAGCGACCAGTTCCGGTCCACGGCCACCTACGGGTACGTCAACATCGACAACACCGCGGGCCAGGCGGAGACCTTCTATCACACCAGTCACTACGCGAGCGCCAACATCATCTGGCAGCTTCGCCAGCGCCTGAGCATCGGCCTGGAGGGACTGTACGGAATCAAGGAAGCCCGCAACGGCGTCGACAGCGGCGATCACTGGCGCATCCAGGTCGGCTTGGTTTATTCGATCTTCGACTGAGTCATCCCCATGAAGTCGCCAATAGACATCGCCCAGTTCCTCGCCGACAAGGTTCCCCTGCTGGCTGGGTTCCCGGAAGAGCGCCTCGCGGAGCTTGTTGAAGGATCGACCCTTCGTTCGTTCGAGCCCAACGAGGCGATCGCCCACCTGGGAGACGAAGCCACGCACCTCGGCGTCGTCCTCGAAGGGGCGGTCTCCGCCTCGGCACCGGGGGATCAGGGTCACCGCCAGGCTCTCGGCCGTCTGGAGCCCGGAGGGACTTTCGGCGAGTTGGCCCTGATGACGGGGGACAAGGTGCTCGCCGACTTCGTCGCGGACACCCGCTGCGCGGTGCTGCTCATTCCGGTGACGCTCTTCCAATCGGTCATCGTCGCCCACCCGGACGCGGTGCGGCGGATCTCGCGGACGATCGCGGACCGACTCAAGAAGGTGCTGGCCGATCCGGCCCAGGCTTCCGCGGCCCTCCGCCGAAGCGAGGACCCGTACGGTCTCGCCCTCCGCGGCGAACGGCCGGAGAAGGTTCTCGTCGTCAACTGCGGGTCCTCCTCCTTGAAGTACGTGTTCTTCGACACGTCGGATGAGACCGTCGAAGCGCGGGGACTGGTCGAGCGAATCGGAATCGATGGCACGCGGCATGTTTTTCGCGGACCCGGCGGCGAGGTGAGACGCGACCTGCCCAAGGCGGGGTTCGCCGAGGCGTTCGACGCGATGTCGGCGGAGCTCTCGGCGAAGGGCACTGGCGTCATCGGTGGCACCGCCGACGTCAGCCTTGTCGTGCACCGGGTGGTGCATGGTGGCGACCAGTTCACGGAGGCGACCCTCATCACCGACGATGTTCTGGCGCGCATTGAGGCCCTGGGGCCCCTCGCGCCGCTTCACAACCCGGTCAATGTCGCGGGCATCCGCGGAATGCGGCGGCTCCTCCCATCCGTTCCGCACGTCGCGGTCTTTGACACGGCGTTCCATCACACGCTGCCTTCGTACGCCTATCTGTATGGGCTCCCGCACGAGTTCCATGAGAAGCGGGGCGTGCGCCGCTACGGCTTCCATGGGACCTCCCACGCCTACGCGAGCCTGCGCGCCGCCCAGTTCCTCGGCCGGCGTCCCAACGAGCTGGAAATCGTCACCTGCCATCTGGGGAACGGGGGATCGCTGTGCGCCGTCGACCACGGACGTTCCGTGGACACCACCATGGGTTTCACGCCGACCGAGGGGCTCATCATGGGGACGCGTTGCGGGGACGTGGACCCTGGAGTTTTGGCATTCCTGGAGCGAACGGACGGGCTGACGGCGAGCCAAAGCGAGGAGATGCTCAACAAGCGAAGCGGCCTTCTCGGTCTGTCCGGCATTTCCAGCGACATGCGCGAGATCCTGAAGGCCGCCGAAGACGGCAACGCCCGCGCGCTCGTCGCGCTGAAGGCCTACTGCTACCGGGTCCGCAAGTACATCGGGGCTTACGTCGCGGCGATGGGAGGGCTCGATGTCGTGGTGTTCACGGGCGGCATCGGCCAGGGCAGCGCGGAGGTCCGCGCGCTGGCGTTGCAGGGGCTCGAATGCATGGGCATCCAGCTCGATCGCGACCGCAACCGGGAGGCTCGCGGCTTCGACGAGGTCTGCCGCGTCTCCTCGGACGGGTCGCGGGTCGCCGTTCTGGTCGTTCCCGCCGACGAGGAGCGGATGATGGCGCGCGAAGCGCTGCGCGCGGTCGGACGTTCGGGTATCGAGAAGGCGCTCTCCGCCCGAGCGCTGCCTTCGTTCCCGGTCGAAGTGTCCGCCCATCACATCCATCTCACCCAGGACCATGTCGAGGCCTTGTTCGGCAAGGGCCATCAGCTCACCAGGCACGCCGACCTCTCCCAACCCGGGCAGTACGCGGCTAAGGAGCAGGTGGCGATCGTCGGTCCGAAGGGCCGCATTGAACGCGTCCGGGTCCTGGGACCGACCCGGAAGTTCACCCAGGTCGAAATCGCCATGACCGAGCAATTCAAGGTGGGCGTGCATCCGCCCGTCCGCGAGAGCGGCGACATCAAGGGCTCCCCGGGATGCACGCTGGAGGGTCCCGGCGGCAGCGTGGTCCTCGAACAGGGCGTCATCTGCGCGCTGCGGCACATTCACATGACGCCCGAGGATGCGCTGCGGTACGGCGTCCGCGACAAGTCGGTCGTCCGCGTCCGCATCGGCGGAGACCGGGAACTCGTGTTTGGCGACGTGCTGGTGCGGGTGGATCCCAGCTTCGCCCTCGCCATGCACATCGACACCGACGAGGCCAACGCCGCGGGTCTCCAGGGCGGCGGCGAAGGATTTCTGGACGGGATCCAGAGCCAGCCATGAACCGTCGAGGGGACGTCGCGGCTTCCTGGACTCGGGAGAGTCGTGAAAGAATGAAATCGCCAGGCCATCAAGCGAAGAACACGGCGGAAACGACGGCCCACCGCCGTGGTTGCCTGTTGCTCGCGCGAACCCCCGTTCCAGCCTGGTTCACGGTTCCATCCGCTTCAATTCGCCGCTCTCCAACCAACAACCATCCGGCACAAACACCATGACCATGAGCAATTCATCTCCAACCCACCCCCACGAAGAGTCGCCCGCGCCGGCAAGCGAGGGTCCCTCCGGGTTTCCAGCTCCCGAGGGCATCGATCGACGCTCCTTCCTCATCCGCAAGGCGGTCATCGGCGCCGCGGCCGTCATGACGGGAAGGGAGATCACTCCCGAGGCGCGCGCCCAACAAGCCGCCAAGGAGGCGGCGGTCCCCAAGCTCGGGGCGACGTTGTCCCCGAATCTGAACGTGGTCGCGAAGTCCAAGGGCCCCGTGATGACCGTACTCGAGGAGTTCTACAAAGTGGGACCGGGCCCTTCGAGTTCCCACACGATCGGGCCGATGCGGATCACCTACGACTTCTACCAGCGCTGCACCCGGCTGCCCGCGGCGCAATTGGCCCAGGCCACGGGCCTCAAGGTCCACCTCTTCGGGAGCCTGAGCGCCACCGGCAAGGGACACGGCACCGAGCGCGCCGCCCTCGCCGGCCTGATCGGCAAGGAGCCTGCCACGGTGGATCCCTTGTTCCTGGATGAGATGGCGGCCAAGCCGGCCCAGTCCCATCCCGTGAAGCTCGGGGACAAGACATTCAACCTCTCGCTGGCGGACATCATCTACGACGCTCCCCAGGGCAAGTTCCCACACCCGAACACCATGACGTGCAGACTCATGGCCGGGGACCGTGTGCTCCACGAACTGGAGTACTATTCCGTGGGCGGCGGCTTCATCGAGTGGAAGGGCTATGAGCCGCCGAAGAAGGGTCAGCCCAAGTATCCCTATTCGACCATGAAGGAACTGCGCGGCCACGCGGAGGCCGCCCGGCTTTCGATCGCGCAGGTCGTCCTGGCCAATGAGGTGGCGGTCTCGGGGAAATCGGAGGCGGAAATCAACGCCTTCCTCGACAAGATCGCCGGCGCGATGCTGGCCACCGTCAAGGCGGGGCTCGCCGTGAAGGAGGGCGTCCTTCCGGGGCCGATCAAGCTGCATTCCAAGGCGGCCACCGTCTGGGCCCGCGCGATGGACGACAAATTCGAAAGCGACCGCGCCATCGCGCTCGTCTCGGCCTGCGCTCTGGCGGCCTCCGAGGAGAATGCGCGCGGCCATCTGGTCATCACGGCGCCCACGGGCGGATCGGCCGGGGTGATGCCGGCCATCGTGTACGCCTTGGTCGAAAGCCGACGCAAGCTGCCCATGGAAAAGGTCCGACAAGGTCTCCTGGCGGGCGCCGCCATCGGCTACCTGTGCAAGCACAACGCCACGCTTTCCGGTGCCGAAGGGGGTTGCCAGTCCGAGATCGGCGTCGCCTCCGCCATGTCCGCGGCGTTCATCGCCCAGGCCATGGACAGCACGCCGCAGACGCTCGAGAACGCGGCCGAATCCGCGCTGGAACATCACCTGGGTCTTACCTGCGATCCCGTGGCGGGATATGTCCAGGTCCCGTGCATCGAACGCTGCGCTTTCGGCGCGGTGAAGGCGTGGATCGCCTTCATGATCGCCAGCAACGAGATCGAAACGCGTCATCGCGTCGATCTCGACACCACGATCAAGACCCTCGCGGAAACGGGCCGCGATATGGGCTCGAAATACAAGGAAACCAGCGAAGGCGGCCTCGCCGCCAATCTCGTGCTTTGCTGAAACGGACCCTGTTCTCGATCGGGGACAGGGCGCGACTCGATTCGACGCGCCCCGACACCCCACGACGCAATCTGACATGACATCGACCCAGGAGAGTATGAAGCATTCCGAGGCGAAGGAGGCGTGGCGCGGATTCCATCCGGGCCTGTGGCAACGCGAAATCGATGTGCGGGACTTCATCGTCACCCATGTCACGCCCTACGTCGGGGGAACCGAGTTCCTCGCGCCGCCCTCCAGGCGGACGCTCGCGGTCTGGGAGCGCCTCCAGCCCAGCCTGCGGGAGGAGATCAAGAAGGGGGTGCTGGATGCCGACGAAACGACCCCGTCGTCGATCACCTCCCATGGACCCGGCTACATCGATCGGGACAACGAGGTCATCGTCGGCCTGCAAACCGACAAGCCGTTCCGTCGGGCGATCATCCCCAGCGGCGGCTTTCGGATGGTCGAGGCGGGTCTCAAGTCCATCGGCCGCGAGGTCCCGCCCGAGGTCCGCGAGACCTTCACCAAGTACTGCAAAACGCACAACGACGGAGTGTTCGACCTGTACACGCCGGACATCCGGAATTGCAGGAGTTCGCACATCATCACCGGTCTTCCCGACGCCTACGGACGCGGACGCATCATCGGCGACTACCGCCGCGTGGCGCTGTATGGAGTCGACCGGCTCATCGAGGCCAAGAAGGCCGAACGCGCGGAGCTCGACGAACGCTGGGCATCGGAAGATGTCCTGCGGCTGCGCGGCGAACTGGCCGACCAGCTTCGCGCTCTCGCGGATCTCAAGGTCATGGCGGAAGCCTATGGCTTTGACGTCGGGCGGCCGGCGGCGACCGCGCGCGAGGCGGTGCAATGGACGTACTTCGGCTACCTCGGCGCCATCAAGGAGATGAACGGCGCCGCCATGTCCATTGGCCGGGTCTCGACCTTCTTCGACGTCTATCTGGAGCGTGACCTGGCGGAGGGCGCGCTGACCGAGGAGGAAGCCCAGGAGATCATCGATCAGTTCGTCATCAAACTGCGGATTGTCCGCTTCCTGCGGACACCCGAATACGACGCCCTCTTCTCGGGCGATCCCTACTGGGCGACCGAGAGCCTGGGCGGCATGGCGCTGGACGGCCGGACGCTGGTGACCCGGACGAGCTTCCGGATGCTCCACACCCTGACCAATCTCGGGGCCGCGCCGGAACCCAATCTGACCGTGCTCTGGTCGAAACGCCTGCCGGACGCCTTCAAGCGCTACTGCATCGAAATCAGCCGGGACACTTCGTCGCTCCAGTACGAAAACGACGACGCGATGATTCCCCACCTCGGCGACGACTACGGGATCGCCTGCTGCGTTTCGGCGATGAGGCTGGGCCGTCAGATGCAGTTTTTCGGCGCCCGGGCCAACCTGGCGAAGTGCCTTCTCTACGCCATCAATGGCGGACGCGACGAGATCAAAGGTCACCAGGTGGGACCCGCGTTCCGGCCGGTGACGGGCGACACGCTCGACTACGACGACGTGATGGCCAAGTTCGACGACATGATGGCGTGGCTGGCGCGGGTCTATGTCCACGCGATGAACTGCATTCACTATTCGCACGACCGCTACAACTACGAGCGGCTGATGATGGCCCTCCACGACCGCGACATCGTCCGCACGATGGCCTTCGGCATCGCCGGGCTCTCCGTCGCCGCCGACAGTCTTTCGGCGATCAAGCACGCCAAAGTCAGGCCGGTGCGGCGCGAGGACGGCCTCGTGGTCGACTACGAAATCAGCGGTGACTTCCCCAAGTTCGGCAACAACGACCCGCGCGTGGACGACATCGCGGCGGGCCTCGTCCGGCGGTTCATGGGCCACCTGGTCAGGAATCCGGCCTACCGGGGCGCGGTCCACACCCAGTCGATCCTGACCATCACTTCCAATGTGGTTTACGGGAAGAACACGGGAAGCACGCCGGACGGTCGCCGTGAGGGCGAACCTTTCGCGCCTGGCGCCAATCCGATGCATGGCCGTGATTCCCATGGCTGGCTCGCGTCCTGCCTTTCCGTCGCGCGCCTTCCCTATGACGCGGCCGCGGATGGCATCAGTTACACGCTCTCGGTGGTGCCCCAGGAGGCGAGGCAAGGGGAGGATGAGGCCGTCGGGCGCGCGGTCGACGCCCTGGACATGTATTTCGGGCAGGGCGGGTTCCACATGAATCTCAATGTCCTCCGGAAGGAGACGCTTCTCGACGCCATGGAGCACCCGGACAAGTATCCGCAACTGACCATCCGGGTCTCGGGCTACGCGGTGAATTTTGTGCGCCTGACCCGCGAGCAGCAACTCGACGTCGTCAACCGCAGTTTCTTCCATGGCAGCATCTGAACCAGGGGATGGGCCCGCCGTGGAGGCCGAAATCCAGGAGGGGAGCCGCCACGACCTCCGGCATGACCTGTCCCCGGACGCGCCGGAGACGGAGGGGTATTCGGACAAGGAAGGGGCGTTCGGCTACGTCCACTCCTATGAAACAGGCTCGCGGTTGGACGGGCCCGGGGTTCGGATCGCGCTCTTTCTCTCGGGGTGCCCGCTGCGGTGTCAGTACTGCCACAATCCAGACACCTGGCACCTGAAGCACGGCACGCGCGTGAGCGCGGATCGTGTCATCGCCCGCCTTGGCCACTTCGCTCCCGCCCTTCGCGCCCTGCGGGGCGGATTGACCCTCTCGGGTGGCGAAGTCCTGGTTCAGGTGGCTTTCGCGCTCCGCATTCTGCGCGCCTCGAAATCGATGGGCCTTCACACGGCGATCGAGACCTCCGGGTTCCTGGGGACGCGGGCTACGGACGAGTTTCTGGAACAACTGGATCTCGTGATTCTGGACATCAAGTCGGGGGATCCGGAGACCTACCGGCGGGCGACCCAGCGGGATCTCGATCCGACGCTGCGCTTCGCGGAACGCCTCGCGGAAATCGGCAAACCAGCGTGGGTCCGCTTCACGCTGGTTCCGGGATTGACCGATGACCCCGCCAATGTCGAGAAGGTGGGCCGGTTTGTGGCTCCCCTGGGGAATGTGGAGTGGGTGGAGGTTCTGCCATTCCACCAACTCGGAGCCTTCAAGTGGAAGGCGTTGGGCCAGGAATATCCCCTGGACCGGACTCCGCCTGCGTCGCCGGAACTCGTGGCGCGCGTGATTGGGCAGTTCCGCGACGCCGGCTGCCGTAATGTCCGATAGCGACGGGCCGATCCCCCATGACCTTGGATACCCTCCGTCACCTTCTGGAACAGTCGCCGATGCTGGCGCTTTTCGGTGTCATCGGCCTGGGCTACGCGGTGGGACACGTCTCTCTCGGGGGGTTCTCCTTGGGCATCGGAGCCGTCCTGTTCGCGGGACTCGGCGTTGGCGCGCTGGCTCCCGGGGCGGCCCCTCCGGGCCTCGTGAGTTCGATCGGTCTGGTGATGTTTCTCTATGGGATTGGAATTCAGTACGGCAGACAGTTTTTCGCTGGGCTGCGAGGAGACGGACTGAAGTGGAATCTGATCGCCGCCGCAGGTGTCCTCACCTCCTTCGCCGTCGCGCTCGGCCTTGGAGAGGTCGCCGGGGTCTCGGCCGCGCAAGCAACCGGCCTTTACGCGGGAGCATTGACGAGCACTCCAGCGCTCCAGGCGGCGATCGATGCGGCGGGAAAC
>JBFWOK010000054.1:0-37068 GCA_050250555.1 Limisphaerales bacterium
GGCCGGCGCGAAATACAGCGAGTTTCTCTACTACCACACCGACGCCCGCCAACCGATCTGCGGCACCGTCCGCCACGTCGTCCTCAGCGATTCCCTGTTCACCCAACCCAACACTGAACCCCACTCCTCATGAAGCATTCCGTCACCCTGTTGATACTCCTCCTGGTGCCTCTGTTGAGCGCCTGCGCCCGCTGGGAACGTCCCCTCAGCGCGGCCGTCCTGGGCGCCGGTGGCGGCTACCTCGGCCACGAACTCAGCGACGGCGACCCCGCCATCACGGCCGCCAGCGCCGCCGGCGGTGTCGCTATCAGCGAAGGCCTTCAGGCGTTGAAAAGGAAACGCGAACGCGAGGCGTACCTCGAGGGCTACACCCGGGGTCGCGGCGACAGCGTGAAGTCCTTGTATTGGCAACTCGTCGATCACCAGCGAACCCGGGAACCCGCCACCTCACACCGGCTCATACCAGTCACCATCCCTGAGCACGTGGAGGACGGTGTCCTCGTGAAACCCTCGACCCGAATCCTGCGGATTCAGGACTGACATGCGCGCGATCCTTCTTCTCTTTCTCGCCGCAACCCTGTCGGCGACCGCCCAGATACCGGTGACCGATGTCTCGGTCCTCGCACAAGCCCTCCAGGAAGTCATCCTGATGACCCAGCAACTGGAACAGGCCAAGCTCGAGATCCAACGCCTGGGTGACCCGGAGAGCATCCTCCCCAAAACCGCCACCGACCTCATCCAGACCCTGTCGAAGACCGGCGAGGGGAGGACTCTCGACCAGATTCAGGCCATTGCCACCGGCGCCAACGCCCTGGCCTACGAGGCCAACGGCCTCTATCGCGCCCCGGGATCGGTTCTCCGGAGAGCCGACGGTTCCACCGTTGGACGCGCTCTCCACGTCTACCGGAAATTCGACGCCGTCACCCAGGCCCGGGCAACCCTGGAGACCGTCCTCGGGGATACCGAGGTGCGGCGTCAGGAAATCCGCCGCCAACTCCGACGCACGCTCAACCGTTTGAGCACGGCCTCGACCATGGCCGAGGTGGAGAAACTCCAAGGCGTCCTCACCGCCCAGAACTCGGAACTCTCGGCCGTCGATCGCGAACGCGACGCGGCGGCCAGTCGGGTGGTGGTTCAGCAGATCGAGAACCAGACCGACACCGAGCGCCAGGAGGCGGCCCGGCGCGAGGAACACCTGGTCGCCTTCCGACAGGCGCAGGAACGGCTGAACCGGATGCTAACCCCGGAGAGGTCGCTGGTGCGCATCCCCAATCCCAACCGGCCATGAGCCCCTTCGAGATCGCCTTCCCGGGCTTCGTCCAGGCCACGGCCGACCTTCACCGGTCGCTGCTGCCCTGGTCCCTCATCCTGCTCACGATCGGTTTCATCATCGAGTTCTGGCACGGGATGCCGACGCCGTTCGAGCTCGTGAAAGCGTTCGTGAAGATGTTCCTGGTGATCCTGCTTCTCGCCCGCTCACACGAACTCATCAACGAGGGCCAGGTCTACGTGAAGACCTGGATGGACAAATCCATCCCCGCACGGCCGGAAAACGTCGCCCAACGGTTCAAGGAGAAGCTCGCCGAAGCCCAGAACGCCCAGGAAACCGGGGACGAATCGTTCCTCGACCAGATCTTCAGCACCCGACATCTCTTCGAGGGGATCATCTTCGCTCTGCTCACCCTGATCGCCTGGTTGGCCATGGCCGTCATGGCCTTCGTCTACAGCGTCCAGCGGGCCCTGCTTTTGGCCTCGTGGGCCATCTCGCCGCTCCTGTTTCCGCTCCTGGCCATCCGCCCGCTGAGCGGTATGGGCCTTCGCCATCTGCTTCGGATTCTCGGCATCATGCTGTGGCCGGTCGGCCTGGGGTTGGCCGCCACGTTCAGCGAAGGCCTCATCGAGGTGATTGCCACCGGGACCTCCTTCGCCGATGTCTCCACCGCCCAGGCCCTCGGCCGCGGGCTGACCAGTCTTCTCGGAGTCGTGGTGCTGTCCATCTGGATTCTCTTCTCCACCTTCCTGGCGCCCCTTCTGATCCAACGCCTCCTGGTCGGATCGGACGGAACGGGCCGCATTCTCGCGCAAACCGGGGGCATGCTGACTCACGCCGTTCCTTCCGGCTTGGCCGTCGGCGGCTTCGTTCGTTCCAGCGTGCATCAAGGGCACTCCGCGTATGCCGCCCTCGCGCGCCTGTGGCGCGGTGGATTGGGCGCGTCCGGTGCTGCCGGCACTGCCGGCGCCGCCGGTTGGTCCCCGGCGTCCCGTTCGCTTCCACCCAGTGCCCCGGTCCAGAACGGCGGATCCGGCATCCAACCCAGGCCGACCGACCCCACCGCGGACCGCGCGGCACAAGCCATCGTCGAAAAGTTGAAAGGCAAGTGATCCATGGAAACCGAACGCAAGACCTTGGTTCAGCCCGAACGCCTGCCATCCCCCAAGGCCGGCCTGGATCCAGCGCGATTCTTCGCCAACAAGGACCGGTTGTCGCGGCTCTGCATCGGCATCGCCCTCGCCAACACGATCGTCACCCTTTCCTTGCTCGGCTTGGTCCAGGCCTCTTCACAACGGGCAGTGCAGTTCGTGGTCCTGGATCCCAACGGCAACACCATCATCGCCCCCGGTGCGCCGTTTCAGGAAGCCACCGAACTCCACCTTCAACAGGCGCTCCAGGCCACCTCGGCCCTGCTCAACCGACACCCGAAGGACTTCGATCAGCCCGAAGTGCTGAAGGCCCTTTTCAGCCGCGTGGCCTTCGCCCAGGCGAACCAACTCAAGACCGCCGAAGCGGGCGAGTTCGAGGAGCGACAGATCGAGCAGAAGTGCCACGTCACCCGCGTCGACGCCATCGGCACCCGACAAGGGGAGGTGCAGGTCCAGGTCACCGGTGAACTCGCCCGCTGGGGCCGGATCCAAGGGGTCCCCTTCGTCGATTCGGTGCCCTTCATCCTGCGCCTGGATCTTCAGTTCAACGCCGACCTCTTGAGCAACCGACGTCAACCCACGCTCGTGAAGCATTTCACCCTCACCTATGAGGCATCTCCCCGATAATCTCCTCCGGTACGTCGTCACGGCCACGATCCTGGCCCGGACCTTGATCGTCCCGGCCGTCGGGGCCGACGAGGCATCCATCGGCGATTCGACCGGGCGCTCGAATCGCATCCAACGCCTGGTTCTCAACCCGGCCAAAGTCACCCGCGTCTTCGTGGGCGAGGATCGTCTGACCACGCTTCGGTTCCCGAGTCCCATCGCCAGCCTGGAATCCGCACGGGTGGTTGCCGAACTCCATCCTGACGCGCTCTTCCAGGTCTACTTCCAGCCCGGCGAATCCTTTTTCTCCATCCGCGCGCTCGCGCCCGGCGCCGCCACCAGCCTCAACGTCGTGTGGAACCATCAAACCCACGTTCTCGAACTCATCGAGTCTCCAACTCCCTGGTTGTCCGTGGTCTTCGAAGTTTCACGTCCGATTCAGTCGGCCTCGCGACGCATGCCCCTGGTGCCGTCTCAACTCCTGGGCCGACTGGATACGGCCAAGGCGTACGCCCTGCTTGAGCAACAACATCCGGCCGCTGTCGCCGGGATCGAGGTGGTCCGTCCCAACACGGTCCGCGACTACGGGGATTACACCATCCGAATGGAGGAGGTCTTCCGCTTCAACGCCGAGGACGTGCTCGTCTTCCGAATCGTCCTTCGCAACACGACGGAAGCTCCCATTCATTTCGTCCCCGCCAGTCTCATGGTCCGGGTCGGGACACGGATCTATCCGCAGTCGATCACCGATGCGACGGGCATTCTCCCCAGCCAGACCGATGTGCCGGTGTACTTCGCCGTCGCCGGCGCAGCGGACGGATCGCGCGCCGATCTCTCGGTCAAAAACGACTTCTTCGTCCTGCTCAATCGCCTGCCGTCGGAACCGGTGATCGCCAGCCAGCCGACAAACTCCTCGCCACCCGCCGTGGTACCCGTGCCCTCCATCGCACCTCCGATCGCCAGGGCTCCAACCAAGTCACCACCCCCTGCCACCGGGAACCCCTACGGAGTTCAACTGCCCACTGTGACCGCACCCCGCCACCCGGTCAGTCCTTCGAGACGCAGGGAGTCCTGGCCGCCTCGCCTCCAACCCTGAATCCCGAACCTACAATGAACGCCACAAGCTTCATCGCCTTCCTTCGGGCCCGCATCCTTTTGGTCGGGGTGTTGATCGGATTGGTCCTCGCCATCGCCTTTCTCACCCGCACCAGGCCACCGACCCGGCCTTCCCAGCTTCCGTTCGAGGCGCTGACCAATCCACCGCCCACCCGTTCCGTGGTCCGCGAGTCGGTCCCCCTCACGGCATATTCACCAAAACCGCCGCCGCCGCCGGTCAACAAGTCCAACCCGCCGCTCCCGGGCCTCCACATCCACGTGCCCCTACCCACCGCAACCAATCCGCCCACCCTGGGCCTTTACGCACCCGCAGGCCGCCTGATTCGGGCGATCACCGTCAATGCCCTCAACTCCGCCAGCATCGACACTCCGATCATCGCATTGGTCACCGACGACCTGTGGCACGGCGGCGAACTCGTCATCCCCGCCGGCAGCGAGTTGCACGGGCGGGCCGCCCTGGACCGTACCCGCGACCGGATCGTCTCGACCGGTCCCTGGACCATCGTCTGGCAAACGGGGGAGGAACTGACCGTCACCGGAATCGCTCTGGACCGGGAGGACCCCGTCCTCCGGACTGGCAAGCTCGATGGCGACGGGGTAGCCGGATTGAAAGGACAGATCATCCGAAGTGACTCCGCCGAGGAGATCCGACTCTTCGCCGCTGCCTTCCTGTCCGGCGCCGCCAGCGGGTTCCAACAGCGCCAAACCACTCTCCTCGGAACCGAAATTCTGGGGAACGCCCGCAACGCCGGCCTGAACGGCGCCAGTCAGGTCCTCAACACCTACGCGCAACAGATCACCGATTCCATCCGCCGCGACGGGATCTTCGTCGCCGTCCCCGCCGGCCACCCCATGTACCTCTACGTCACTCATACCCTCGACCTCGGCCAGGCCCGCATCGGCAACCTCCGGACCGCCGCCATCGCTCCGCCCGCTCTGCTCAAGACCCCCAACGCACCATGAAGACTCGAAACGGAATCCTTGCCCTCCTGAACCTCGTCATGGCGTCCGCCTCGATGCTGATGACCGGCTGTGTCCGCTACACGACGACCACTTCGACTGACGATTCGCCGCCAGTTCATTGGTCCCCAGCAATGGCACACCCCGAAACCGCCTGGGTCCCGGCCCAAGTCACGCCCTACACCGTGGGTCGTTACGTGGACGGACGCGACCGCACCGTTCTTCACGAAGCCCACACCGTGTATCGGCAGGAGGTCTCGGTTCACCCCAACCGCATGCCGCCCGAATCCCTCCTGGCTCCGGGTGCCGCCAACCCCGCCGATCCCGCCTCGTTGGCCTTGGTACGGGACGCGTTGACCGCCGAGTTGAATGAGCAACGTGCCACTTCGAGGGCCCTGATTGAGCAGGCTCAATCGCTGGACAAGGTGCTGAAGCACTTGGACGACCAAACCCAGGAATTCCGCGAGATGGCCCGCAAGGGACTTCAGATCCATGGACAACTTCAGGCGGTCAGCAACCGGCTCGAAACGTTGGAATCGCGACTTCGAAGTTTGCAGGTGAAACCCGACCCCATCCCAGGCGCGGATTCCTATTGAGAGCCGCGAAAACCCGTCAACCCAACTCCCGGCCCCAGAAACCCTCCGATGGACCTCAATGCCCTTCGAACCCTGGTCGGTCTCCCGGCCCGACTGAACGTCGAGCAGACCGCCGCGATGCTCGGATTCCAAGCCCATGACATCCCCACGCTGGTCGCGGCGGGATTGCTCTGCCCGTTGGGACGCGCCGCCAAAGGCAAGAATACCGTGAAATACTTCGCCTTGGTCGACGTGGAGGAACGACGTCGTGATCCCAAGTGGCTCTCGAAAGCCACCGACGCCGCCTACGCGCGCTTCGCCGGACGCCCTCGCCGCGATGAGACGTCGAACGGGGAGTGAACGAACCGGTTATGGCTAGGAACTCTTGGCTTCGACCCTGGCGACGAGTCGATCGGCGACCGTCACTGCCGGCCGTGGTCGCGGCCCGCTCCCCCCGCTGCCACCAGGGCGTTCTCGCATGGCGATGTGGATTTCGCGCGAGTGCGCCGCGGCGTAATGCAACGCGGAACGGACGGCGCCCACGGGAAGGCAAAACCGTCGCGCTGTCCTCCGGAGGTCGCCACGGGCGGCCTCCAGCCCCATGACGATCCGCCAGACCGGCACGTTCCAGTCCGCCAGATAGGCCGCTCGGCCACCGTTGGTTTCACGGAATTCGATCTCGTCCATCGGATGCGCCTCCTCCGCGCACCGGCGATCGTAACACAGGCCGGGCTATGGGTTGAATAGCCTCGAAGCCACCGATCGGTGGGAGCCAGAACACGGACCTCCCTTGGCCAGGTGGTCTTCCACGAACCGGGTAAACGGTGGATCCCGGTGCGCCCGGGTCCGATTCCAGACGTCGCGGGGAATGGGCAAGGCGAGGAACTCCATCAGATCGCGACCATACGCTTCCTGTGACACCAGCCGGTGCCGCACCGCCATTTCCCAGCCAGTCTGGAAGTGAACGAACACGATGTTGAGGAATTCCTCCTCCGCCGGCGTCACCGGATCGCGCACCAGATCCACTTCATGCGCGAGAACACGCGCCAACTCGGGCCGCCGATGCACCTCGCTCCAGAGTTCCCGGTGGTGTTCGGTGAGTTTCAGGAGCGAACCCAATCGGATGGACCTTGCGCCCTGGCGCAATGCCGCAGCGGTGAAAAGCAGACTCCCGACGATTCCGACGCCCTGAAGTAGATCCACCCAATTGTCCGCCAGCCACCCGATCCCATCCATCGATCCGATCGTGTACCACGAAACGATGCGGCAAGGGGAGTCCCCTTCGGCGAGTCCTGGAAAAATCACCCCCTTGCGCCCCGGGCGTCCCCCGCGCTATGTCCCGGATCGTCCCTCACCGATTCAACGGAGACGGTCATGTTCTTTTCCAATTCGGCGCTCGCCCTCATGGGCTTGGGCGGTGGTGCCATCGCCACGGTGGCCCTCGCACGGGCGATTCGGCGCCGACGCTCCACCATCTCGGCATCGCACGTGCGCGGACGGGCCCTGAAACCCCTGGATCGACTTTCGAAGGCTCACTCGGACACATCGCTTCCGACCACGGGCGCACTTCAGTTCGGCCGCCATTGGCTGCCCAGTCGGGCTGCCCACGGGCACTTCGCCTTCATCGGCGCCACTGGGAGTGGGAAGACCCTCCTGCAACGCCTGCTCATTCAATCGGCGGTAGCCGGCATCGGCATCGGTCGCGGCAACCGTGCCCTCGTCTACGACGCCAAGCAGGACGTGCTCTCGATCCTCGCGGGCATGAAGCCACTCTGTCCGATCCGACTCCTTCACCCGCTCGATACCCGCGCGTCCGCCTGGAACATGGCCCGCGACATCACCTCGCCAAGTTCCGCCCTCCAAGTGGCCACCCTGCTCATCCCGCAATCCAACAAGGACACGAACCCGTTCTTTTCCAACGCCGCCCGACACCTGCTCTTCGGCGTCATCTCGACCTTCATTCTCCGCGCACCGGGCGCCTGGACCTTTCGCCAGGTTCTCCTCGCCGTTCGCGATGCCCAGGTCCTGCGTCTGGTGTTGAGCCAGGAGGAGTCGACGCGACATCTCCTCCAATACTTCGAACACGAGGGCACGTTTCAGAACATCGTGTCCACCATCCTGACTTGCACCGCCCCGTTCGAAACCATCGCCGCCTGTTGGAATCGGTCGACGTCGTCCATCAGTCTTCGTGACTGGCTCGCCGAGGAGTCCATCCTGGTTCTCGGGAACGACGAAGCGCATCGGGTGGCCGTCGATACCTTGAATCGCCTGATCTTCCAGCGATTGACCGAATTGATCCTGGCGCTTCCCGAAGCCAAGACCCCGGGTCACCGCCAAACCTGGCTGTTTCTGGATGAAGTCCGTGAGATGGGAAAACTGGAGGGACTTTCCCGACTGCTCACCAAGAGCCGAAGCGCCGGCGCCGCTGTCTCGATCGGGCTCCAGGACGCCAGCGGGCTTCGCGATGTTTATGGTCCCGATGTGGCCGAAGAGCTTTTGGCTCAATGCAATTCCAAGGCGATCCTTCGACTCAACGGACCGGAGACCGCGAGTTGGGCCTCCCGGCTTTTTGGCATGCGCGAGGTCTTGGAACGTGCCCGCAACCACAGCCAGAGCCGGAGTTTTCGGTCCCTGGGTCTGGACTCGGGAGGCAGTCGTGGCGAATCGATTTCAAACGGCATCGTGAAGCGGGAGGTGGTGCTGGATTCCGAGTTCCTCGATCTGCCCGAGACCACCCCGGAGAATGGGCTCTCCGCGTACTTCCTGACTCCAACCCTCGGAGGATTCAGGGACCTGCTCCCCGGCGACTGGATCACCCGAACGTTGATCCCCGCCGACCCTTCGACCCCCAACGCGATGCCTCGCTCGGAGTCGGACCAGTACCTGCGCCCGTGGGGGCAGGACGACGTTCTTGCGCTACACCTCCGACCCACCGCGCCATCGGCCCTTCTGCCGGTGAAACAGGCGGCCGCATGAAACCCTACCCGATACAACCCGATCCCAGTTCGATCCCGTTCCACACACCACGCATTAAACTGCGTTTGATTTCTTGAGGTATGCGGTGCTTTCGATTTCCAAGGCAATCAAGGGAGGTGGACAAGGCGAATACTACCTGAATCTCGCCTCCAGCGACGACTACTACCTCGACGCCGAGGAGCCACCTGGATTCTGGCTGGGGCAAGGTGCCCGGGCCCTCGGGCTCGAGGGAACCATCGACCAGGATCAGTTCCGGAACCTGTTCCAGGGGCTCAGTCCGGACGGAAAAACCGAACTGGTCCGAAACGCCGGATCCCCGGATCGACGATCCGGATGGGACCTGACTTGGAGCGTTCCCAAGTCGGTCAGCACCGTGTGGAGCCAGGCGTCTCCCGTAGTCCGACAACAAATCGAGGCTGCCGTGAACCAAGCGGCCGGCGAGGGGACTCGCTACCTCGAAAGCATCGGAGTCGTCACCCGACGCGGTGAGGACGGAGTGATCCGGGAAAACGCCTCGCTGATCTTCGCCGCCTTTCCACATTCCACCAGTCGCGCCCAGGACCCTCAACTTCACGTTCACACGCTGTTGCTCAACGTCTGCGTTCGACCCAACGGTTCGACCGGCACCATCGATCCACGCGAACTCTTCCGCCACCAGCACACCGCCGACGCCATGTTCCGCGTCGAACTCGCCGCTCAACTGGAAAAGCGCCTGGGACTGCGTGCTGTCCCGGACGGACGCGCTTTCGAACTGTTCGGCGTCGACAGAGAACTGATGGCGACGTTCTCCAAGCGACGCCGGGAGATTGAATCGGTCATGAGCCAACGCGGTCTCTCGGGATCGAAGGCGGCCGAGGCGGTCGCGTTCGAAACGCGGGCGCGCAAAGTCGCCCGCCCCCGCGAGGAACTCTTCGCCGACTGGCAACAGATCGGCCGGGATCACCAGTGGAGCACCCGGGAACTGTCGTTGCTCTTGGGCACCTCATTTCGGCCCCGGGATCTCACCGTTGAGCGACGAGTGACCTCGGATAACGCCCTCGAACGTCTCACCTTGCACGAAAGCCATTTCGCGATCCGCGACCTGACCCGGGCCATCGCCGAGGAAGCCCAGGGACGCGGACTCGATGCCGCCGACGTTCGCCAACTGCGGGACGCCCTGCTCCGCTCCCGACGGTTGATCCCGCTGGGTGAGCATCGGCGGGAAGCCCGCTTCACCACCGAGGAGGTACTCCAGGCTGAGAAGCAACTCCTGCAAACGGCCGCGAGTCTGCGCCAGGCCGAGGCTCCGGTCTCCGACCTGCCGTGGCTCACCGACCTGGTTTTTGAACAACACCCCACACTGAGCTCCGAACAGCGCATCGCCATCGAATCCGTCACGGCGTCACGCGGCGGCATTCAATTAGTTTCGGGCATGGCCGGTACCGGGAAATCCTTCGCCTTCGGGGTGGCCCGCGAGGTCTGGGAACTCCAGGGAATGACCGTCACGGGTGCCTGCCTCAGCGGCAAAGCGGCTTCCGGACTTCAGGACGGAAGCGGTATCCCGAGCCAAACGCTCCACCGATTGCTCGGGGAGATCCAGCGGGGCGAACGTGTCCTCGATCACCGATCGGTGGTGCTCATCGACGAAGCCGCCATGGTGGGGACCCGGCAACTCCGCGACGTGGCGGTGGCTTGCTCCAAAGCGGGCGCCAAACTGGTCCTCGCCGGCGACGCGGGGCAATTGCAGTCGATTGAAGCGGGTGGGGGCTTCGCCACCCTGTCACGATCCTTGGGCACCTCGGACCTGACCCAGATCCTCCGGCAGCGCGAAGCGTGGGCCCGGGAGGCCGTGAAGGATTTCGCTTTCGGCCGCGCGGAAGTCGCCTTGGCGGCCTACGACGCCCGGGGACTGCTGACCGTGCGAGCGGAACCGGAAAGCGCCGAGGGTCGCCTTCTCGCCGACTGGTGCCGGAGTGGTCGCGACGATCCGCGAGGGCGGGTCATCCTCGCCGGCACCCAATCGGAGGTCGCGCGACTGAACGCCCTGGCCCAGCAAGCGCGCCTCGACACCGGGCGGCTCTCCGGGGAACCCGTCCAGGTGGGGGAGGAACGCTTCTTTCTCAACGACCGGATTCTGTTCCTCCGCAACAACGCCACGCTCGGAGTCTTCAACGGCGAGCTGGGAACCCTGGTGAAACGCGAAGGCACGGTTCTGACGGTGGCGATGGACCACCCACGGGAGGTGTGCGTCGACACCGCCGATTATCCCCACCTCCGCCTTGGCTACGCACTGACCACCCACCGCGCCCAGGGGCTGACCACCGAGGAAGTGTTCGTGCTGACCGGCACCCTGCAGTCCCGCGAACTGACCTACGTCCAAGCCTCCCGAGCCCGCGGCGCCACTCGGATCTACATCAGCGGCGAACCCGTCGAAGAAGCCGCCCACCGCATGAACCACAGCCGCCCCAAGGAAATGGCCCACGACGTCGCCAAGTCCAACGGCCTGACCCACGAGCTTTTGCAAACGCAGTAGCCGGAGCTACCAAACTGGTTCACAACCGAACCTCGACTTTGTACAGCAAAAGACTTCAGCACATCCGAAAAAGATCGAGCTAGAGAATCCTTACCGCATGAGTCGGCCTATGATACACTTTTCAATGAGTTTCTGCGAAGGAATACCATCCCAACTAACAATGTCGAAGCCAGCAGTCCAACCTGTTCTGGTTCAGGGACTGCCGTTATAGAAACGTTATCAAGCAGAATGTCCACAGAACTGGTGTCTACAGAGATGTCTGTGAACCGAACTATGCTTTCCGTGCTTACTGCTTCGAACAAAAGTGTAGTGCGGGGCATATATCCATAATCCAAGGGATGCTCCTCGACCACAGCAAGAAGAGAGCCTGTTCCTGACAATGCTTCGCCTCGCAGTCCAATATTCTGTGCAGCGATACCGTGTCGGCCGACATCGAATTGAATCTTGTAGGTAATACCAACAATAGTGTCGAATGTCTGTTCTACGGTAGAACCTGGTGGAAGGTCTCCTCCATTGAAATTGAGGAACTGATTTCCGCTGGAAGGAAATCCCGAATTGAATAAAATATTGCCGCCACTTACTAGTGAGACACCTGCCGCCGGATTACCTCCAAACGACCAAGGAGACAACAACCCAGCGTCGACGCCTCCCGTGGTAGCACTATAGACTCCTTCTGCGAAACTTGGCACTTCAAAGTCTCCGTTCGCGAATACCCCGGCATATAGTTGGTTCGAGAAGAAGAACAAACCCACAGAAATGCCAGCATGCGATTTAATAGTAGCTACTACTCGTAGTCCATGCACTAAAACCCTGTCAATCAAATTGAGAGTGAGCACGGCATTGCATCGGCCACCTTGGGTCCGGGATCTTCGCTTTCAGGGAGGTCGGCACCGATCGCGGAATCCGAACGATTCGCTCGTCCGGGCCGCATCCGCATCCAGCCGGAAGCTTGTCGATAGCGGCTTCGGTAATGTCGGCTCCGATGACCGTAAAGTCGCCTGCATCCAGTTCCAGGATGTCAGGGCAACGGTGTCCGCCGATACATGCGGACGAGGCGGGGTGTGAGGGAGCAAGGAGGCTGCGGCGAAACATGGTGAAAGAGGGGGATAGGGGTTGGAGTTTGAGGACGGGAAGCCGTGTTCGGATATCCGTTCGGAATTCCGAACTTGAACCCTCCCAGAACTATCATCGGTCCCGTCGTTCGGCAGATGCGGGAACGCGCCTGCCTGACTCAGCCCATGCTGGTCGCTCGCATCCACCCAAAGGGATGGGACATCAGCCGGGAGACCCTCGCCAAAGTGGAAGCACAGATCCGATGGATCGCCGACTTCGAGGTCGTCCACCTCGCGTACGCGCTCGGGATCAAACCCGGCGACTTGTTTGACGCCGCCAAGGGCATCCAGAAGTCCGCGAAGACCGACGGTCGACGACCGTCCACGGCAGAGTGATCGAAGGACGAGCTTCCATGCGAAAGACTTGGCGAAGTTGAGCGGCCCATCAAAGGACCTTCACCCCGCACTTTTCCGCCGCCTCGCGCAGCGGGCCATCTTTGCAGCCAAGAGGAAGTTTCTTTCGAAGACAAAGTTCGAGATACGTCGCGTCGTAAACGCTCAGGCTGTGGTCTGCAGCCAGTTTCGACACGACCGTAAAGGCATGGGTCGCCATCTCGTAATCGAGTTTCACCGAAAGTCCGTTCAAGAAGTTGAGAGCGATGGTTCGTTCGGAATCCTTCAGTTTGCCTCGCCGCACCAACACCAGAAGCGCATTGGCCACTTCGAGAGGCCACAATGCCGGGGCTTCAGCCATCGCGCCGCTTTCGATCGATCGGAGCAACACATGGGTCTTGGCAGTTGCCTGGGCGGGATGCACCCAGGCTACCGCCACCGAGGCATCGACCACAAATCGCTCGATCAAGGCCGCCCCTCGTTGATGGCGTCGAGCACCTCGCCGTCCGAGAGTTTCGCTTTGCCGTGCGTGCGACGACGAATGTCCTCCTGAAGTTTGCGAAGCCCAGCGGCCGCTTCCTGGATGTCGGACAGTTTTCGGTCGCCTTCCGGAACCATGCGCGCCACCGGCTTCTCATGTCGGGTGATGACGATTTCCTCGCCCCGGGCAACGCGATCCAGAAGTTCCCCAAAGCGAGTCTTGGCTTCCAGTGCGGTAACGCTGTTCATGGCAAAACTCCAAAATGACCATCCACTAGCTAGTTTAGCTCGGCGGTAGGTCATTCGGCAACCACCCATTTTCCGTGGCGCCGGATGTTGTTATGTTGCTCACAATCAATATGTTGCGCCATACACTAGGAGCCAATGCCGGTTTCCAGTCGACTTCCATTCCGTTCGCGTGGTCCCGTTTTCATCAGGCGGCGGGCTCGGCATGCTGGACACGTCGTTCAGGTCCAATAGCAATCCTGTGAAACGTCCGTCTGAGAGCCAGCGATCCCTTTTTCAGGCCTTTGGTTCATGACGCTTTACGTCGTTGAATTTGCCGAAATCACGATCAAACGAGGCCACGTCCAAGCCGCTGCTCGCGCCTGTTGCCGCCAACCAGGCATCGACCAAATCCACGCCGTGGTCCCGAAATCGGAGCAGGGAATCGACTAACTCGGGCTCTCGTTCCACCCGAACCTGCGGGCTTCGCACGATCGCCAAGGCGGTGTTGGCGACGTCCACACGAGTTCGCTTGTAGTGCGACATCAATACGCAGACGAGTTCTGCCAACACCATCCGGTCCAGGAGCAGCTCATAAGCCCCGGATTGGGCGTCGTTCATGAGCTTGGTCGCCGCCGCCGATTGCTTGGCTTCATCCTGAACCAAGAACCGCACCAAGACGTTCGTATCCAGAATCAGCCGTTTCATTTTTGGGTCTTGGTCCGTTGATCCCGAGCAATGGCAGCACTGGACCACGCTCCAGAGATCTCTGCATCGGTTGCTGGTGGTTTGTCGGATTTCATGCAGCCGGCCAGATCCATGAGGGACGGTAGACGTTTCCCGACCAGGCTATCTCCGTGGACCTCCCACTGGATCTTCTGCCCGATATCGATGCGGAATTTCTCCCGAACCTCTTCTGGTAAGGTGACCTGAAATTTGGACGTGACAGTTGACACTGAGCTTCCCATATGGAGCTAGCATACCACGAGCCCATCGCCTTACACAAGCCTTTGAAGTCTTACCAAGGTGCGCAACGTAACGCGCAATTAGCATACCCGAGGCTCGGCACGATGCGTCGCAATGCACTGAGCAATAGTGCCTTAAGCAACAACTCGACGAAGGGCAGGGAAAGCGACATAGCCAAAAGCGTCAATATTTGCTAGCCTGTTTCTGTTGCTGGTCCATTCGTCATTCGTTGCTTGGAGGCCCATCGATGAACGTGTCGCTCACCCCAGAATTGGAAGAGTTTATTGCCGGGAAGGTCGCCACGGGGCTCTACCAGACCGCCAGCGAGGTGGTCCGGGAAGGGCTCCGCCTCCTAGAGGAACGGGACCAACTGAAGCTCGGTTTCGTGGTTTCTTCCGCGGAGGACCTGCAGCAAAAGCTGCAGGAGGGTCTCCGCTCGTTGGAACGGGGGGAATTCAGCACCAGCACCGCGGAAGACATCATCGCCGCGGGGCGGGCGCAACTGGCTGGCCGGAAAGCCCATGGCTGAATTCCGCAAGTCGCGGCTTGTCGATCAAGACCTCCTTGAAATCTGGCTCTACATCGCCCGCGACAATCCAGACGCCGCCGACCGGGTTATCCGCGCGGCGGAGACGACGTTTACCACGCTGGCCCAGAGCCCAGACCTCGGGCGGCTGAGGAAGTTCGGCCGTAGAATCCGCTCGTTCCGCGTCCAAGGCTTCAGCAATTACCTCGTGTTCTACCGGGAAACAGAGTTAGGGGTTGTGGAGATTGTCCGCGTGCTACACGGGGCCAGAAACCTTGAAGAGCTGTTATGATGCCGCGTTCTGCCGTCGTTTCGGCTTCCCGCCGTCCCGCGGAATGCGTCGGCCTGTCGACCGTGGGGCAGGAGGCGCTTTCTCGATCGATTCGGTGGGGCGCCCGAGCACCCGTCCGAAGAAAAATCGAAATGCGCTGACGGCGACAATCAAGGTACTGGCCGCCAATCGGCGCTCGTGCAGAAGATGCGGCAAGTATTCGCGGATCTGTTCGTCCGTGATCCGGTCTGGGGACATGTCGCGAAACCGGGGCCAAATCACCTGACTAGACCGCCCCTCCCATCGATCCAGCGCCGCACGGAGGCCGCAGCCGGACCAACGTGTTCCATTGCCACTCTCCGCCGTGGCACCGACTTCGTCTCAGGCACTTCGACCGTTGCGGATCCAGGTTCAACTCGGATCCGGGATGTTCGATTTCGCCTGGGTGAGTACTGTTCGCGGAATCCGGACGATTCGCTCTCCCGGCCCGCAACCGCTTCCGGCTGGGAGCTTGTCGATGGCGGATTCAGTGATGTCGATCCCGATGACCGCGAAGTCGCCAGCATCCAGTTCCAGGATGTCAGGACATCGGTGGCCGCCAATGCAGGCAAGGGCGGGGGATCCGGGAGAGTGAAGGAGGCTGCGGATGAACATGGTGAACGAGGGGATAGGGGTTGGTTTTGGTTTCGGAACCAATCGCCAGCACGGCTCCGAAATTGGAGCCAAAGCTGATCCCCGTAACTCCACGGTCAAGATCCAAATTTGGAACGTGAAAAAGCCTCGCAATCTCCTCGGTCCCATCGTGCGCCAACTCCGAGACCGCGCCGGTCTGACGCAACCGATGTTCGTGGCGCGACTCAACCTGCAAGGCTGGGACTTGAGCCGAGGAACTTACGCCAAAGTCGAAGCACAGATCCGCTGGATCGCCGACTTCGAGGTCGTTCACCTTGCCGAGGCACTCGGGGTCAACCCCGGCGACCTGTTCGACGCCGCCAAAGGCATCACGAAAATGGCCAAGAAGGAAGGCCGACGACCGTCCAAGGCAGGGTGATCTGGCCACGAACCAGCGTGAAATCGCGCGGCCCAGTGTAGGTCGACCGGTTCCGCCTCCAGGTCTTGCTCGGCGGCTGCGCCGCGGCGTTGCCGCCCTCCGGGCCTGCGCTCCACCTGGACCCGGCCCCGGTTCTCCCCCGAGCTCGCGCTTAGGAATTCACGCAGGGGAACCGCTCGGCGTAAGAAGCCCGATCCGAGGGGTGCAACCCAACCGGAGGACCCCGTCACGCTTCGAAGCCGATCAACTGGAAACTCCTGGGTCGCATGACGACGATCGCCGACGGAAACGGCGCGGACGCCGTCGCTTCCCCGAAGCGCAGGCGTCCCCGCAACAAGCGGATTTCGTGTTTCATGACGTACCGGTGCCACCAACGGGTGTCGGTCCGCGATGGAATCAGACAGACGACAAGTGCCTGATCAAGGCGCGCTGCATCGAAGGCTTTCGAGATCCAGGCACCGATTCCCTGGCCGTAGGGCGGATTCATCCAGACGACTTCGTTGGCCCACGATCGGCTGAGACCGTCCTCCTCCCGGGTGAAGTGCCGGGCACATTTCGCGTTCTGGTGGGTCGAACAAGGATCCAGCGTGAAGCCAAATTCACGATTGAGCGCCTCGAACAACCACTGGGGCGTCGCCCATTCATCGGTCTGCGAGGAGAAATGAACTGCTAGTCCGCGCTGTTCCGTTTCGATCTCCCGTTCATTGCCAGTCTCAGTCCCGGAGCGACGCTTGAGCCGATGGTTGCGAATCCGCATCGTCGAAATCGTGGGGGATGGACGTCGGCCCCGCGACGAAGCGGTCGTTCCAGCATGGCCGAGGATTGCCGAGGAGTAGGGGGGCAGCCCTGGGGACCTCCGCAGCGGCTTTGTCTGGCGAGCCATGCGGCTGCCCAATCTCGCCGCTTTTAGCCCCAAAAGTAGCCCATGGCTTTTAACGAGGTAAACTGCCCGGCACCGACGATCACATGGTCCAACACTTCGATCTTCAGGAGTTGCCCGGCTCGGATCAGATCGCGGGTGACCCGGATGTCCGCCTCGGACGGGGTCGACTCTCCCGAGGGATGGTTGTGCATCAGGACGACGGCCGCCGACGAACCGATGATCGCGGGCCGAAAGACCTCACGACTATGGACGAGCAAAGTATCGATCGTCCCCGTCGCCACAATGTGGTGGCCTCGCACGCGTCGACGGGTGTTAAGGTGGAGGACGGCCATCGTCTCCACCTCGGGATTGAATGCCGGCAGCGTCGCCACATGCAGACGCCAGTACTCCACCGCCTTTTCCGGCGTATCGCAAAGGTGGAGGCGTTCCGGGAGGGGACAGTCCCGCAGGGCAACGACCTTGTACTCGATCGGACCGGTCTTCTTCGGTCGCTTGGGACGGATCTCGGGCGCCGGAAACTCGGGGAATTCCATCTGCTCCAGACGCGGCGTCGGCGTCCGATCGTGCGGAGGAAGACGCGGATCGAAACCCGAGCCGATCAATAGTCCTCCGGCAATAAGACCGTCGTCAGCGACCTATCCCACTCGGTGATGATCCAGAACCGAATCCCGCCCTCGGAACAGTAGGCGGAAAGGAGACGCGCCTCTTCGACCAACGCTCGGTCGTTGCTGGCCCAATCCTCTTCCCCCACCGTTCCCCAATCGCCGCGAGCGTGCCGCCCAAGGGCCGCAAGCACTTCGTGATTCGGCAGCACCGACGCCGCGTTCGCCGTGATGACTATCTGGCCCAATGGGACTCGCGGCTCCCGACCGGGCGATCGCCCCGGCATCGCTGCATCCTTCAACAGATCGGCCGATCCCTCTGGATTTCCGGGGTTCTCGATCCGTCCATGGGGCCTCGAATCCGATCCCGTTTTCTTTTCCAGTCCAGAATTCCGATCCATCTCAAACCCCGGACGGAGCCGCTGGAAGGCGCCCTTTGGCCAACGGGTTTTCCGGGGAACGCCTGGACCGGACCGCCGCGACCTCGGGCGCTGCTCCAGTGGACGACGACCCGGACGAGGTCGCCGGGTTGTCGACCGAACCGGCGCCGGCTTCACGACCCTGGTTGTGGATCCAGGTGTGGGCTTGGTCCGCCACTTTCCCCAGCAACAACAAATCATCGCGGCCGAACGACGCGGTCGACCGCCATTCCTGACCGTCCCGGTAGATGCGTTCGAAGGTCACATTGTGGCGGACGCCGCTTTCCGTCTCGTTGCGCCAGATCGCGGCACGAATCGCGCCGATCCGGATTTCTTCCACCGGCCGGGCGCGACCGGCAGTGGGAGCATTGGGGGTCTGCGTGGGTGTCATGGGTTTCTCCTTCCTGGGATGCGTGGCCGCGGGATTGCGCCAACGAAGAATCCCAGAATCCCCATAACACGGTTCCAGGGGGCCTCGTCAATGGGTGGACGACATCTCCCCTTCCGTCCTGTTCAATTGCGATAACCTATTTTATCGCAACTGGTTGTGAGAGAGGGGAGAACGGTGCTAGAATGGGGATCAAGGTTGCGGTAATGATTCAAGGAGTCGCTTATGCAGGTCACCGTCCAGATCCCCGATGAACTCTCGCGGTTGATCCCGGCCGGCGAATCGCTGTCCCGGCAATTGCTGGAGGCGTTCGCCGCCGACGCCTATCGCAACGAAAAGCTGAGCCGGCACCAAGTCGGGCAGTTGCTCGGTCTCGATCGCTGGCAGGCCGAGGAGTTCCTGGCGCACCACAACGCGCAGTGGCCATTCACGTCCGAGGACATGGAACTCGAGCGCCGTTCCGGTGAAGTCCGATGACCTTGGTCGTCGCCGACTCAGCCCATGCGCCCGCTCGCCAGCGCGACCAAGAGCCTCTCTTTCATCAGCATTGCCCCATTCCCAAGAGCTGCGAAGCAGTGCACCTGGGCGCATCGGCGGGCGGCGACAAGACGGCCGGCCATGTGCAACGGAGGGTTTGCCGATCGGCCACGAATCGTGATAAGTTGTCTTCAGTGATTTGAGATCAACAATCCCAGGGGGAATCGACCATGGAAGTAACCGTGCAACTGCCTGACGAACTCGCCGCGCTCCTGCCTCGTGGTGGAAGTTGGTCGCGCGAACTCTTGGAGTCCTATGTCGTGGAGGCACATCGACAGGACAAGTTGAGCCGGTATCAGGTGAGCCAGATTCTTGGCCTTGATCGCTGGCAGACCGAGGATTTCCTGGCGTCTCGGGATGCCATCCGGCCCTATGATCTCGCGGATCTCGCGGTGGATCGTGCGACCTTGGAGTCCCTCCGTTGACTCTCGTCGTCGCCGACTCGAGTCCTCTCCACTATCTGATTTTGCTCGGGCGACCTGACCTGCTCCGACACCTGTTCGAGTCGGTGGTCATTCCTCCAGCGGTTGCGGAAGAGTTGGCCCAACCCAACACCCCGATGCGGGTGCGGAATTGGATTCAGAGCCCGCCGACATGGTTGTCGGTGGACGACCGCCCGTTGGGGCCCCGGTCTCCCGCCCTTGATCCAGGTGAGGCTGATGCAATCTCCCTTGCCCTCGCTTTGCGCGCCGATGCCATCTTGATCGACGAGAATCGAGGCCGCAATGAAGCTCGCCGAGTCGGACTCCGCCCACTCGGAGTCATCGGCGTCCTCGAGCAGGCCGCGTCACGCGACCTCGTTGATCTTGCGGCAATGCTGAGGCAACTGGTGACGACGACGAACTTCCGAATCACCCACCGCGTGCTGGATCAGGTTTTGGAACGAGATCGAATCAGGCGTTCGAGGAATCCGGGCTTGGAGCCGTGACACAGACCGAACCCCGCCCACGCCTTCCTATACCCACCGCGTTTCCCGTCGCCGCTGACACCCCTGTGCCGACTCCCGGTAGAGGCCACGCGCTGAATCCCACCGAATTCGAGAAACTGCGCCACGTCCCACCGCTTCTCGAATGGCTCGCCAACATCGAGAATCCCAACACCCGCCGCGCCTATCGGAATGACGTCGCCGATTTTATGGCCTTCGCCGGCCTGAAAAAATCCGACGATCTCACGACCATCACCCGAGCGCACGTCATCGCGTGGCGGCGCCAAATGACCCAGCGCCACCTCAAACCCGCGAGCATCCGTCGCAAACTCTCGTCCCTCTCGGAACTCTTCGACTTCCTCACCGACCAAGACGCCGTCGCGTCCAACCCCGTCGACGGTGTGAAACGCCCGGCTGAAGGGGCCAACGAGGGCAAGACCCCTGCCCTGTCCGATGCCCAAGCCAAGCGCCTGTTGATGGCCCCGCCGGCGAACACACTGAAAGGCAAACGCGACCGAGCGATCCTCGCCGTTCTCCTGTACCACGCCCTCCGCCGCGGCGAACTCTGCGGTCTCCAGGTCTGCGACTATGCCCCTCGTCGTGGCGTCGCGTGTCTGGCGATCCACGGGAAGGGCTCTCGGATTCGATACCTCCCCGTCCATCCGTCCGCCTCCACACTCCTGGAAGAATACCTCGACACCGCAGGCCACCGCGCGGACCCCGATGGCGCTCTCTTCCGTCCGGTCCGTAACCCACGAGGCACTACCGAACGCCCGCTCACGGGCTCGGCCATCTACACCCACGTCGTCAAACGCTACGCCACCGCGGCCGGAATACCAACCGCTGCAATTCGCCCCCACGGCCTCCGCGCCACCGCGGCCACAAACGCCCTCGAACACGGCGCGGACATCGCCAAGGTGCGCGACTGGCTGGGCCATCGGACCGTCTCCACAACGCAGCTGTACGACAAGCGAGCCACCAAGCCTGAAGATTCGCCCACATTCAAAGTGCAATACTAATCGTCGTGCGAAGCGACCGCGAAGTCCCATCTACGTGTTCACCGCCGAACGGCGCGGGAGAGTCCGCTCGAGTAATTCGGCGCTTTGGCGGTCCCATGACGTCATATGAGTCTGGGCAAGTAGGCCTGTCCCGACGTGCCCAGGAAGCGACCGCCGCTGGCCGCTGTCTCACGGACTTCAAGCAGGCTGGGCCAATCGAGGCCTCCAAACAGCGTTCAGAACGCGCCGCGCACTTGCCGGAAAACAGGCTCGAAGCCGGATTGAGAACTGGAAATACCGCCGCTCACCCTTCATGCGCGCGACCATTGGGACCGCTTCTCCCGGGAAGCCTCTACTCGCGATGCGTAGGACCACGGAGCACGAGCAGACCCAACAGCGCAAGCAGGGCGAACCCGGCGCCTGACAGGAACGTCGCCACCGCTCCGAAACGGCCCCACAGCGCCCCCGCCAACGAACTCGCCACCAAGAGAGCGACGCCGCCGATGAGGTTGAACGCGCCGAAGGCGGTGCCTCGAAGCTCCGGGGGTGCCGTGTCGGCTACGAGCTTCGCGAAAAGCCCCTGGGTGAAACCCATGTGCAATCCCCACACCGCCGTTCCGATGAACACCAGCAGCGGAGAAGCTGCAGCGGCCAGAATCAGGTCGGCCACCACGAGCATCAACAGCCCCAGCCCCAGCAACACTCGTGGGCTGTGGTGATCTGCCGCGACACCCGCCGGATACGCGGCCAGCGTGTAGACCAGGTTCATCACGATCAGCACCAGGGGGACGTAGCCCAAGCCGAGTCCGACGTCCTGAGCCCGCAGAACCAGGAACGCTTCGCTGAAACGCGCCAACGTGAACGTCGCGCCCAGGAGGATCACGCGCCAGCAACTCCCCGGCAGCCTAGTGATTCCGGTCCAGACTCGCGGCCTCTGTGCTCCCGCGACCGACGGAACTGTCGCTGGTTCTCGAATGCCCAGAACCAGGAGCACGACAGCGACTAAGGCCGGCACAGCCGCCACCCACAACACCGATCGGATGTCGTTGGCCAGGGTGGCCATCAGCACCACCGCGACGAGGGGGCCAAGGAACGCACCGATGGAATCCAGCGACTGTCGCAGTCCGAACGCAGCACCACGCAGTTCACGGGGCGCGAGGTCCGCCACCAGCGCGTCCCGCGGTGCGCCTCGAATCCCTTTGCCGACGCGGTCGATGAACCGCGCCGCAACGACCCAGCTAATGGAGTTCGCCAGCGGGAAAATCGGTTTTGTAATCGCCGCGAGTCCATAGCCGAGGACCGCCAGAAGCTTCCGACTCCCGAAATGATCGCTGATGGCGCCCGAGAACACCTTGGTGATCGCGGCTGTGGCCTCGGCAATGCCCTCGATCACCCCGACCGTGGTCACGGAGACTCCAAGAACGCTCACCAAGTAGACCGGCAGCAGGCTGTGGATCATCTCGGAGGAGATGTCCATGAACATGGAGACGAAGCCCAGGACCCAGATGCTGGCCGGGAGGGTTCGGAAGGAGTTCAGCGCCCGGACCGAGAAGCGACTCTGGTTGGCCGATCGAGGGTTCATGGATTCGCGCCACGCCAACCGTAACGGACGAGGTCAGGCCCGCCCCGAGGCTGCGGCAACCGCGATGTTTCGGCTTCTCGCTGGTTCATCAGCAGGCGTTCAACAATTCGCCATTTCGGGCTTCACATCGAGCCATTCAAGCCCCAGGTCTACTTGATGGCTTACACGGCATTCGGATATCAGCCTCGCGCGAGTTCGTGCTCGTGAGCGTGGCACTGCCGGACTTCGACCGTCACGTGAACGAGTTCCTCATGCTCGGCAAAGAGTTCACGGTAAGCCTCGACCGGTTTGGGCTGGTGAGCGACGACCGACACGATGGCCGAGAACTTGCCAGGGCTGATCTGCCAGACGTGCAGGTCGCTGACGATCGAATCGCCGTCACTCTCCACGGCGCGCCGGATCTCGTCGGGGAGATCGGAGGAGGCCGGCGTTCGATCCAGAAGAATTCCGCTTGTGTCCCGCAGTAGCCCTCGGGCCCAGAGGAGGATTACGAGGCTTCCGACCACCCCCATCGCTGGATCGAGCCAGGACCAGCCGAAGAATTTGCCGGCGACCAAGGCGACGATGGCCGTGACGGAGGTCAGCGCGTCGGCGAGGACATGCAGGTAGGCGGCCCGGAGATTGAGGTCATGGGCATGCGAATGCCCACCGCGGGAATGCCGGCCGTGGTCGTGAGGATTCTCGTGGTGATGATGATGCGGGTCATCCTTCAGCAGCAGCGCGCAAACCAGGTTCACCACCAAACCGACCACGGCCACCCCAATCGCCTGGTTGAAATGGATCGGTAGAGGCGAGAAGAGCCGGTGGGTCGATTCGCCAGCCATCAGCAAGGCAACCATCACCAGCACCACCGCGCTCGCGAAGCCACCGAGCACCCCCATCTTGCCGGTTCCGAAGCTGTAGCTGGAGTCAGAACGGTGCTTTCGGGTCAAGTGGTAGGCGATGGCGGTGATGAGAAACGCGGCGACGTGCGTGCTCATGTGCCAGCCGTCCGCCAGCAGCGCCATCGAGTTGAAGACGATCCCAGAGACGATCTCGACGATCATCATCGCCGCCGTGATGCCGATCACCGCCCGCGTTCGGCGCTCGGCGCGCGTCGAGTCCTCAGCGAAATCATGGGTGTGACGCCAAGGTGATGGATCAGTGCGATGCATAGGATTCGGGTGAGATGTTTGGGAACGACAATACCTGCGCAATGGCACGGCATCGCCCGGTCTGTCGAGCAATCCAACCGTGCCGGCTTCCGGGTCGTCGGGAAGGGCTCATGATACGCGACACGACGTGCACTACGGCTTCAGGAACGGACGGAGTTCGGCCCAGGCGAGCATCGTGTCGCGAAGGGCTTCCAGATAACGCAGCCGAACGCCGGCATCGTCCCGGCGAACGGAGAGGACCTCCCCCAAACTCAGATCGCCTGCGGCATAGCGCGCTTCGGTGCCTTCGCGCACGACCTTCATCTTCGGGAGCACTTGGGTTTCCAGAGTTCGCGCATCGGAAAGCGCAGTGGTGAGAAGCCCATGAGCCTCGCGGAGTTGGGTGCGAAGCTCTCTTTGAGTGGACCGCATTCGGGCCTCCGCGGCGTCGCGCTGCGCCTCCGCCTCCCGAATCCGGCCTCGCCCACGATCGAACAACGGGAGTGGAAGGCTGATCCCCACATCGAACGCATCCCGCTGGCTCGATTCGATGCGGTGGTATAACAACTCCGCCTTGAGGTCGGGAATGCGCTGGACTCTCGACAACGAAACGCCGGCCTCACGAGCCGAGAGAGCGGCACCCGCCGCTGCCATCGCCGGGTGCGTCGCAAGTTCGGCCGTGAGCTCCTCCAAGGCGGGGATTTCCAACGTCGTCGCCAGGGAGCCTTGCACCCCACGGACCTCGTCCGCGGACAGGCCAATCGTCGAGGCCAATGAAACCAACGCTTGCCGACGCATGAGGTCGCTTCGCTTCCATTCGGCCTGGGCAGTCGCCAGCTCCGCCTCCACGCGCGCCAAGTCCGTCGGGACCGCATCGCCGGCGTCGAGTCGCGCGCGGGTGACTTGCACCCCTTGCTCGGCGGCGGTCACCAGTTCGCCGCGCAGATGACGGGCCTGTTCCTGGTAAAGGGCGGTCGCGAACTCCGCCTGGACCCGGCGATGGATTTCGAGTCGCTTCCCGCCGGCTTCGAAGCCCAGGCGCTGGCGGTCGAGGTCCTCGACCCGGGTGGCCTGCTCGCGGCGGTTTCCCAGGGGGATCGTGATTCCGACGCCCGCCAGATAGTCCGCGTTGCCCGTCGTGTTTCCCCGGAACGGGGCATTCTCCATCCGGGCGATGGCTTCCGGGTTGGGACGGACACCCGCCTGTTGCACCCGACCTTCGGCCGCTCGAACCAGCGCGCCCGCCTCGACGAGACCGGGATGGTTCTGCTCGGCGAGGGCCAGGGCCTGTTCCAGCGTGAGTGGGTCGACCGGAGGAGCGGTCTGCGCTTGGGTGACGGTGCCGACCATCAGGAGGCTCAACCCGACAACAAAGAGACGTTGGGATGCTTTCATAGCGAGGCGAGTAAGGTTGAGTTAAGCGATGGAAGCGGCGGCGTTGTCCGCCGGAACTGCCGGTCGGCCGAAGCGCAGGTACAACGCCGGAACGACGATCATGTTCAGCACCATCGACGTCAGGAGCCCGAAGAGGATGACGATGGCCATGGGTGTCTGGATTTCATTGCCGGGCTTGCCACCTCCGAAGGCCAAGGGAATCAGCGCAAGGCCGGCGGCGAGCGCGGTCATCAGAATCGGAACGAGACGCTCCATGGCGCCTCGTCGAACCGCTTCCCGAAGTTCCGTCATGCCTTCGCGTTCCTGGAGGTAACGGATATGCGAAACGAGCATGATGCCGTTGCGGGTGGCGATGCCGAACACGGTGATGAACCCGATCAGGGACGCCACGCTGAGCACACCACCACTGACGAACACCCCGGCGACACCCCCGATCAGCGCCAGGGGCAGGTTGAGCATCACCAGCGCGGCATCCCGTGCAGACCGGAACGCCAAGTGCAGCAGGAAACCGATGCCGATCACCACGCCCACGCCCACCAGGGTCAGGGTGCGGCCGGCCTCAGCGGCGCTCTCGAACTGTCCCGCGTATTCGACCCGGTAATCGCGCGTCCGGGCGAGCAGCGGATCCACGAGCCGCTGGATGTCGCGTACCACCCCGGTCACGTCGCGCCCGGACACGTTGCACTGCACCACAATCTTCCGCTCCACCTGCTCGCGCAGGATTTGGTTCGGGCCGGTCTCGCGCCGAATGCTGGCCAACGAACCGAGTGGCACGCGGGCACCGGAAGGCGTGTCCACCAGCAGCGAACCCAGCGTTTCGAGCCTCCAATCACCGGCGTCGACCAGACGCACCACCAGGTCGTAGGAACTCTGGCCTTCGAGCACGCGTGAGACCTTCACGCCTTGCAAGGCTGCCTCCAGAGTTCGCGCAACTTCGCGAAGCGTCAGAGCATGGCGTGCGATGGCCTCGCGGTCGAAGCGCACTTTGAGCACCGGAACCTCGGTCTGTTGCTCGACGGAGAGGTCCACCACCCCGGAAACGCCCTGCATCGCTTGCCGGGCCTGTTCCGCCAGTGTGCGCAAGCGGTAGAGGTCGGGGCCGAAGATTTTCACCGCGATATTCGCCCGCGTGCCCGAGAGCATGTGGTCGATGCGGTGGGAGATGGGCTGCCCGATGGTGATATTGACGCCAGGGATCTGGCTAAACGCGGAGCGCAAGGCCTCCAGGAACTCCGACTTGGTCCGATCCTTCATCACCATGGAGACGTCCAGTTCAGCCGATTCCACACCCTGGGCGTGCTCGTCGAGTTCGGCGCGCCCGGTGCGGCGGGCCACGGAAACCACTTCGGGGAAGCTCAACAGTGCGTTCTCAACGACGCGTCCCAGGGCGTCGGACTCCGCCAGGGACGTCCCCGGGAGGGTTACCGCACTGATGGTCAACGAGCCTTCATTGAACTCCGGCAGAAAGGCGCGCCCCAGTCGATGGGTTGAGACCAGGGCGATGGCCAACGCCACGACCGCCGGAATGACCACCCACGCCGGGCGATTCAACGCCGATTCCAGCACGGGAGCGTACCGGCCCTTCAACCACCGGACGAACCGCGGTTCGTGCTCTGCCTGAACCCCCCGGCTTTTGGGCAAGAGGAAGTAGCAAAGGACCGGGGTCACCGTGACCGCGACGATCAGCGAGGCCAGCAAGGCGACGAGATAGGCTTCGCCCAGGGGGCGAAGGAGCCGACCCTCGACACCGGCGAGGAAGAAGATCGGGATGAACACGAGAGCGATGATCAGCGTGGCGAAGACGATGGAGCTGCGGATCTCCACGCTGGCCTTGAAGACCACCTTTAGAATGGGTTGGCGGGCCTCCGGTGGTCGGTGTCGGTTTTCCCGCAGCCGCCGGAAGACGTTCTCCACGTCGATCACGGCGTCATCCACCAGGGCACCTATGGCGATGGCCATGCCGCCCAAGGTCATGGTGTTGATGGAGGCCCCGAAGGAGTGGAGCGCCAATACCGCGGTGACCAACGACAACGGAATGGCGGTCAAGGTAATCAGGGTGGCGCGGTAGTTCCCCAGGAACAGCAGCACCACCAGCGTGACCAGAACGACCCCCTCCAGCAGCGCCCGCTGGACGTTGCTCACGGAGACGGAGATGAAGTCCGCCTGCCGGAAGATGTCGGTCTTGAGCTGCATCCCGGCGGGGAGCTTGGCCGAGATATCCGCCAGCGCGGAATCCAGTCGCCGGGTCAGGTCCAGGGTGTTGGCGCCGGGTTGCTTCTGGATGCCCAGGATCACGGCGGGCCTCCCCATTGCCGACCCCTCCCCGCGCTTAGGGGCCTCGCCGATGGCCGTGGTCCCGACGTCACGAACCAACGTGGGAATGCCGTTGCGAGCTGAGACGACCGTTGCCGCGATGTCATTGGTCGTACGAACGCGGCCGATGCCGGTGATCAGCCACTCGGCTCCGCGCTGGTTGATGATGCCGGCCGAAACGTTCTCGTTGCCCTCTTCGAGCGCCCGAAGCAGTTGGTTGAACGCCACGCCGTGCGACCGAAGGGAGGCCGGGTCGACCGTGACCTGGTACTGCTTCTCCCCTCCGCCGATGGGTGTCACCTGCGAGACCCCGGGAACCGCCAGCAAACGGCGTCGGATCGACACCTCCGCATAGCTGCGCAGTTCGGCCGGCGTGTGCTGGTCCGAGGATAGAGCCAGGAAGAGGATTTCCCCCATGATCGAGGACTGCGGCGCCAGAACGGGCCGCTCCACCTCGGGCGGGAGGTCTCCGCTCACCGAGGCGATCTTCTCCGCAACCACCTGTCGGGCTTCACGAATGTTGGTACCCCACTCGAACTCCACCCAGACCACGGAGATGCCGACCGCGGTTGCTGATCGAACCCGACGCACCCCAGCCGCTCCATTGACGGAGGTCTCGATGGGAAAGGTGACCTGGCTCTCGACCTCGGTCGGAGCCATCCCGAGGGCCTCGGTGATCACGGTCACCGTCGGCGCGGTCAGGTCCGGAAAAACGTCCACCGGCATGCGGACGGCGGTGTACCCGCCGAAGACCGTGAGGAGTACGGCGCAGACGAGAACGATGACCCGATTGCCCAAGGCCCACTGAATGAGTCGGTCCATGGTGTTCCTTAGTGGGCGTGGCCATGCGCCGGGATGACGCCGGTGAGGGTGGAAAGACGGATGGCGTAGGCCCCCTTGGTGACCACACGCTCGCCTTCCTGGATGCCATCGAGCACCTGGACAAAGCCGGTGTCCCGGACACCCGCTTTGATCTCCCGCTTCTCGAACGTCTCGCCGGAGATTTGGACAAAGGCGATCAACAGGTCGCCTTCCTCGACGATTGCGCTCTCGGGAATGGAGAGCGCACCCGCCGCCTGGGCCGTCTCGACATGGAGGACGACGTCCTGCCCAACGCGCAGCTTCCCCTCGCGATTGGAGGTCTCGTAGAGCAGCGGCACCGTGCGTGTCGCGGCGTCGACCTCATACCCGACCGAGAGAAGCCGGCCATGGTCTCCACCGGTGACCCGAACGAACGTGCCGGGTGCTCCCGGGGCTTCCAACGCAGCTTGGTTTGCCGCTCCGAGATGGGGAACGGTCGACGCAGGAACAGCCGCTTCGATCCAGACCGTCTCCGGGTTCAGGACTGTGAAGACCTGCTGCCCGGTCGACAGGAGTTCACCGGGCCCGGCGGCCACCGAGGTGAGAACCCCGGCGATGGGCGCCCGCATTTCCACCTGAAGCGACTCACCAGGCGAACGAATCCCCTCGGATTGACGGAAGGTTCCCAGAATGCCGGCGCCGGCAGCAAGGCGCGCCCGGGCTGAGGCGACCGCGAGTTCGGCTTCCTGCAATTCGCGCTCGGACTTGGCCTTCTCGGCGGCGAGGCGCTTGGTTCGGGCATAAGCGGCCTCGGCCTGCTCCAAAGTGGCTTTGGCGGTGGCAAAACCCGCTTCCGCCTCGGCGATCCGGGTGGCGGCTTCGGAGAAGTTCGGAGCCAGCAATCCGAGTAATTGCCCCGCGGCGACGCGTTGGCCGGGCAACACGGAGGCCGCTTCCGGGAGAGGCAACAATTGCCCCGAGACCGGCGCCGTAACGACCGCACTTCCTCCAGGCTTGGAGCGGACCCTCGCGGGAAGGCGCACTCGTTCGCTCAGGGCGCGTCGTGTCGCTGGTTCGGTCCGGGACAGAATCTTCCACTGCTGCTCCTTCAGGAAGCTCACGCCCTCCGGCGCGTCCGGGATGTTCGCGTGATCCGCGTCGTGTTGGTCGGGATAGACCTTGATCGTTCCAAGCTCCACCGGAATGTTGGTGCCGTCCGTGGGCACGACGAGGGTCAGTTGCCAATCGCCCGCCTGGGGAAACACGAGGGCCGGGAGATAGATGCCCGCGCGCGCCGGTGCCGCCTGGGGGTGCTCGGTCACGGACTGTCCCTGGCGCAGGAGGAACTTCACCATGCCCTCCTTTCTCGGCTCCAGCGTGACCAAATCGGTCACGTGGGTGATGAACGTCGTGGGCTGACCGGCCACCGGCGCCTTGTGCTCGGCGAAGACCTCGTAGCGATCGGCCCAAATGGTGATCTGCGCGGTCTTCTCCTCATGTTCATGGCCTCCGTCATGGCTATGGCCGTGATCAGCCTCGCTGGCGGGGGTCCCCGGCTTGCAACCGGATGCCAGGGCCCATCCAGCGACCAGAAGGGCGCCGAGCAACCGTCGATTTGTGGGGTTGTTCATGGCGGCAGTTTAGTGGGCGTGGATGGTTCCCTTGGGATATGGGAAGGCGATGTTGGTGAAACTCCGTCCGCTCAAGGTGATGAGCGGCAGCGTTCCCTCGAATGGCGGGTTCGTCTTCAACCAGTCCGCGCGCGCACCGAAGAGCGCGGACGCCGCGGGCAATTGACCACTCGCCGGATCGGGCAACCGCGCGAACGAGAGGCTCTCCGTCTCCGTGCTCAGACGTGCCTGGAGGACGAAGTTGGTCTCGGGCACGAGGACGGGATCGTGGAAGTGCCCGTCGTAGACGTAGGCGAGCATCTTGCCCTCGGTGGTGTCGGCGACCAGTTCGAGGTGATACACCTCGTCCCCGAGTTGAACCGGGGTCCCGCCATGAGGCGGGGCGTGCATGTGATCGTCGTCGTGATGGGCGGAGGCGGTCGGCTGCGAATCGCCACAACCGGTCACGAGGGCGAGGGTCGCCAACGTGGCCAGAATCGTTGTGAACAGTGGTTGAACGGTCGTGGTGCAAAAGTCGCTTTTCATGGTCAGGAAATGGAATCCAACCGCTCGACAAGTATCCCTCATCTGAGGGCGCCGCCCGGAGCGGATGCGGGCAAGGCAAGAGAGTGGGAACCGACCGGCGCATGGCCGGACGAGGAGGAAGAGCGACCCGAAAAGGGCCGTCAGGAAACGAAGGAAGGTGCGCGGACAGGAAGGGCCGCGCGCAGCAGAAACTGCCAGGAAGTCGAGAATTCGGGCGGGGCGCTACCGGGAGGTGCCAGTCCAACGGCCTCAAGCGTCACCGGGAGGACTCTCACGGACCGCGCTGGAACGAGGTCTAACGGGATTCCGTTCAGCCCGCCCCAGAGCAATTCCCATCCCGTGGTTCCCGACGAAAGCAGGCACTCGCCGTCCGCCGCAGCGTGATTGTCCGCGCCGTGCTCATGATGGCCGGACTTGGCCTTGCCGTGATCGTCATGGTGGTGATCCGCGTGAACCTCGTGGATCAGTCCGAAGTGCTGCAGATGCGCGTGGGATGATGCCGGCAGCCAGAAGGCCACCAGCACCAACGCCACCATGCGCCAGACAGAAACCACGCCGAGACGTTGAAGGCGAACGATCCGCCATTCAAGTGCCACCTGCGGCAAACGCTGGACGTCAGGATTCAAGGACTTGCGACGAACGTGCGAGAGACAACTGGGTGGCGTTCGAGTCGCTGTCGAAGTCAACAGTTGAACGTCGCCTGAGTCCGTGCTACGTGTTTCGCGCCGTGCGGTTGCTAAGCCGAATATGCTTCCTGACGTTGGCGCTCCTTTGGGTGCCGCTGACGGCGCATTGCCGGATTGCTTCCGTGCCCGGTCTGGAGTTCCTCCGTTGCGCCGACCACGAGCATTCCGGAAACCAGGATCATCAATCCTGCGCGGATTGCGGGTGCTGCACACAGGAAAGCGGGAAGTACCAGTCCTCGCGCTGGGAAGATCTAGCCCCAGACCTGCATCCCGATATCGTGGGCGCCATCGAATGTGGCGCTTTCGAGATGGCTTCACCTACCGAGGAGACCGAAGGAGTATTGGTTGCGGCACCACCTCCACCTTTGGCGACCTCTTGGGCGTTCGCCCTCCGTCTCGCCCTCCCCGTCCGGGCTCCCTCCGCAGCTTCCTGAACCGCTCACGCACTTAGTGTGAGTCTTCGCGTTCCCGCGTACGCATGCGTTCGCATGCCGTGTTAGGTCATTCTCATGCATTCCATTATTCATCCCTCTCATGTTTTCCATACCATCGTCTGCTACAGCTACTTCTTGCGGCGCCGGACGGGGCGCCGCGGTCCTCCTCGCCCTCAATCTGATGGCCCACCAAGGCATCGCTTCAACGAATGCCCCGCCCGCTGAGCTCGCTTCGGCCACGTTGGAGGGCGTGGTGGATGAGGCTCTCGCCAAGAATCCGGAACTCAGGTTCTACGAGGCCGAAATCGCCGCTGCGACCGCCGGCCGAAGAACGGCAGGCGCCTGGCGCAACCCGGAACTGACCGGAACGATCGGGCATAAGACGGCTGACGGTGGCGGTTTGAGTGCGGAAGGAGTCGCTTGGTCGGTGTCGGTTCTCCAACCCTTCGAGTGGCCCGGCCGCATCGGCCTCCGCAAGGCCATCGCCAATCAGAATGTCGAGTTGGCCAACCTGGGTCTTGCGCGATTCAAGACCGCTCTGGCAGGTCGCGTTCGAGCACTCGCCTTCAGTCTCTTCGCTGCCCAGGAGAAATCAGTCGCCGCCACGGAGGTGGCGGATCGATTCCGGGCGCTCAGGGAGGTCCTGGTCAAGCGAGACCCGGCAGGTCTCACGCCGCTCCTGGAGATTCGGGTCATCGAGGCGACGGAACTCAACGCCCAGCGCAAGGCAAGCGAAGCCCTCCTGGTGACGCAATCAGCCCTCCTGGAACTCAATCAGCTCAGGGGCGCGCCGCCCCAAATCTCGCTGAGCATCGCCGACAGCGCCCTGGCGTTTCGACCGACGGAGGACCGCGATCAACTGCTGGCCATGGCGCGCACCAATAACTTCGAGTTAAAGGTTCGAGCCGTCGAACTCACCCAACAGGGCTTCCGCGTCGATCTTGCGCGCAACGAGCGATACCCTGGTTTCGCACTTGGTCCCACCTTTGCCGAGGAGAACGCCGGATCTGATCGCGAACGCATTCTCGGCGTTGTTGTCTCGCTGCCGCTGCCCTTCTGGAACCGGAACCGCGGGAATGTCGAGGCGGCCTCGGCGCGACAGACACAGGCCGCCGTGTCCTACGAACTTGCGCAGAGGGACGTCACCCGCCGCGTGCTCGAAGCGGCCCTCACCTATGAGACCAAGATCCGACAGATGGCGGCATGGCGCCCGGACTCCGTGGCGCACTTCCGGGAGGCGGCCGAGGTCGCCGATCGCCACTACCGCCTCGGGGCCGTTCCAATATCCACCTACGTGGAGCTCCAGAAGCAGTATCTGGATGCGGTCGAGGGACTCTTGGACACCAAGAAGGAGGCGCTGGAAGCCGCGGTACAACTGGAGCTGCTCACCGGTGTTCCCACGCCGCTATCCCTTGCCACCCCGGCGAAGGAGGCCAAGTGAAGCACTTTAAAAACCGCTGGTTGCCTGTGGCTGTGGTGCTTGCGACGGTCGCGTCGACGGGCTGTGGCCCCAAGGATTCAGGCGAACCAGGAGTGCACGCTGCCGAAGGCCACGACAAAGATGATGGGCATGCTCATGGCGAAGAAGGTGAATCGGCCTCTGGAGCCACGTTCAAACCTGGGAAGGGCGTGATCGTCACCGAGGAGACCAAGGGAATTCTGGGTCTCGAAGTCGCAGACGTGTCGGAGGAACGGCTTCCCGACGAGACCCGATTCACAGCCCAGATATTCGGGGAGAAACACCATCACCTGCCCAATCCTGCCGACCACTCCGGGTGCGACGTCCACGGCTCGGGGCTCGTTTCCGAGGAAGTCGCGTCCAATCTCAGGCAAGGGGATCCCGTCCTGATCCAGATCCCCACCGGTGGGCCGCTGCATGGGGTGATTCTCGCTATTCAGAAGGCGGTAGCACTGGGAGAATCCGAGGTAATCGTCGGGATCTCCAACGCGATCTCCGTCCTACAAGCCGGAGAATTCGTCCCCGCCTCGATCATCCATCCCGTGGATCAACCCACGGCCACCGTCCCTCGATCGGCATTGCTTCGGACCTCTGAGGGCACTTTTGTCTATACGGTCAACGGCGATGCGTACTTTCGCACGCCAGTTCGGACGGGTGCCGAGAGCGGCGGCCGGATTGGCATCACGGACGGCTTGCTATCCGGCGACCAAGTCGTCGTGAAGCCAGTGCAGACGCTTTGGCTGATTGAACTCCGTGCCACCAAGGGCGGCGGACATTCCCATTAGACAGGCCCCCCAGCCTCTCACTTCATGAACACGATCTCCGCTCGAAGTTTCGCCATCGGATCAATCCTGCCGGCTCTCCTCTTCTCAGCCAACGGCTGCGCGACTCCGCCAACACGCCCTGGACTACGTATCGCCGTGGAATCTGGATCCGGCGTTCGGGTCACCAGTGTAAGGGTGCCCGACACCTCCAAGTGCGTACAAGGCTCACGTACCTCGGGAAGCACGTTAGGGTACTGTCAATCCCCACGACCACACCTCGACATCGAGGCCCTCCGTCCTGACCGGCGGCTTTCCAGCCGCGTTCCGACCAAGTTCTTCCCGAATCCGATCCGGCATTCCCGCTTCGGGAGCCCTCATTTCAGCTTCACGACCACGCTGCCCGAGCCTGGCTCCGCTGGCAGCACAGTCCGTGTCGCCGTTGACGCAACCTCTATCGCAGACCGCCGTAACTGACGCCCATATGCTCCACCGTCTCCTTGAATTCTCGGTCCGGCAGCGGGTCTTCGTGCTGCTCGCGACGCTGGTGCTGATTGGCATCGGAATCTGGTCGGCGCTGCGCCTCCCCATCGATGCTGTCCCCGACATCACCAACGTCCAGGTGCAGATCAACACCGCCGTCCCCGCGTATGCGCCGGAAGAAATCGAAAAGCTTGTCACGTTCCCCATCGAAAACGAGATGGCCGGCATCCCCGGCCTGACGGAGTTGCGCTCGCTCTCCAAGTTCGGACTCTCGCAGATCAACCTCATCTTCGAAGACGGCACCGACATTTACCGCTCCCGCCAACTCGTCAGCGAGCGGTTGCAGACGGTGATTGATGAACTGCCGCCTGCCATCACGCCGAAGCTCGCACCCATCAGCACCGGACTCGGGGAGATCTATTACTACGTTGTTGAATACGCCGCCGACGCGACCAACAAGCCGCCTACGCGCGTCGAACAGTTGATGGAGTTGAAGCTAATACACGATTACGTCATCAAGCCGCGCCTGCGCTCCACGCCCGGCCTGGCCGAGGTCAACACCACCGGCGGTTATGAGAAGCAAATCATCATTCAACCCCACCCCGACAAGCTCAAGAGCGTCGGCATGTCCTTCAGCGAAATCGCCGACGCCGTGGGCGAGAACGTCGAAAACGCGGGCGGAAGTATCATTCAACTTGGCGGCGAAACCTTAACGATACGAGCCGCAGGCCGGGTGCAAACCATTGAGGAGATTGCCAACCTGCCCTTGAAGTTCGGCGCGCGCGCCACGCCGCTGCGAGTCAAGGACCTGGCGGACGTCGTCATCGGCAAGGCCGTCCGCACCGGCACGGGGACTTACAACGGCGAGGAAGCCGTGCTCGGCTCGGCTCTCATGCTAGCCGGTGAGAACAGCCGCATCGTTGCCAAGACCGTGGCCGAAAAGCTCGAGGAGATTCGGCCAAAGCTGCCGGCGGGCGTGGAAATCATCCCTGTCTATGACCGCACCGTGCTCGTGGACCGCACCATTCGCACGGTCGAGACGAGCTTGTTTGAGGGCGCGATTCTAGTCGTCGTGGTGTTGCTCGTCATGCTCGGCAACTGGCGCGCGGCGATCATAGTCGCGCTGGCCATTCCGCTTTCATTGCTCTTCGCCATGACGGGCATGATGCAAAGCAAGGTGAGCGGAAATCTGATGAGCCTAGGCGCGATTGACTTCGGGCTGATCGTGGATGGGGCAGTCGTGATGGTGGAAAACATCATCCGCCATCTGGCGGAGAAACAACATCAGCTCAAACGCCGACTCACCGGGCCGGAACGCATCCACGAAGTGCTCGTTAGCGCCAAGGAGGTCGCCAGCCCGATGTTCTTCGGCGTGTGCATAATCACCGTGGTCTATGTGCCGATCCTCGCGTTGACCGGCATTGAAGGAAAAATGTTCAAGCCGATGGCCATCACCGTCATCTTCGCGCTCGTCGGTTCGATGGCGCTGGCGCTCACGCTCATGCCCGCGCTCTGCTCCTATCTGCTGGGAGGCAACATCGAGGAGAAGGACAGCTTCCTGGTTCGGTGGGCCAAGATCGCCTACACGCCCATCCTCCGCTTTGCCCTGGGCTTCCGCTGGGTCGTCACCGGCGCGGCCTTGGCGTTGTTCATACTTGCGATCGTGGTCTTCAGCCGGCTGGGCGCGGAGTTTGTGCCGCAGTTGGACGAAGGCTCTTTTGCCACGCACATGATTCGCACCACGAGCATCGGCATTGACGCCAGCATCGATATGCAGAAACAGGGCGAAAAGCTGCTCATCAAGAAGTTCCCCGAGGTGGCCTACACCTTCAGCCGCCTAGGCACGGCGGAAATCGCGAGCGACCCGATGGGCGTGAACGTAGCCGACACCTACATCATGTTCAACCCGCCTGAGAGATGGCGCAAAGTGGACGGTAAAATCATCAGCAAGGAGGCGCTGGCCAGCCTGATGACGGAGGAACTCGGCAAATACCTGCCCGGCGAAGGCCACTTGTTCAGCCAGCCGATTGAAATGCGCTTCAACGAAATCCTGGAAGGCACGCGCGCGGATGTCGCAGTCAAGGTCTTTGGCGAGGATTTCGCGGTGATTGAGACAATCGCGAGCGAGGCGAGGGAAATCTTGGAGAAAGTTCCCGGTGCGGCGGACGTGGAGTTCGATGCCCTTGGAAAATCTCCGTTGCTTGAGATCATTCCCAAGCGCGAGGCCATGACCAAATACAAGATTCATGCGGCGGAGTTGAACAACGTCGTTCACGCCGCGCTGGCCGGGCAGGAAGTCGGAAAACTCATCGAAGGCAACCGCCGCTTCGACATCGTGATCCGCCTGAGCGAGGAACTGCGGGAGAAGATTGACGACCTCAAACGCCTGCCCGTGCGCGTGGACGACGGCGGATTGCTCACGCTGGGCCAGGTCGCGGACTTCAAGGTGGTCGAGCAGGTCGCCGCCATCGCGCGCGAATACAGCCAGCGGCGCGCCGCCATAATGGTGAACCTGCGCGGGCGCGATGTGGAGAGCTTCGTCCTCGAAGCGCAGGCGAAGATCGCGGAGCAGATCAAGCTGCCCGACGGCTACACCATCGAGTTCGGCGGCCAGTTCAAGAACCTTCAGGAAGCGCGCAAGCGCCTGACCATCGTCGTGCCCGCAGCGCTGGCGCTGATTTTCATCCTCATCTTCATGGCCCTGCAAAGCCTACGGCAATCCCTGCTGGTGTTCCTGGCCGTGCCACTGGCGGTGACCGGCGGCGTCTTTGCGCTGTGGACGCGCGACCTGCCATTCAGCATCTCGGCAGGCGTCGGCTTCATCGCGCTCTCCGGCATCGCGGTCCTCAACGGACTCATGATCATCACCTTCTTCAACCAATTGCGCGAACGCGGCGCGGATTTGCGCACAGCCGTCTGGGACGGATCGCTACTACGATTGCGCCCCAAGCTGATGACGGCACTGGTCGCCTCGCTCGGCTTC
>JBFWOK010000055.1:0-37036 GCA_050250555.1 Limisphaerales bacterium
TCTCCCCACCCGCGTGGGGTTGGCCCGAAAGGGTGCCCGTCGCCTCGGAAAACAGGTCCGTTCTCCCCACCCGCGTGGGGATGGCCCGGGCTGAGAGCCCAGCGGCTGCGACGAGGTTGTGTTCTCCCCACCCGCGTGGGGATGGCCCGCGTCAGGCAACGCTCCCCTCATTGAGGAGCTCGTTCTCCCCACCCGCGTGGGGATGGCCCGCCCACCAGCGTCCCACTCTCCATCCGGTCCAGGTTCTCCCCACCCGCGTGGGGATGGCCCGTTCGACAACTACCCGAGATTCGGCGGATTCCCGTTCTCCCCACCCGCGTGGGGATGGCCCGCGATCGAACCCGAGGACTACTGAGCCATGGACGTTCTCCCCACCCGCGTGGGGATGGCCCGAAGACCGTGTTCAAACGCCTGACTAAGTGGTTGTTCTCCCCACCCGCGTGGGGATGGCCCGCAGCAGGAATGCCTCGTTGGGTGGGTAAACAGGTTCTCCCCACCCGCGTGGGGATGGCCCGGATTTGGTGCGTGATCTGGACGCGAAAGTCCTGTTCTCCCCACCCGCGTGGGGATGGCCCGTCCGCGCGGGTGGCGACCTTGAGGCGAGTGGTGTTCTCCCCACCCGCGTGGGGATGGCCCGCGCTCGGTGCAGCAGATGGAGTGGCAGGTGGAGTTCTCCCCACCCGCGTGGGGATGGCCCGATGGAGGCGAGCGTCTCGCCGATGTGGCAACCGTTCTCCCCACCCGCGTGGGGATGGCCCGTCGCCGTTCGCATCGTTCAAGTACCAGTCCCCGTTCTCCCCACCCGCGTGGGGATGGCCCGCCGTCGTTGGGCCTCGGCGATCTGCTGGGCAGGTTCTCCCCACCCGCGTGGGGATGGCCCGGCGGGGACGGGTCCGGCGGGGGCACGGCCACAGTTCTCCCCACCCGCGTGGGGATGGCCCGATCCACGCGGGCGTCGGCGAACGGCTGAGGTTGGCCTTGCTCCCACTGCGCGACCGCGGCGGCGAGCCCGTCGGCGCGCGCTTGAGCCCATGCCGCGTCCCACACCTCCTGGTAGCGCTCGAAGTTGGTGGCGGCCTCCCGCAGCAGTTCGAGGTCCGTCAACCGCGGCGCCGTCCGCGTCCGTGTCCGGATCTGCTCCCGGAGTCGGCGAGCGACCCGACCGGCCAGTTCCTGGACGGCTCCCTGCTGGACAGGATTTCTCGGCCCGGCATTCAGGGCGCCCACGAGGGCGCGAGCGGCTTCCTCACGCTCCCTCACCCACAAGGACCCAAGCGCCCGAGTCCGGGCGGCGCGAGTCCGCTCCGAGGCCAGGGTCTGCCGAATGTTCCACTCGATCCCGCCTACGGCGTTACGGAACCGGTTGATCCATGCGCCGGCCCACGCCACGGCCTGCTCGCGGGGAACCCCAGCGGCCTCCAGGAGAGGGATCATGCCAGCCGGCTGGGGATTGGGTCCCCAAATCTGATTGATGGCCGCCACCACGCGGTCACCGTCGAAGCCCGCCGTGGTCACCTGCTCGCGGATCTGGGGCTCCAGGTCCTCCACGACGCGGCCGCGAATGAGCCTCCGGATTTCATCGTCCTGGATCACCGCCTCGTTGACCGCTTCGGCGGCCACGCGCTGGACGGCCGGATCGCGGACGGTGTCGGTGATCGCGGCGTCGTGCGCGCCACGAAGCGCGCGACGGGCGGCGCGCATCAGGTTCTGGTACGCCGCGAGGTGATTCTGGGTGGCTTGCTCGATGAGGCGCCGGGCCGACAACACGGCACCCTCGGCCGTCTGCCAGGAGAAAGCCTTCAGCATGTTGATGAACTCGCCGAACTCGGTGGTCTGGGGCAGGAGGCGCGACAGATAATCCGCATTGCGATCCCGATACGCTCGCGCTTCGGCTGGGTCGGTGGCTGCCCTCTCGCGGCGCGAGTACTCCTGTGCGACCGCGGCCGTCAGCGCGCCTCGGACCGCCATGGGAATGGGCAGGGAGAGATCGAACACGAGACGCTCGGCACGCTCCGGCCCCAGCTCGGCGACCAACTCGTGGGCAGCGGCCTCGGAGGCGACCATGGACACGCTGTCGTAGGTCCGGTTCTGGATCCGCTGGCGGACCTCGGGCGTCAGCCAGTCCGCCTCCTGGAGCCGAGGCGACAGCTTGCGCTGCCGCTGTCCCTCGGACGCTCCGGCATCAGGCGGTGCTGGTGGCTCCGGCGGATTGACAGGCGGGATGGCTGGCGTAGCCTCGGTCTGGCCCGCTCGAAAGGAGTCCCCACTTGGCGCCTCGGTGCCCGGAACGGCCTCCCTGCTCAGAGCGGGCTCTTCTCTTTCGTAGAGCTGGTGATCGTAGAAGCGACGACCGTCAGCGAGTTCCTTGATGGTCAGCTTCACCCGGTACTGCGCATTCCCGATACGCACGCGCGAGGCGAACGTGTGCCATGCGCGGATGTGGGCTCGGCCCTTGGTGTCCGCCTCGGACCCGACGTGCACGGCACCGGTCAACATCTCCGGGAGTGCGGCGACCGACTGAAACTGCTCCGGTGAACGCGCATGTTCTCCCCACCCGCGTGGGGATGGTCTGTGATCCGCTTCAACGGGGGCCGGGCCGCCCCGAAGGCGGCGGGGGATTGGTAATCGCCGAGGCGGTGGGCGGCTCCGAATGTCGGCCATGGCGAGACTCGACCGCCGCTCGTACCGGGCGGCATGGCCCACGTGAGGTGAGTGACGGGCCCAGGGCGTTGCCCTGGGTTGGGTTCCCGGCACGCCGTTGGCGTGCGGGGCCAGAGGGGGCATGGAACGCTGGCGGCGCGGCGGGGCACCGAAGTACCGACGTCACTTCGAATCGAGCTCGATGACGAGGGGGTGGTCCGGGTGGTCCGCGGGTTCCGCGCCGGGCGGCGTGGCGAGGCGGGACAGGTAGAAGCGCGCGACGCCGTCGTCGGGGCATTCATCGAGGGTCTTGCGGAAGGCGCTGATCGCTTCGGTGATCCGGCCTCCGAGGACGCAACGGATTCCAAGGTCGCAGGGGTCGGCGGGGTCGGCGGGGTCGGCGGGGTCGGCGGGGTTGCCGGGTGCCGGCCGGGGTTGTCGTGGAGATTTCTCGAGGTCGGTGCGGGGCTGGAACACCTCGACCGATTGGTCGAAGCCCTGGAACCGGAAGTGTCCCAGCGGGCGGACGAGCCGCGGGTCGAGGCCTTCCTGGAACTCGCGGCTCACGAGGATTTCGGTGCCGAGGTGTTTGTTCAGGCCGTTGAGCCGGGAAGCGAGGTTCACCGCGTCGCCAATCGCCGTGTAGGAGAAGTGATCGGCGCTGCCGAAGTTGCCGACGCACGCGACTCCGGAGTGAAGGCCGATCCGGGTGCGCATCGCCGGCGTGCCGGCGCGTTGTTCAAAGGTCCTGAGGCGTTCGGTCAGCGCCAGGGCCGCGCGGAGGGCGCGGTGCTCCGGGTCCGCCTGTTCGACGGGTGCGTTCCAGACGGCGAAGAGGCCGTCGCCGAGGATTCCGAGGACGGTGCCATCGGACTCATGGACGCAGCGGATCGCGATGTCGTAGTAGTCGTTGAGCAGGGCGACGAGTTGATGGGGATCGGTGCGTTGGGAGATGCGGGAGAAGTCGGTGATATCAGTGAAAAGGATGACGACGCGGCGGACGGTGCCGCCGAGGCGGAGGCTCTCGGGGCGGGCCGCGAGTTCGTCGACGACGCGCGGAGGGAGGTAGGTGGCGAGCGAACGGCGGAACAGGTCCTTTTCGTATCCGAGGAGGAGGAGGTGCGCGCCCCAGGCCCACAGGAGTCCGGCGGGGATCTGGATGGCGACGGGGACGAGCCAGGCCCACCAGACTTGGTAATGCCAGGCGGCGCCAAGGGAGGCGAGGCCGGCGGCGGCGGCGAGGGCCAGGCAGGCGAGCAGCGCGGGGACCGGGCGGAGACGGGGCAGTCCGAATCCGAGGAGAAAGCCGAATCCGATGACGAGACCGGCTTCGAGGCGGGGGTCGGGGCGCTGGAGCCATTCGCCCCGGATGAGGTTGAGCAGGGCGGTGGCGTGGATTTCGAGGCCGGGCATTTCCTGGCGGCCGGCGCCGAAGGGGGTTGGGAAGGTGTCCTTGCGGGTCCCCGGGAAATCGACTTCGAAATTGGCGCCGATGACCACGAGACGGTTTCGCAATTTTGGGGCGGATTCGGGCTGAAGGGCCTCCTCGTAGGACATGGTCGAGAGGGCGCCGGCGGGTCCGTAGTAGTTGAGCCAAAGATCCGAAACGGGTGCGCCGCGTTGCAGGGCGAGGTTTCGTCCTTCGAGTTCGGCGGCGACCCAGCTGAGGGTGGGTTCCCAGCCGATCTCCGTTCCGCCTTTGAGACCTGGGAGGAGTCGGCGCGCGACGCCGTCGTCGCCGACGACGACATTGAGGAGGCCGACGGCGGCGGCGTTGGTGGCGAGGAGTGGGACGGGGGCTTCGCGGACTTCGACGGGACCCAGGCCTGGGAGTTCGCGGCGCGCGACATTGGCGCTGATGATGACGCGTCCGTGGCGGGCGAAGGCGCGGGCGAGATTTGCGTCGCCGTCGGCTTCCTCGGCGAAGAACAGATCGACCAGCACGGCCCGGGTGCCGGCGGTGGCGAGATTGTCGATGAGTCTGGCGTGGATGTTGCGGTCCCAGGCGGAGTCGCGCCGCTGTTTCAGCGCGTGCCGGGATTCATCGTCCATGCGGATGACGACGAGATCCTCGGGGACGGGGTGATAGCCATCGGGCCGGAGGCGGAAGATGAGGTCGAAACTCTCCTGGGCGATGCGTTGTCCGAGAAAAGGATTGAGGGCGAGGACGCCGAGGGCGACGAGACCGGCGCTGCCGATCCATCCGACCCGGCGGCGGCCCGGGGCGAGGGCGGTGCTGCCGGGCTGGGGTGTTCGGACGCCGAACCGGCGGCTGACAATGCGCTTTACAAGGCTCCTCATGTCTCGCCCAAATCGTCCCGGTGCTTACCACAGGGCTGCCTTCCACCCCAAGCAAGGAACGAGTGAGTGGGCGCCATTCGCGGAGGGTGATTCGAGCCTGCCGGGAATCGGTTCCGCTCCGCGACACAACACAACGAATCAATCCAGCATTCCAGGAACTCCTATGACCAACGGTTCGGGCGGTGTGGGTACGACTTCTTCGGCAATTCCCAGGTTCGGTCCCGGCGGCAATCCGACGGGGTGTCCGGGGACCTATCAGGCGATCGCGCGGATTCCGGCGCCCGGGGGGTTGCTGACCTGGACCGCGCCCGCGGGAAGCACGAGCTGTCGGATCACGGATGTGACGCCGGGGATGCCTGGGACCTATGTCTCACGGGTCGAGGCGGTGAAGGTGATCAGCCAGGTGGCGTGCGGGGACACGACCGTCACATTTCCGGTGACCGCGGGTTCGAAGTACTCCTTCACCATCTACGTCATCAACGTGCCGCCGCCGCCGACGGCGGGCGTGGCGCTGGTGTTGGAGGTTGAGTGGCTGCACTGAGCCGGCGCGGTCCGCGACAGGTCTGATTGGATCGGCGGTCAGGACGCGGTCAGGAGTTCGCGGGCTTCCTGGATACCCGCGGCGGGGCGACCGAACTCACTGGCGGTCACCCGGGCGAGCGCGACGAGGTGGCGCCAGCGGAATTCCGGTCGGGTCGTCGCATACTCCTCGGAAGCTGTCCGGAAGAATTTTTCGCCGTGAAGGGAACCGTCCTCGCTGGTCGCGTACCGGAGGAGGAGTTGGAAGACGGCGCGCGGGTCGTGTCCCAGGGAGCCGTAGCGTTCGACGAGGGCGCACGCGTGGGCCTGAAGGTTGCCGCGAACCGCCTCGTCCAGTTCACGGAGGAGTCCCTCGGCGGCGGTGGCGCGGATCCCTTCGAGGTGTCGGGCGACGGGAAGCGGTTGCCAGTGGAGGAAATCCCCGCCGCGCGCGATGCGATCCCTGGCGACCTGGTAGGCGCCGAGGATCAGGCAGGCCAGGGTGTTCCGGGGCGACGCCATCCGGGCCATGTTGCGCCACGCGTTGGCCGAGTCCACGGCGTGCACTCCGATGGAATCGCCGTGGACGCTTCCGATCACCTTTCCGGGTTGCTCCTCGCGCGCCGTGCGTCCGGCGTCGCGGAGGATGAGTTGGTTGGCGGCAAGGGTGATGGCTTCGCCGAGGGCGGAGGGGGCGATGCCTTCGGCGAGCGCGGCCGCGACCGCGCCGGCCGCCTGCGCGGGCGTGGATGTGAAGATCGTGTCGGCGATTTGGGCGAGCGCGGCGGCATCGAGGGCGCGGGTGCCGGGTTCCTCGCGTTCCAAGAGGCGATGTTCCTCGAGCAGGCGCGGGAGGACGGATCGGGGTTCGTCGTCGACGATGGGGCGTCTGGCGGGTTCGGCGTTGACGCAGTAGCGGACCGATTGGCGGAGGAGGGTATGGGCTTTCTCCTTGCCGATGATGTCGAGGAGGTCCCACGCGCGGTAGGGGAGGACGACCCGATGGACTTCGGTGTGATCCTGGACCGCGAACAAAAGGTGGTTGAAGGCGTCCTCGGGGGAGCCGCGGGATGCCGTGGCGAAGATCCGTTCGGCGGCGTCGACGTCCTTTCGCCGGACGGCCTCCTGGAGCGCTTGGCCCGCGGGCTGTCCGTCGGGGATTGGAGCGGCTTCGACGGGGTGCAGGACCTCCGCGCGGCGACCGCCCCGCTCCTGGATGCGCTGGGTATTGCGGTAAAGGACCTTGAGGACGGGAAGCGCACGAAGTTCCGCGGGCGACTCCATCGCCATGTGGTAGGCGGGTGACAACGCCATCAGCGTATGGAACCCGACATAGTCCTCGCCGCCGAAGGTCCGGGCGTTGGCCAGCGCTCCGGCGGCGACCCAGGTCCGGAGGTCCACGCCGTCACGGAGGTGGCGCACGATGACCGGCAGGACGCGGTCGGCGGGGGTTTCCTGGAGAAGGCGGACCAGCGGTTCCAGCGGGCCGAAATCGAGTTCGGAACGTTCCTGAAGCACCTCGGCTCCGGCGGAGAGCCCCAGGTTGCCTGCGACGGAAGGGCCCAGGGAGGCGATCAACGCGCCGCGACCCACGTCGGCGAGGAAAGCTCTGCGTGTGGATGAAGATTTCATGAGGGACATTTATTGGGCTAATTGGGTGATACTCCCCGGGGCTGGAGGGTCAAGCCCGCAATCCCTTTCCGCGCTCACCACCATTTCCAATCGGGGCTGGGGGCGGGACTGAAGATCCACTGTTCCATCTGGCGGGGTTCGGGGAACTGGAAGAACTCCATGTGGCCGTCCGCGAAGAGCATGTTGAAGCGGCTTTTACCCTTGTAGTTGTGCCAGACGCTCCGGGTGTCGACGTTGCCGCGGTTCGCGTGCCAGGCCCAGTCGCCCTGGATGAATTTGTTCGAAGCGCTGCGGGCGGTGTCCGAAGTGCGCATTGGCAGGTTCTCATAGGAACCTTTCGGGGCATTGAGGTCGCCCAGCACGTGGCGGGTTCGGAACGAGTCGTGCTGCCACTGGGGCAGGTAGCTGGTGCCGTACTTCAGGTAGCAGTTCTTGATGACCGCGGAATTCAGGCTGTCGCCCTTGTCGTTCGGGCAACGGAAGATCTCGTAGACGTGCGTGTAGACATTCAGGGGCCGGTTGGTGGCCGCCACGAAGACGCTGTAGGTGCCGTTGGTTCCCCCGGACGCGTGCCAGTCGCGTTGCTGCGGAAATGATTCCGCGTTGTCATCGGCGTAGAGCAGGAAGGCGATTCCGATCTGCTTTTGGTTGTTGGTGCACTTGATCTGGGTGGCTTTGGCTTTGGCCCGTCCCAGGGCGGGGAGGAGCATGCTGGCGAGGATCGCGATGATGGCGATCACGACGAGCAGTTCGATGAGGGTGAATCCTCGCGGCCTTCGGGAGTGCGGGGGCGAATGCGGGGCGGAAGGAGTCATGGCGTTTTGGGAGCTTGTGCGGAGGGTGGCGATCTCCGACGGCGTTGACAAGGTCGCTGCTTTCACCCTGATCTCCGGATAGGGGCGCCTGGGAGAAAGCGATCCCACCACGAAGGCACGAAGGACACGAAGGAGGCATGATTCGTTCCGGCCTCGGCAATCCGCTACAGGTCAATCCCGTCAAGGACTCGCTTCCGCCTCTCCCTTCGTGCTCTTCGTGCGCTTCGTGGTTTCTTACGCGGGGTTTTGGGTTTCAGGCGGCGGGGTGCGGGTTGGGCGCCGATGCCTTCCGGAGGTCGGCGTTACGGATCCAACCGGACCCCCAGCACGCAGGCGACGGGGCGTTGGAGTCCCGAGATCACCGGGCTTCGGGGACGGTTGAGGACGCGGGCACCGGCCCAACCGGTCCGTGCGGCCAGCGTCGAACTGCCGCCGCCGTCGAGGAGCATCGCGTCGCTGGCTCCCAGGAGTTTCATCAGATCGGCGGCGTCGGTGCCGCGCGCGCCTTCGCTGTAATCCGGTTGGCGGCCGTCGACCACGAGCCAGAACATCCAGCGTCGGTCAGGCGAGAGACCCACGGAGGTGACGGCGTCGATGAGTCCGGCTTCGCCCCGATTCACGCCGTCGGCCAGGGTGACGACGAAGCCGCCCGCGACCTCGAACGCGTCCGGTTCGAGGCGCTGGCTTCGCTGAAAGCGCGGGGGTCCGTTTCGATCGAGCACCAGCGCGTCGAGATTGGGTGCCGGGGGGGAGATCTGTTCGCCGTCCTTCACGACGAGTCCGGTCGGCCTGACGGCGCGGCCGGGCAACACGACGTCGGGCCGGAACGGCGTGGCGTTGATGGCGACGGTGAGTCCGTGGCGGCGGAGGAACGATGTGGTCCAACGCGCTTTCATACCACCGCCCGCGGCATCGGGGTCCCCGGCGACCTTCACGCGCAGGCCGGGTTGGGTGAGATCGATGCGGAGGGCGTGGCACTTCATGAGGCGCGGATGGGACAGGTTCGCACGCGCGTAGTCGACGCCGGGTGCCAGGGGTTCCCACGGTGTGAAGCCCGAATCGGGGGCGGGCCAACGTTCGAGGAAGCGCGGGAGTCTTGGGCAGAGCCACGCGTCCAAGGCCAGGACGGCCCCGATCGCCAGCACGAGCAGGGCGAGGATCCGTTTCCTGTTGCGGCGGCGGGGTTCCCGCCGCGACCGGTGTCGCGACCGGGGTTCCGGTCCTGGGGTGTGGTCGTTGGAGCGCCGGTCCATGGGCGCATCAACGAGTTGCGGCTCGTGTGTTGGATCCAAGAACCGCGGAGGATTCCACCACAAAGACACGAAGATCACGAAGAGGACGGTGGGATTGGATCCCCTCCCTTCGTTCTGGCTTCGCGTCCTTCGTGCTCTTCGTGGTGAGATCCGGGTTCATGGAGGGAAGCAAGTGGGAGGCGCGGGGGCGCGGTGGGCGAGTCGGACGACTCCGGTCACCAGACGTCAACGGGACCCTTGGGAACGGGGATGACTTGGCGGCGGGTCGCCGGGGGGGCGGATGGATCCGTGGGTGCGAGGAAACTTGGCGTCATGGGGCCGGGCCTGAACCGTTCGAGGAGTTCGCCGGCGGCGTCACAGAACTGGGCTCGCCAACGGAGGTAGCGCTCGAGCACGTCGTGGAATTCGGCGCGGGTGGAGATGAGGACGACGTGCCGGTTGAACTCGCTGACGGGCCCGAAGCGCTTGCCGTACCACGGGGCGATTTTGCGGAACATCAGGCACCCCAGCCTTTCCCCGAAGACTTCCACCATGCGATCGAGGTGGAGGCACATGACGCGAATGCGTTCCGGGAACGACGCTTCCGGTGGGAGGACGCCGGTTTCCAGAAATTGGCGGGTCCGGGTGAAGATCCACGGATCGTAGAAGGCGCCCCGTCCGATGCTGACGCCGGCGCATCCGGTGGCGTCGATCATGTGCCTGGCGGCTTCCGGGGTTGTGACGTCGCCGTTGCCGATGACGGGGATGTTCCGCGCGGCTTCCACGACCTTTCGGATGCCGTCGAGCTTCACCGTGCCGCTGAATCCCTGGGCCCGGGTTCGACCGTGGACGAAGATGGCGGCGATTCCCACGTCCTCGAGGGCGCGCACGAGGTCCGGGGCGGTGATGTTGTCGTCGTCCCAGCCGAGGCGCATCTTCGCGGTCACCGGGATTCGGACCGCGTCGATCATGGTGCGGACGAGGTGCTGGGTTCGACCGAGTTCGGTCATCATCGCGGAACCGCCGCCGACGCGGCAGACCTTGCGGACGGGACATCCCATGTTGATGTCCACGGATGCGACGCCCTGGGCTTCGAGGAACTGGGCGGCGTCGCGCATCTCCTCGGGAACGGCGCCGAACAACTGAACGGCCAGGGGTCGGTCGTGGGGATTGCTCTCGATCAGTTTGAGCGCCTTGTCGCGTCGTTCCAGCAGGGACCTGGCGTTGACCAGGTCCGTGGTGCACAAGTCGACTCCGCCGAGTTCCCGGACCACCCACCGGAACGGCAGGTTGGTGTATCCCGCGAGCGGCGAAAGAAACAGGTTCGATCGCAGGGCGAGGGAGCCGAGTTGAAACGCGGGTTGGAGTTGAGCCATCCGGGCGCGACCCTAGCAGCGGGACGCGTGGGCCTCCATCCCGGACCTTCGGATCTCGGGGGGCGACCGCCGAAGGGGAACAACCACGGAAAGGACGGAGCACACGGAATTCCGAATTTCGAGGAGGCGATCCCGCCCCGACCTTGTTTCCATCTTTCGGTGGTTGTGGGGCGGGGCGGGTCCCGGTATGAATCCGTGCATCCGCACTGTGATGCTTCGGCCCGTGGAGACGGGTGAATTCGTGGCGTCGCGTTGCCGTCAATCCTCCGACCACCAACCTTGAATCTTCGAACCAACATGAATTCCCGCCACCTGCTGGCCCTGACCTTGGCCCTGTTCGCCCTTCATTCAGCCCGTGCCGCCGAGGAAGGGTTCACACCGCTGTTCAACGGCAAATCGCTCGAAGGCTGGGAGGGCAACACCGCGTTGTGGTCGGTTCAGGACGGCGCGATCACGGGTCAGACCAAGGCCGATACCGCGCTCAAGCACAACACTTTCCTGGTCTGGAAGGGTGGGACGGTCGGTGACTTCGAACTGCGCCTGCGCTACCGGATCGTGAACGGCAATTCCGGCATTCAATACCGAAGCCGGGTGGTCGAGCAGGGGGCGCAGGGGCCCATCGTCTCGGGGTACCAGGCCGATTTCGAAGCCGGCAAGACCTACAGCGGCATTCTGTACGAGGAACGCGGCCGGGGGATTCTCGCCCAGCGCGGACAAAAGACTCGAATCGTCGCGGGCACTGGCGGCAAGGCGAAGGTCGAGCCGACAGGTTCGGTCGGGAAATCCGAGGAGATCCAGGCCGCGATCAAGCACGAGGACTGGAACGACTACGTTGTCATCGCCAAGGGCAACCACCTTCAGCACTTCATCAACGGGGTGGCCACCGTGGACGTGACCGACGAGGACACCGCCCATGCCGCAACGTCGGGCATCCTCGCGTTCCAGGTTCACGTCGGCCCGCCGATGACCGTTCAGTTCAAGGATGTCCGGATCAAGAAGCTCTAGCCGGGCCGGGTGGGGCGGTTGTTCGCAATGGAACGCGGAACGGTCTTGATCGGTTTCGCGGCCAGCCCATCGTGCGGCGATGCGAACGATCCGCGCATCGAGGATTCTGCTTCTCGCTTTGGCGGCCCTGTGGCTTGGCGGGGTCTTGGGTTCGGGGTGTGCGACTCCGAAGGTGGACTGGACGAGTCGCATTGGCACCTACACCTACGACGATGCGGTTCGTGAACTTGGCCCGCCGAACAAGTCGGCCAAGCTGTCGGATAATTCGATGGTCGCCGACTGGTTGACGGGGCGGGGAATGCGGACGGCGACGGCGTATGGTTTCGGGGCCGGGGGATACGGCTATGGGCGATATGGCTACGGATACATGGGTCCGCAAATGATCGTGATGGATCCGGCTACGCCCGATCGATACCTGAGATTATCGTTTGATCCGGACGGAAAGCTGGCTTCCTGGAAGCGGGTCTATCAATAATTCCTTCCGACATGCCGCGTCTGGTCGCACTTCTTTTGGCCGTGGTCATCCTGCTCCTGGGCGCCATGACATGTCTTCCGTTGCTCAGGGAAAAAGCGGTCCAAAGTCGAGTGCGTCTGCAGATGGAGGACGAATTACGCGCCGAACTGGCGAGGACCCGCGAGTTGGAGGCCAGGATTGAGAGGATCAAGAAGGACACGTCCGTCGTGGAGCGGCTTGCGCGGGAAAAGTTCGGACTGGGGCGTTCCGGTGAAGTGATCTTCAAGTTCCGCGATCCGACGCCGGCGCCCAATCCCTCCGCGCCTCAGACGTCGCCAAGCACGCCGCGGCCGCGAGGTTAGTTGGGTCGATTCAATCCAGCCGGTGTTCATTCAGGCGGGCCTTGGCCAGTTCCTCGAGGCGCCCGCGAATGCGGTCGCGCAAGGAGGCACGGTCGGCGGGGAGCATCTTTCCGCGGCGGATGAGACCGAAAGCCTTCTCGCATTCGCGTCGGCTGGCGTTGTCCCAGCGGGCGCAGGAGAGGCCCGCCTCCTCCAACATTCCCTTCATCGCCGTGCTCGAAATCGTGGCGTCGTCGCGGCGCGCGTGCGCCCGGTTGATGACGTACCCGAACATGCCGAAGGCGCGGTCGAGGAGGATCCACGGGAAATTCACCGCGGGATAGGGTCCGACGGACAACGCACTGCCGCCGAAACGCAGTTTTTGTCCGAGCCCGGGCACCGTGACCTTCAATTCGGGCCGCCGCCGACCCAGGAAGAAGGCGCTGGCCGCTCCAAGCGCTCCCCCGATGCCCGCCCCGGCGAGGAGTGTGTGGCCCGCGGTGAGGACATCGACGCCGGCGCCGGCGGCGGCGCCACCGATCGCTCCCGCGGCAACCAGTTGGCGTTCGTCGAGGCCGAACGCCCGCCAGGTGTCGTTGCTGAAGAGGTCGGCGTCCAGCGCGGGAAGAACGTCCGAGGTGTCGGGGCGGATGCGTCGGTGTCCGTAGAGCCTGATGATGGCGCGGTGGGCCTTCGCCTCGCGCTCTCCCAAGGCGGCGATGAACCGGGCCTTGAGCGCCTTCGCCGCGGAGGCCCGCCGCGACGGCGACGCGTCGTGGATGGTTTCGACCTCGCGGTGGGTCAACGCGTCGGCGAGCAATTCGACGATGATTTCCGCGCAGTCGTCCAGGCGCTGTTCCCACGCGTCGCGGTAGACCGCGACGGCCTGGAGGAGCTTGGGTTTCCAGGACTGCTCGATGCCGGCGAGAGTCTCGAGCAGTTCGACGCGGTCGGCAAAGTCGGCGCGGTGCGCGTTGAATTCGCGGACGGCATTGAAGTGGAGTCCGAGTCGGCGCTTCCAATCCTGGACGTGATTGTCGGCGCCAGTCCGGTTGATGATGGCGAGCCTGGGTTGGCCCGTGAGTCGCAGAATCTCCATCTCGGCGGCGTGGATCTCGAGAACGGGCTCGGATCCGTCGACGACGTACACGAGGCCGGCTCCATCGACGAGGGGTTGGAAGAGGAGGCACTCGGCTTCGAAGGCCGGGTCGCCGCGGTGGCGCGCGATGAAATCGCGGAAGAGTGCGAGCGGTTCCGGGGCGGAGGCGGCGGGAGCGAGTTCGGGAAGGGCTTCCCGGGCGTTCTGAAAGCCGGGCGTGTCGTAGAAGGCGAAGAGATCGGCGAGTTCGAAGCGCTGGCATTCGGCGGTTTCGCCGGGCATGGAACTGATCCGGACCTGATCGTTTTCGGACAGCGTGGAAACGACGGAGGACTTGCCGTGATTGACGGCGCCGACGACGGCGAATGTGGGAGTGGCGTCGCTCATGTCACGAGGTTGGCCACCGCTCGATGCTGACTCGCAGTTGATGGACGGCGACGAGTTGGCGCCAATGCTGAAGCTCGGGGTCGGGAATCGGTTGGAACCCGGCGCCACCAGGGCGTCCCACGAGCAGGAGGATCAACTCGCGACGTGGACCGGAGGCTTCCGAGACTTTCCGAATGAAGAGTGCGATGGCCTTGATCGGCGCGCGGTGCGCCGGGCTGACCACGACCACGGGCAGGTCGGCGGCGGTCGGCAGGCGAACCGCGGCGAGGGCGTCGCCATTGCCGCTGGGGTGATCGATCTGAACGGCGAAGACGGCGGCCGGGGTCATGCCGATCGATTCCGAAAGGAGCGCGTGCGTGCGTTCGGGTGGGGCGTCGACGTCCGTGGCGACGAGCGCGACACACGTCTGACGGGTGTGCGGCGGCGATTCAACCGGCGTCGATGCCGCTGCCGAGGCCAAGGCGTCCGGGACCGCGGGGGCGGCGGGGTCGTTGCGGGCGTGGATGATCGGGCCTGTGAGATGCCGCGCGAGGGCGTTGCAACCTTCGTGGTCGAAGGTCCACCGGCCGATGAGGCGCCGAAGTTGCGACGTTGCGACGAAGAGCAGCGCGCAGCGGAGAAGGAGTCCGTAGAAGGCAATGGAGTACGCGAGGAAGGGCCACCAGGACGCCAGGGCGGAGCGGTCGAGGACGGCGATGCCGTCCGTGTAGGAGAACCGGCTGCCGATGACTTCGGGGAGGGTTGGATGGGGATTGGGAGCGAACCACGACCAGGGGGTGGCGATCGCGGCGACGATCCGATGGGCGGCTTCCGGGCTGAGAGTCAGTGTTGATTGCCAGCCGAAGGCGAGGTCGGTGGCGGCCACGTGGGCGAGGAGGATTGCGAGGATCCCGACGTTGTACCCGACGGCGAAAAGCTGGGTGACGATGAGGATCGGCCACGCGGTGAGGGAACCGTAGATCTCGCGTTTCCGGCCCAGGACCGCGAGGCGCGCCCGAAGCTGTTCGCGCTGCTCGCCGGGCAGTCGGCGGAGTCCGGTGCTGCAAAGCCAGGCGAGCCCTGAGACGAGGTGGCGAAGCGGCTGGAACTCGAGAAAGGCGCCGCTCGTGTGTCGGAGCAGGCCGAGGGTTCCCGCGCCGAGAAGGAGCAACGCCTGGACGCCCAACGTGCAGGCCAGGAACCAGGCGACGTTGACGGGTTCGGATCCTTTGTAGTGAAGGAGGGCGCCGGTCAGGCTTCCGCCCAGGAACGTTCCGGCGAGCGCGCCGAGGGTCGCGAGCCAGCGCCAGCCGGTCACGACGGATTCGCCGGGGAGGGGTGCCGCCCTTTCTCGGCGGCGCATTTCCAGCCAGGCCCGGAACAGCGACCGTCGCGTCGGGTATTCCCCGCCGGGTTCGGCCGTCGTCCGAAGAGCCGACCATTCCTTTCGCCAGGAAGCCTCGCCGGCTTCGTCCTCCTCCTCGCCGAGGAGAATCTCGAAATCGACCAGGTCCGCGAGGGTCCATTCGCGGGACGGCTCCGGACGCTGGGTTCCCCGGCTCAAGCGAGGATCGAGCTCAGGACATCGCCGGTCACGTCGGTGAGGCGGTACCGACGGCCGTTGTGGAAGTAGGTGAGCCGCTCGTGGTCGATGCCGAGCAGGTGGAGCATCGTCGCGTGCAGGTCGTGGACGGAGACGCGATCGACCGCGGCCCGGTAGCCGATCTCATCGAGTTCGCCGAGGCTGGTGCCGGGCCTGATGCCCGCGCCGGTCATGAACATGCCGAAGCCGTTGGGGTTGTGATCGCGTCCGCCATTGCCCTGGGAGACGGGCATGCGGCCGAACTCGCCGCCCCAGATGACGAGCGTGTCGTGGATGAGCCCCGTCCGCTTGAGGTCCGTGAGGAGCGCGTCGATGGGTTTGTCGGTCGCGCGGCAGTGGCCACGATGGTTGCCATCGAGATCGCTGTGCGCGTCCCATTCGCCGTCGCTGTAGACTTGGACGAAACGCACTCCGCGTTCGACGAGCCGCCGGGCCATCAGGCATTTGGAGCCGAAGGAGCGGGTTTCCTTGTCGTCGATGCCGTACATCTCGCGAGTCGCGGCGGATTCGGAGCTGAAATCGACGAGGTCGGTCGCCTCGGCTTGCATGCGGTAGGCCAACTCGAAGCTCTGAATGCGTCCGAGCAGTTCGGCTTCGCCTGGACGCGCGTCGAAGTGGCGCTGGTTGAGCTTCGCCATCAGATCGAGCTGCGCCCGCTGGTCGGCGCGGGTGACGTCGTCGGGGCGGGTCAGATTGATGACCGGCGCGCCTTCGGGTCGGAAGAGCGTTCCCTGGTAGGTCGTGGGGAGGAACCCGGAACTCCAGTTGAGATTCCCGCCTTTGACGCCCTGGTTGTTTCCGAGCACGACGTACCCTGGGAGGCTGGAATTCTCCGAGCCTAGCCCGTAGGTGACCCACGCCCCGGCGCTTGGAAAGCCCGGGCGCGGAATGCCGGTGTTGATCTGGTAGAGCGCGGGGACGTGGTCGTTGGATTCGCTGTAGCAGGACTTGATGAACGCGAAGTCGTCCACGTGCCGCGCCACGCGCGGGTAGTGTTCGCACACCCACGTTCCGGTCTGGCCGTGCTGACGGAAGCTGAAGGGAGATTTCATCAGCGGACCCGGGTTGCCGTTGAAGACGTCGATCTCGATGCGCTGGCCGTCGCGTCGCGTCAATTCGGGTTTCGGGTCGAACAGGTCCACCGCGCTCGGTGCTCCCTCCATGAACAGCCAGATGACGGACTTCGCCTTCGCCTGGAACTGGGGGGGCCGCGGAGCCATCGGGTTGACAAGCGGATCGGGTTCGGCGGCGAGCAGTCCGTTCGTTCCCAGAAGATCCGCGAGCGCGAGCATTCCGAAGCCCGCTCCGGCTTTCTTCAGGAAATCGCGGCGGTTGGTGAAGGTCCCGTAGCGCCCGCAGTGCTGATGGATGGGGTTCATGGCCTTGACTTCCTCCTTTCGAACACCGCCTTGACGAGGGTACTTCGCATCTCAGTCCACGTAGATGAATTCATTCAGGCCGAAGAGGGATTGGCAGAAGTCCGTGAGCGCGAGCCGACCCGCGGTTTCAACGGACCCCGTCGAGGCATCGCGCCCGCGCCGTTTCTCGGTCTGGCTTTCGATGAACGCTGTCGCCGCGGCCAGTTCCCAGGGATCGGGTTCGCGGGCGAGCGCCAGGCGGAAACCGAGCCGGACCCGAGCCTCGGGACGGGTTCCAGCCTCATCGTGGAGCCGGTTCGCGAATTCCTCCGCCCTCAGCCGGACGAAGGGGTCGTTCAGCAGCGCCAGCGCCTGGGGAGCCACGGTGGTGTTCATCCGTTGGCCGCAGCTCACCTGGGCGTCGGGCGCGTCGAACGCCTGCATCAGCGGGTACTGCACGACACGCTTGTGGAACATGTAGACCGATCGGCGGCGGGTCTCCGGCGTGTCTTTCGCGTCGCGTGGGTAGGGCGGCCGGACATTGCGGGCCTGCATGGCTTCCGGAGCGATCGGCGGCCTGAAGCTCGGACCGTGCATCTCGGCGTTCAGGGAGCCCGCCACGGCGAGCATCGAGTCGCGCAGGATCTCCGATTCGAGCCTCTGGGGTCGGCGGTGGGTGAGGAATCGGCTTTCGGGATCCGCCGGCGACGAGGTTTCGCCGAGGGCGCCACCCAGCCGATAAGCCGCGGTGTTCATCATGAGCCGGTGCAGATGCTTCACGCTCCAACCGCTTCGAACGAACTCGGCGGCGAGCCACTCGAGAAGTTCGGGATGGGTGGGCGGGTCGCCGCGCGTCCCGAAGTCGCTGACCGTCCGCGCGAGGCCCGCGCCGAAGTGGTGCTGCCAGACGCGGTTGACCATCACCCTCGCCAAAAGAGCGCCGGCGCCGTGGTCCAGGTCGGTCATCCACTGAGCCAGCGCCCGCCGCTGCTGCGTGGTGTCCTCGCGCAGGCGTGATTCCTTCGCGGCCCGCCAGTAGTCGTCGGCCGTCCTTCCGCGTTGGAGCACGGTGAGGAAACCGAGGTCCATCCGTTCCTTGCGCGCCATGAAGTCGCCCCGCTCGAAGAACCAGGATTCCCTCGGTTCAGGCGCGAAATCCGCGAACGCGAACGCGGTCGGCAACGCGGCGGGCTTGCCGGCGGTGATGCGCTTCACGCGCGCGTCCAACTCGTCCCAGCGCGCCTGTTGGTCCGGGCCCAGCCCGGCGAGGTAGTCCTCGTCCTTGACGGTGAGTGCCTTCTTGTATCGACCCGCGAGTTTGCGAGCTTCCGCGCCCTCGGGATCGTTCTCGAGCAATCGCTTCTCGGAGTCCGGAATGGGCAGTTGGGCGATCTTCGCGGCGCGAACGGCTTTCTCGTGCGGTGCGCGCGCCTCCTTGAACCAGCGGTCGCGGTCCCCGACCGCGGCATCCAGTTCCGCCTTCCAATGGATCAGCTCATCCCGATGCGACTTCACCCGCGCCCGAGTCGCGAGCGGAACCTCCGCGCGGTCCCCGCCATTGAACGCGCGCATGAGCCGGTAGTAGTCGCGAGTCGGCACCGGGTCGTACTTGTGATCGTGGCAGCGGGCGCAGGCGAGCGTCAGGCCCAGCAGCGCCTGGCCCGTCGTCGAGACCATGTCATCGAGTTCGTCGGCGCGATTCCGGAGTTTCTCCTCCTCCATCAAACGGTCGGGAAGCGCCGCGTGCACTCCGGCCGCGAGGAAACCGGTCGCCGCGATCGCCTCCGGTTCGTCCGGCGCGATTTCATCGCCCGCGAGTTGCCACCGGACGAATCGGTCGTACGGCATGTCGCCGTTCAGCGCCCGGATGACGAAGTCTCGGAAGTGATAGGCGGTCAGGCGGTCGCCGTCGCCTTCCATCCCGTTGCTGTCCGCGTAGCGGGCGACATCCAGCCAATGGCGCGCCCAGCGTTCGCCGTAGTGCGGGCTGGCGAGCAGTTCGTCCACGAGTTCCCGGCTCGCTTCCGGAGATTCCTGGATGCGAGCCGTCCAGCGCGTCGTTTCGTCCGGGGTCGGGGGAAGGCCGATGAGATCAAAATAGATCCGGCGCACGAGCGTCCGGGCGTCGGCGGGAGAGGTCGGCGAGATCCGACGCTCCTCCTGGGCTTGCCGGATGAATCGGTCGACGGGCGTGCGAACCCAGTCGGAGTCCTTGGGCGTCGGCGGCAGAAACTCGCCCAGGGGACGGAATGCCCAGTGGTCCCGATCGGCGTCGGTGACCTTCATTTCGGCGCGGGCACGGGGAGGCGCGGGCGACGGCGCGGGCGCGGCTTCGCACAAGGAGGAGATCAACATTCCGATCACAAGCGCCGTCGAACCGATTGAGTGCGTGACGGGGAAGGTGACGGAGAACGGTCTGAGGGTCGTTGCCGGGGACCAGTTCATGGAGAGTCTCAACGAGTTGCGACTCGTGCCTTGGATCCATGAACGGCGAAGGATTCCACCACGAAGACACGAAGATCACGAAGAATACGGGTGGATTGGATACCTTCTCTTCGCTCGGTCTTCGTGTCCTTCGTGCGCTTCGTGGTTGTTTGCCGATTCATGGGTAGACGCGTTCTACAGATTTTGGACACGTATTGGGATCATGAGCCCGAGGGGCATCACACGGAGGCGCTGAGGCACGGAGGGCAAAGAAATCCGTCCTCGGATCTCCGTGGCTCAGTGCCTCCGTGAGAGAATCCCGGTTCATCGATTGGCTGGGGCGTTGAGTGTTCACGATTCAGCGTTCCCGGACGGCGCGGTAGTACCGGTTGTTCTGAGAGGAATCCGCTGTCGGATCGGTCAGTCCCTCGTCGCCGGTCTTGACGAGGCCGATCCTTACCCAACGCCGGAGGTCCGTGGAAGCCTCGACGGCGTACGAAACGTCGGCGCCACCTCGGAGGAGGATCCGCCGAGCCCCCGCGTCGACAGCGATTCCGAGGCTCGCGGGTTCCGCGTGGCGGGAGTAGGTCGTCGTTCCGCCGTTCTGGGTCCAGTCCATTCCCGTGACGCGCCCCTGGGCGTTCAGTCGGAACGTGGCGGACGTGCTGGGGCCGAGTTCGTAATCGATCGCCGCGAAGCGCCGGGTCGATTCCGGGTACAGGGTCATGTCGAAATTCGATCTCGGGTGATAGGCGACGAGTCGGCCCGACACCCCGCCCAATTCGAAGGTGTCCCCGGTGGGCTCGCGGTAGATCCCCGCAAAGTTGGCCAGCAGTCCCGCGTCGACACTCGCGGGCCGGCGGATGGACGTCAGCGGATACGCCGAATCGAGGAGGTGGAGTCCGACGTCGATCACCGCCGAGTACGTGTTGCCTCGCGCATTGGACAGGACCACGACGCCGAGGCCTTTGCCCTTGTGAATGCCGACGAAAGCCGTGAACCCAGGTGTGTCGCCGCCGTGCTGAATGACCTCTCCGCCAGGCAGGCCCCAAAGCCACCAGCCAAGTCCAATGGAGACACCCCCGTAAGTCGTCGCGGCGCGTCGTCGATGCGCCGAGGCGAGCGCCGCGGACAGCGGCGTGTCGCGGAGACCCAGGTTGAAGGAGGCGAAGGTCAACAGGTCCTCGACCGTGGATCGCAGGGCGCCCGCGCCTTCGAGGACCGGGATTCGGAAAGGCGGCCGCATCAGCACCCCGGAGTGGCCCATCGCCACTTCGTCCGTCGGCCAGGAATCGGGATCAATCCGGGTCGAGGCCAGCCCGAGCGGTTCGAGGATCCGACTGCGGAGGAGGCTCTGGTAGTCCGTCCCGGCGCGCAGGGCCAGAGCGCGCCCGAGCAGACCCATCCCGAGGTTCGAGTATTCCCAACCGGCTCCGGGCTCACGGGGCAATTGGAACCGATTGAGGAAAGCGTCGACGGTGCCTTCCGTGAGGCAATCGAAGGGTTGGTCGGCCCTTCCACAGAGCGGATCCGGATTCGTGGGAAGCCCCGAGGTGTGGAGGGCCAGATGCTCCAGGGTGATCTCGCCGTTTCGGCGGGGCACCGTCACAGACTCCGGGAGGAGGGATTGGAGCGATTGATTCAGTTCGACCTCGCCCCGTTCGATCATCTCCGCGAGGAGGGAGCAGGTGAAGACCTTGGTCACCGACCCGATCTCGAACACGGTGCGTTCGTCGATCGTTCCGCCGTCGGTCAGCGATTTCCGGCCGTGCCCGAGGAACGCCCGCCCATCGCGGTTCACCATGCCCACGGCGATGCCTGCGCTGTAGCCGTAGTCCACCCTTTGCCGGACGACGTTCGCCACGGACGCCGGGATCGTTGGGACCGCGGCCACGCCGTCCCGGAGGCAGGCGGAAGCGATGGCCAGGAGCAGAAAGTGCCGACTCCAGGCAAGGTGGCGCCGGCGCTGCCATCCGATGGCATGGCGGACGCGAACACGGGCGACTCCAGGGAGGTTCACGTTCGCGATCGTGCCGCGATGATCCTCACCGGCAACTGGAAAACCAAAGGTTGAAGTGCAGACCAACCCGTGAACAACTAATGCTCGCCCCAGGTGCGGCACTTTCCCACCGCCCGCGCCGCACTCGCTAACCGCCGTTCACAGAAAGCATTGGAAAGGACAAATGCGATGTCGCGAATAGTCAGGATTCACTTCGACAACACGGAGAAGATCGTCGACCCGCACGTTTGGCTATGGCACCCCGCGTCGAGCGTCGTCGGTGATTTCCCGGCCACGGACGCCGACACCTTTGGCCTGATCTTCGATGCCGCGTTCGTGCGCACGGACTTCTTTTTCAAGTTCAAGTCAGGTTCGGGTGTCGATGGACCGTGGGAACCGCGGGAACTCCATCGCACCTATCGTCCACCCGCGGTGATCGGTGGCGTTGTGCCGCCCGAGGAAATCTGGTGTCGTGGCGATCGCGCGTTCATCTACCACGGCGAGCCGAAAGCCGCCGAATCGCGAACGGCCGCGCAATTTCTCGCCACGCTGCCTGCCAAACCCGGCGTCTATATTCCTGAAACCGGTGGTCGGTCCGGCATTGGCGCGCACCTGCTGGCCGACGGCCGCATGCTGTTCGGCCTTTATCATCCAAATGCGGGACGTGTCTTTTTGATGGGCGACTTCAACGGCTGGCAACGGCCGGGCCACGACACGCCCGACCCGGGTAGGTTCATCGAAATGAATCTTTATCCCGGCTATTTCGGCGCCCCGAATACCTGGCTCGTCGTCATCGACCAAGCGCGCGTGGGTCAGGAATACAAGTTCGTCGTCTTCGGTGGAGTGCCGAGCGACGAAAAAAAGCGCCTTCTCCAATACCTCACCGATCCCTGCGCGCGCCGGCTTGGGCCAAACTACAACGTCAACAATGGCGTCATTGTCGATCCATCGACGTATCACTGGGGAGACGGAACTTGGCGGACACCCGACATCAGCCAGCTCATCATCTACGAGCTGAGCGTCTATGGCTTCACTGAGAGCGATCCAGATATCGAGCCAGACAACCGCGGAACGTTTCGCGGCATCACGGAGCGAATTCGAGAAGGCTATTTCGACCGCCTCGGCGTAACCGCGCTCTCGCTGATGCCGCTCTCCGAGTCGCCCAGCCCGCAAGGACCAAACTCAATCGGCTACGACCCGTCCCTCTATTTTTTGATCGAGCGGGATTTCGGCTCGCCGGACGATTTGCGCGAACTCGTCGATACGGCGCACCAGCATGGCCTCGCGGTGTTGCTCGACCAGGTTTTCAATCACACATCCAGCTCCGTGAATCCGCTCTGGAACGCGATCCTGGAGCATCCAAGTGAGGAGGGGTCGAGCGACGGCGGGTTGTATTTCAATGGCGAAACACCCTGGGGAAACCGAATTGCCACCGAGAAGACCGACGTGCAAAACATGCTCATCGACGCCTGCCGGCATTTTCTCGTCGAGTATCACATCGATGGCTTCCGCTTTGACGCCACGCACACCAACTACATGGACCATGGCTTTGTCCACAGGCTGATAAGCGAACTCAAACAGACCAAACCCAGTGTCATCCTGATCGCGGAGAATCTGCCAAATCAATCGAGCCTCAACCGTTCCGGCTTTGACGGGATGGCGCAGTGGTGCGACAGCTTTCACGACAAGATCAAGGCGATGCTCCGTGAAGGTACCTTCGAAAGAACGAATCACTACAGTGCCGATCGTCTCGCCGACATTTTCTATTTCAGTCGCTCCTTTTTCGCCGTCCACACCAACAACGTCGTGAACTACTGCGAGAGCCACGACGAGCACAGCGTCTCCGGCGAGATAAAGTACCAGCCCTTCCTCAATCATCCTGCCGCGAAGGATCGCAAGGCGCGGCTCGGGCTTTTCGCCACGATGGTCGCTCTCGGACAGCCGATGATCTATATGGGCCAGGAGTTCAACGTCGAGCGCGAGCGCAACCTTGTGACAGTCAACTGGCCGAGCGACCTCGACAATCACGGCTTTTTCCAGTGGGCCAGCCGGCTCATTCACCTCCGCAAACGTTACCCCGCGCTCAGAATCGCCGGCTATGATCCCGCAGGCGAAGGCAAATTGTCGTGGGTGCTCGGCCCTTGGATGAGTGGCGAGCGTGGCGGTGGTCAGCGGCTGCTCGGGTGGCGTCTGCGGCCGAATGACGACCCGCGCGATGCGATTCTCGTGATGCTGAACTTCGAAGGCCGCGACGTGACAGTTGACGTCGATTTTGGTCTTCCGGGCGTGTGGGTGAAGCTTGCCGACCTCGGCTGGGTGAACGACATCCCGCCCGGCGGAAACAACTCTGTCGGCGACCCTACCGCGCTCCGCACCGCGGACGGACACTATGCCGGGTTCGTACTCCCGTCTTCGAGCGGCTTTCTCTACAAGTGGGAAGGCTTCTGAGAACGATGCGGACAGAATTCGATAGACAGGCTCAGTCAGATTGGCCAGCGCGTCGGGCGCGAGGCGCTGACCAGGGTCGAGCGAATCGTCCGTCCTGAAACGATCCTGTCGCGGCACCATGACGCTGGGTGGCCCGGCGGTTCGACGGGACCAAGCGTCGCAAGGCGACGGGACGTCTGCCACCGGCCGATTTGCCGCGAGCTCTGGCTGGGTATCACGGCCGATATGATATCCCGGGTGCGGGCGGTCCGGCGGTTGCGGAACTCTTGCGGGGAATGGCGGGAATGGCGGGAGTGGCGGGAGTGGCGGGAGTGGCGGGAGTGGCGGGGCTCGAACCCAACCGGTCCGCAGGTTTCTTCAGGTCAACTTCCACACACAAATCGCTGAAACCAAACTTGTTGTGCATGGTGCTCGAATCATAGGTCCAGGTCTGATTCCAGACCAGTCCGAAACCCGGCGAAACCATACGTATGGAATCTGTCTGCACATGTCTGCGCAGCCTTGGCGTGCCTCCCCGTCGGGCCGAGGCGCTTATCAGGTCAGTTCCACGACCGCCGCCAAGGCGTGAACGACCTCCTCGAGTTCTGCATCGAGCACCCGTCCCAACCGCCTTCCGAACCGGTCCACCGAAACGCTTCGGACCTGAAGCGCGTCGATGGCGGATTCCTTGGTGAGCCCGTTGGTGGCGGTGGGTAGGATTTGAACGTGCCAGAGGTTGCCGGCGAATTTCTCCTGCCATCCGGTGATCGGTGCCACCAGCTTCACCGGCAACTTCCCCACCGCGTCCGAACTGATCACGACCGCTGGACGTTGCTTGCCGATTTCGGAGCCGACGGTCGGGTCGAAGTTCACCATCCAGACCTCGCCGCGCCGAGGCTGAGGATGCCAACTACTCATGGATGTCGCCCCCTTGGATGTCCTTCCAGCTCTGATCCTGCTCGTAGTAGGCCGCCATCTGTCCGGCCTGTTGCTCGAGCATGCGACGGCGATCCTCGAGCGGCAGTTTCAGGAATGCCCGGCGCTTTAGGAGCGTAGCCTGCGGTCCAGCCTCGACCTGTTCGCCTAGCAGGCCCTCTGCCTTTTCATGGGTGACCAAGCCTTCCGCGAGACACCGCAGCGTGGCTTTCCGAAGCCAAGTGGACCGCTCGGCAGGAATGGGGTTTGGCTCGACCTTGCGCCAACCCCTGCGGCTGATCTCAATGCAGCATTCCGTATAGAAGGTCTGCGAGATGATCTCGAGGTCCCGAAGTCGGCGCAGGATTGCCTGCATGCTGATCCCATAGCGGGCCTTCAGTAGGAGCAGTTCGTCCACCCGAAGCGCCGTCCGATGGGCTCCCACTTCCCGCTTGAGGCATTCGCCGGGTGCAAGAAACGCCCCGGCGAAACGGAAGGCCAGAGCCTCCTCATCCGAACCCGGCTTGGGCTTCAGTACGAGGTGCGCTAGTTCGTGGGCAAGGTTGAGTCGTTGCCGGTCGCCGGGTAGGCCCTTCCGTGAAATGACGGCTGCCGCAATGGGATTTCCGCTCTCCTCCCGTGCGAGGCCGGAGATGCCATCAAACCGCTCCGGGGCTTCGACCTCGATGACATGCACGAGCCGGTCCTCGAGAACGTCGGTCAGGTTCGCGATGGGATCGAGGCCGAGATTCCATGTATCGCGCAACTTCAACGCTGCCTCCTCGGCATCCTCCAGGTTCGAGACCGGCAAAGAATGGACCTCGAGCGCAAACGCCGCGGCGGTTGTGGTGAGTTCCTGAAGCCGATGGCGGACTTCAATCTGTTGGCACACCAGGGCCTCCACGGTGGCGCGCTCCTTGGCTCCCATGGTGGCGCGTTTCCGGTAGCCCAGGAATTCGACGCTGACGGCAGGCTTGCTCCAAAGGTGGATGGCGTTGGTGCCGAGCACGGTTGCCAACCGGTTCAAGACCGGTGGGGACGGCCGAGCTTGGCCCTTTTCATATTTGGAGAGCGCCTGCTTCGTGACGAGGCCGCCTATCGCGGCGGACAGGTCCTCGAGGGACAGGCCGCGGGCGAGGCGCAGTTGCTGGAGACGGTGGTTCATGGATGCGGGACCGCAGCGGGTTGACAGAATGTAGATTCTTATAGTACATCGTCAACTGTTGATGGGTTCATCGACGTGAAAGGAGGTGAAGTTAAGTGGCAACGAATCCCCCAAGAGGTGACGGTCGTCGTCACGGTGCTGTGCGTGAGCGGAGTCAGGTCTTCAACCCGCACACCGAGCGCTTCGTGAAGCGCGACACCGGGACGGGTAGGTTCATGGACCAGAAGGCCGACCATCGCCCGTTCAAAGGCGTCCGAAAGGAGTCGTAACCAGCCGCTGGCCGTACGTCGGCCAGCGTTATCAAGACCTCGATAGCTGGCGGCTTTGGGCATTGGGTTTCAGGATGGGGCGCTAAGCAACTTGTGAACGGACGACGGCGGCATTGACAGTTCACGGGCGATCTCCCGGAGACCCTTTCCAGCTTCTTTGAGGCGAAACACCTCATGGCGACGCATGCCCAAGGTTCGAGGTCGGCCCAGCTTTACGCCCCTCGTCTTGGCCGCCGCCAGTCCGGCGTTGACCCTTTCCCTGATGATTCCGCGCTCGAACTCCGCCACGGCCATCAGGACGCCGAGTTGGAGTTTGCCGGCCGGGTTTTCGTCCGAGGTGTCGATCCCCTGGGAGCTGGCGATCAACGGCACCTTCAGCCGGTTCAATTCGTCCAGGATCAGGGCGAGGTGGGTGAGGCTCCGGCCCAGCCGGTCCAACTTGTATACAACAAGCCGTTCGACCTTCCCGTCCCGGATATGCTTCATCATCCGGTCCAAATCCGGGCGGGTGGTCTTGGAACCGGAAATCTTATCGCCGTAGACAACGACGTTGGTCCATCCGCGCTGCCGGCAATACTGCTTCAACTCCTGCTCCTGGCTGTCGGTCCGCTGACTTGCCGTAGAGACCCGCACGTAAACGGCCGTGTTCACAAATAAGTAGTATTATGAACACTCGGCGAGGTCAATGAAATCGCTGGAAAACGTGGGGTCTGAACCTCTCAGAAAGGGGGAGGGTTTATGAACAGTCCAAACCGGGGTGTGGAAGCCCACTCCTGAACACCAGCGTTCAATCCACCATGTCCTCAAATGCCCTGAGGCCGAAGTTCACAACCCTGGATTCGCCGAAGGCGGCGTTGCAGGACAGTTTCCCCCCCGCCAGCGACTGGAAGTAGAGCGGCACCGTCGAATTAGGTGTCGGGCAAGCGAGGCGGCGCTGAAGAGCCTCCGTCATGGGTCGGCGGTCGCCCCATTTCAGGATGTGGCCACCCGACTCCATTGGAACTACCTCCGCGGCCTGCTGCTCCAGGAGAATGAGTTGCAGGCCAGACTGCTCGATCAACAACTCGGGCACGTCCTGGAAGAGGTGGCGCACATCACGAAGGACTAAATCCACCAGGATAAGCCCGGAACTCTCGGAGGACCTCAACGCCGCCGTAACCCCTTTGTATACTTCGCCCATCTTCTTGGCCTCAGCCTCCCGACGCAGCCAGTCGTCAGCGTGGGTGATCAGGTATCGGTCCTCCCTTTTCTGGCGTGGATCGTATACGACAGCGAAATCCTGCCCGAGCGCAGTCAACCAGTTCATCGTGATGCTAAGCGTCTGGTGGAACGGCCACACCAACACATGTGCGTCACCAGGATGATTCGGTTTGTCCTCCAGCAACCTAGCCTTCTCGGACGCCACTAGCCTCTCCCAGTCAGGAGGCAGTTCACGCGCCTCGTCGGCCTTGGCCACCTCCGTCCGTACCCGATAAAGCAGGGTGTTCCTGACCGTCGTGTAGAACCCCGCGACGTAGCAGTCATTCTTGGCCAGGAACCGGGCGAGGCGGTCACCGAAGGTCCGCCGCGTCTCGAACCCAAGTTTGTTCAGCAGACCGGATTTGAACTCTCCCTGGGGCTGGAAGCCGGTCGCCCTGGCATAGGCCGTCGCTAGCTTTTCCCGGTTAGCAGCCCAGAAGCGCTCCAGGTCCGGGAGCTTGGCCGTCGGCACCATCAGGGCGGCATAGCAGAAGTATCCGTCGTCCTTCGACAGGTTCATGAACCCGTCGAACGACTCATCCAAGAAGACCGTGTACCTCGGGTTCATCCCGGCATCGGCGCGTTGCCCGTCCGCTCGAGGTCGGCCGATTGTCCTGGCGTCTGGAAGGGCTGGGCGTGCATCAGGCGCGCCTCGTTCTCCACCAACCACCGGCGGTGGCGGTCGAAATCCGGGCAATGGGACAAGACGATGAACCAAAACTTCGTGGAATGGTACGGTTCAGCGAGGTGGGCCAGTTCATGGACGACGAGATAATCGAGAACTTCTGGCGGGGCCATCACCAGACGCCAGTTGAAGGACAGGTTGCGGCACCAATCCAGGCGGAGAGGTAATTGGCCGCGATCAGGGGCCAGAGTCGCCTTGGTGCAGCCAAGCCCACGTACCGCCACAACAGCCAACCCTCGAAGGCACCGATGATGGCGTTGCCGATCAGCAAATGGAACGTACTGGCCCAGACGAGAGGCGTGCCCACATCCGCGTGCGCCGATGCCGGAAGGAGAACTCCGGCGACAATCAAAGGCAGGATGCAAGTTCGCCGACGCATGGATCGCTTGCCGACAGCATGGTTCATGGAGGCACCCCCAGCAAGGGCACTGACCCGGCCTGAGCCATCTCCGCCGTCAGTACCTGTTACGACCGTTTTCGCGGTACCCCATCGCGCCCTGATGGTCTATAAGCATTCGCAAGGCCTATGAATGCGAGCACACGCGAGCGGTGTGGAGGGATGATGCCTGCGAACGACGCGGCAGCCATGGAATGCCATGCGAGGAAGCCCGCGACGTCGACTCCACTCCCTCTGCTCCCCCGGTGCCGGTCCGCGTGCATCTTCTGGATGGTTGCGGTGATGTTATTTGGCCGTTCGTGGGCGCAACAAACTGAGGAACAAGGCGGCAAGCGCGTGGAGAACCGAGGCGCCGCGGCCGATTCGGCCGCGCGTCCCGCGGGTCCAAGGCCCGGTTCTGCCGGCTCCGTACCGTCGGAGCCCAAGAAGGAATGCGAGGTTGTGCAGAAGTTGATCATCCAGGAAACGACCACGACGGAGGAAACCCAGGTCATCAGGACGGAGGAGGTCGTGGTTCTCCAGACCGCTCCCATCCCGAACGAATCACCGGAGGTGATGACCTTCGAGGACATCCTCCTGAACACCCTGGGCAGACGCAAGGTCACCACGGTCGGTGCTTCGACGGATGCGCGGAACCCCATCCCGAGTTACGCCTTTGTCGGGTTCCAGCCCGCCCCAATCGAGCGACGGCTTCAACACACCGTGCGGCTTCAACGTTTCGAATGCGACTTGGAGGCTGGACCCGGTTGGAACCCGGCGCACAGCATTTTCACGCTGGCCGTGGGGACCGCCCTGTTTCAGCTGAATGCGGATGTCTCCGAATTCCCCCGCACTTTCCCTGTGGTCGACACCTTCAGCGGGCGGATCTATCCGCTGGCCCTCGGTGTCTCCAAACGCATCACGGCACCCGGCGTTCTTGGTTACCGGCTCTCGATTCATTTCAAGGACGCCGCTCTCGGCCATGCTCCGCAGCTGCTTCCGGAGGAGGGCGTTTACGTTAGTGTGGACCCGGCGCCCACGGCGCCGTTGGATTTTGGAGCCGTGAAATTTGTTCTCGTGAACGGAAACAAAGGGGCCGAGTCGACGTTGCGTCTGGTAGAGAAGTCGGGCTCCGCCGTTTCGATTCTGCCCGACCTGAGCCGTCTCGAACTCGCGGCTTTCTGCAGCGTCGTGCACATCCTCCGGAGATGAGGATCGATCCAATATGGCCTTCGGTTTAACGCGTTTCTCCACATGAACTGCGCCCACCTGCCTGGTTCTTTGTGCAGAATCCACACCAAATCTTGCGCGTGAGGTTCGAGGATGGCGACATGACCAGCGACGGAACCCCATCTTCAGGATTCAACAATCTGATCACAAAGCGCGAACTTGCGGCGCGCCTTCGAAAAACGCCCCGCTGCATCGAGTTATGGATGAAGGCGCGTTATCTTCCATACATCAAAATCGGCCACAGCATCCTGTTCGATTGGCACGATGTCGTGGCCTCTCTCAAGAGGTTTGAGGTGAAGTAGAGCTCAGGAAGACGCAGAGCACTGCTCTTTGCCTCCCACCGGCATCACCTCGAACCATTGGAGTGCGTCCTGCTCTGTCACGAGCTCCCGGTAATGCTCAAAAATGATCTTGGGGCTGTTCCCGGCTTCGAGGGCCACCTGCGCCGCACTTTTCACAATCGCTAGCCGATAGGAACAGTAGCTGTGCCGGAGCCCGTTATGCTTCCACTTGATGCCCGCCTTGGCCTTCGCTGCAGGACCCCCGGTATCGACTGAGGCGAGCGACTCGATGAGCCTTTGAATCCCGTTCGGGATGTTCGCCAGTTCAACGACGGGTCCGCATTCTTTCGCGAGAGGAAGCAGCCAAGCGCGGAGATTCTCGGAGATTGGCACCAATCTGCGGCTACCTGTCTTGGATTGTTGCGCGGCGACACGCACGTACCCGCTCTTGAAGTCAACGTCCCGCCAATCGAGCCGCTGGATTTCTGCAGACCTCAAACCAGCGAATCCACCCATCGCCAGGAATGGCAGCATCTTTTTCTCGGCGCCGGACATGAGCCTGGACATCTCGGTGGGGGTGAAAATCTCGATTTCCTCGCCGACGGCTTTCCAGGTTGGAACAGCCGACATCTCGTTCCATTCCTTCGGCAAATACTTTTGGCCGATCGCGAATGCGAAAAGGGTCTGAATGGCGACCCGGGAATTGTTGCGAGTCCGGTTCGAGACATCCTTTCGTTGGAGCCAGGCCCGGATTTCGGGACCGGTCACGGCAGCAATCGAGCATTGAAAATCTCGGGAGAATTCCCCAAGGCGAGAGTCCAGGTCCTGGAGGTAGCGCTCGCTGAGACCTGCTTCGCGCTTCGATCGGAGCATTTCCCGAAAGACTTCGCTCACCGTGCGGGTTGGAAGATCGATGAGTTTTGCTGTGGCGAAGTGCCGGGCGGCTTCCAGCAGGGAGGCTCCTTTGAGGAGTTGCTTGGCGTCGCGATACTCGCTCACCGCCGAATCGAGGGAGATACCGAACTCGGAGATGATTTGCCGCGCCCTGATGTATTCCAGGCGTTGCTCCCCCGATAGCCGAAGGATGTCGGATTCACCGCGGGAGAGGCTGTTGACCGTCGACGACGCATGCAGTTTTGCTGCCTCGAAATCATGGAAGGCCTTCCGCCTCCGGGTCTCCCCCTCGTACCAGCAGACCGTGTAGGCGGGACAGCCACGCGAGGGGGTCTTGTAGATCGTCGCTCGCGTTTGCCCCACTCGAACCACCATTGGGAATCCCCCCCTGTTCATGACAAAAATTGTCAGGAATTTGTCAGGAGAAATCCAGAACTAACGTTTTCGCGGGGAAAAATGGCGGGAGTGGCGGGGCTCGAACCCGTAACCTCTGCCGTGACAGGGCAGCGCTCTAACCAATTGAGCTACACCCCCGCGAACGAAGGACCGGCAGTATGGTGAGCGAATCCGATCCGTCAACGGGCTTTTTCTTCGCGCAAACGGGTGGGGCGCATCCGAGTTGTCGGCGCTCTCGCGAGGAACGCCTGCCAGCGATGTGCGATCTACGCTGTCGGGGTCGGAATCGGAATCGGTCGGCTGAACGACCGCGCGAGGATCGGAACCGCTCAGTACAGTAGGAACGGGCCGCGCCGGGCCTGGAACTCGGCCAGGTCGGTGGACCAGAGCGCCTTGATTTCGGCGAGGCTTTTGCCCTCCCGAATGGCGTTCTCGGTGGCGGGGTGCTGGAGGAGCGGCGGGATCTTGTCGAGCGGGAATTCCTTCGGATGGAGCCGGTGCAGGGTCAGTGCCAGGAGGATGCCGACATCCACCACGCGGCACGCCTCCCGGTCGTTCAACATGAGGTAGACGCCGCCGCATTCCTGGCCCTTGAAATGGCTGGCGCTGGGAGTGAACCGGATCGGAACGAACGAGATGCCCGGAAGCCCCGCCCGGTTCAGGGCCTCGGCGAAGCGGCGGTCGTCGATGTAGGGCGCTCCGACGACCTCGAACGGCGTGTCGGTGCCGCGCCCGACCGAGACCGCGAATTCCACGATTCCAACCCCGGGATAAAGGATGGCTTCCTTGAGGGTGCGCATGTTCGGCGAGGTGTTGATCCAGGGCAGCGACGTTTCGTCGAACCACTGGGACCGTTTCCAGCCTTCGACAGGGATGACGGAGAGGCGCGCCTTCCAATCCTTCTCCGCGTTGAACATCCGGGCCAACTCGCCGACGGTCATCCCGTGCCGAAGCGGGATGGCGTGGAAGGCGACGAAGTGGTTGGTGGTCCCCAGGTAGACCGGACCTTCCACCTGGGTGCCGTTGATCGGGTTCACGCGGTCGAGCACGACGAATTCGAGGTTGGCGCGGGCGGCGGCTTCGAGGCAGAGCCCCATGGTGGCGATGTAGGTGTAAAACCGGCAGCCGATGTCCTGGATGTCGAAGACCAGGGCGTCCAGATCCTTCAATTGCTCCGGCTTTGGCTGGCGCGTCTCCCCGTAGAGACTGTGAATGGGAAGTCCCGTCTTCGCGTCGACGCCGTCCGGGACTTTTTCGTCGAACTGCCCGCGGATGCCGTGTTCAGGGCTGAAGAGCGCGCGCAGATCGACGTCCGCGGCGGCTTTGAGAAGGTCGATCGTCGGATTGCGGTCGCGGTCGACGCCCGTGTGGTTGGTGATCAGCGCGATCCGCTTCTTCCGCAAGGGAGCGAAGGCCTGGGACGCCAGGACATCGATGCCATTGCGAACCTCCGTGGCCGCCGCTCCGCCGGTGGGGGCCGGGCGGGTGCCGGTGGGTTCGGAGCCTTGACGCGGGAGGGCTCCGGGAACTCCCTCGAAGTTGAAGCCGTCGATCGCCTCCGCCGCGAGCGTGCCGACGCGCCTGCGCAACGCGAGCACGTTACCGTCCTCGGTCGGGTGGTTCCGGTTCGAGAGGAGGATCACGAAGGAACGGGAAAAGGGATCGATCCAGATGGACGTGCCGGTCCACCCGGTGTGCCCGTAGCTTCCGACCGGGAAGTGATCGCCGCGCGGTCCGGCGTACGGCGAGTCGATGTCCCAGCCGAGTCCCCGGCGGGCCTGGGTCAGGGCGGCGGGAGATTGGACGGAGGTCATTCGTCGGACGGTTTCGGGGCGGAAGACGCGAACGCCGTCGAGTTCACCTTCCCCGAGGAACAGGCGTGCGAACCGGGCGAGGTCGGAGGCCGTCGTGAAGAGCCCCGCGTGACCGGCGACGCCTCCCATGCGTCGGGACGTCGGGTCGTGGACGACGCCGCGGAGGTAGGTGCCCCGGTCGAGCGTCGTGGGGGCGATGCGGGGTTGGAGAGCGGGATCGGGGAGGAATCCCGTGTTGGACATGCCCAGGGGCTGGAAGATTTCGGTGGCGCAGAACTCGTTGAGCGGAACGCCGCTGACCTGGCGAACGATCTCGCCGAGGAGGATGAAGTTGATGTCGCTGTAGCGGAATCGGCGTTCGGGCGGATCGGTGGGCTTCTCTCCCAGGGCCCGCTCGATGCCGGCCTCGTAGCCCGACCATTCGGGTCGAAGGCCGATTCCGGGCCGGAGACCGGAGGTGTGGGTGAGCAGGTGTCGGACGGTGATGGCGTCGCGGCCTTCGCCGGTGAAGCGGGGAAGGTAGTCGCGGACCGGCGCGTCGATCCGGATCTTGCCGCGTTCCACGAGGAGGAGGATGGCGGGCGCGGTGGCGATCACCTTGGTCAGGGAGGCGGCGTCGAAGATTGTGTCCTCGGACATGGGTTCCTCGGCGGGGAGGACGGCTCGTCGGCCGTAGGCGCGGTGGTGGTTCGAATCACGGCTTTCGAGCCAGAGGACGGCGCCGGGGAGGGCGCGGTTGGAAATGCCGGCGAGGATGGCGGAGTCGATTTCGGCGAGTTTGGATTCGCGAAAGACCGACGAGCCGGCCGGGGCCTGGGCCCGCGCGGTGACGGCGGGCGGATCGGTCTTCTGGGGAGGCGCGCATCCGGTTGCCGTGAAGGCGGCCAGAGTGGCCAGGATGGCTAGAGGGGCGGCGAAGAGGGAAGCGAATCGGGTCAACATGACGATCGAGGCGAGCATCGGGGGATGAGCGGGGACCGGGAAGCGGATTCTTGGCCACAGCCTCCTTGAACTCGGTCTTCGGGTGGTTCAGAAGCATGGCATGAAACGGAGCATGAGCCGGGTGGTGGCGATCGTCGGAGCGGGGATGATGTTCCTGGCGATGGAAGGGATCGCCACGGGGTCCGATGCGGCCGCGGCCAATCGGCGTCTCGGTCGGGGTGTGAACCTGGGGAACGCGCTGGAAGCGCCCGAGGAAGGGGCGTGGGGGATGCGGCTGGAAGCCTCGTACTTCAAGGCGGTCAAGGAGGCCGGTTTCCAGTCCGTGCGAATTCCGATCCGTTGGTCCGCTCACGCGGCTGCCGCGGCCCCGTACACCATTGATCCCGCGTTTCTGGCGCGGGTGGACTGGGCGGTGGATCAGGCGACCCGCGAGGGACTGGTGGCCGTCATCAACACGCATCACTACGAGGAGATTTTCTCGGAGCCGGAGGCGCATCGGGAGCGTTTCCTCGGACTGTGGCGGCAGATCGCCGCTCATTTCCGGGACCGGCCCGCGTCGGTCTATTTCGAACTCCTGAACGAGCCGCATGCGAAGCTCACGGATGAGATCTGGAATGACCTGCTGGCGAAGGCGCTGGGCGTAGTCCGGGCGACGAACCCGGACCGAGTGGTGATTGTCGGACCTGGCGGCTGGAACAACCCCTCGCATCTGAGGCACCTGAAACTTCCCGCGACGGACCTTTCCCTGATCGTCACGATCCACTACTACAATCCGTTCGCGTTCACCCATCAGGGCGCGACGTGGACGGGTGCGAATCCGCCGCCTGTCGGGCGGCGATGGTCGGGCAGCGATGCCGAACGGAAGGCGCTGGCGACGGACTTCGAGGCCGCCGCGGCGTGGGCGAAAGCCAGTGGCCGGCCGTTGTTCCTGGGTGAATTCGGTTCGTACGAGAAGGCGGACATGCCATCCCGAGCGCTTTGGACCCGCGCGGTTCGCGACGAAGCCGAGAAGCACGGGATGTCCTGGGCCTACTGGGAATTCGGTTCGGGCTTTGGCGTCTACGACCGGGACGCGAAGACCTGGAGGCGGCCGCTGCTCGAAGCGCTCGTGGGGCCGTGACGGTCCGCGACGCGGGATCCGGCCGACTATGGGACAGGTCTTTTGTTTGCCGGAACCACGAAGGGGCTGACCCCGCGGCGGGTCCAAGGTAGGCTGCGCCGGACATGGCGGAATTCTTCGACACGCACGCGCACCTTGATTTCCCGGATTACTCGTCGGACGTGGAGGCGGTGGTGGAACGCGCGCTGGGCGCGGGGATCACGCGGATCGTGTGTATCGGCACGACCTTGGCGGCGAGTCGGCGGGTGATCGGATTGGCGGCGCGGTTTCCCGCGGTCTACGCGGTGGTTGGGGTGCATCCGAACCACGCGCACGAGGAACCCGACGACATCGTGGACGAACTGACCGAACTCGCGCGCCAGCCGAAGGTGGTCGGGATCGGGGAGACGGGACTCGACTGGTACCGGCTGGGAGAAAAGTCCGAGGAGGTACTGGAGCGGATCCGGGCCAAGCAACGGAGCCTTTACCGGCAGCAGCTCGAGGTGGCCTCGGCTCTGGGACTCAACTGCGTGATCCACCAGCGGGAATCCTTCCGTGAATCCCTGTCCGTGCTCGAGGAGTACCGCGGGCGGACACGCGGAGTGGTGCACTGCTTCACCGGGACGGCCGACGAGGCGCGGGCGGTCCTGGACGCGGGTTCGCTGGTCAGTTTCACGGGAATCGCGACGTTCAAGAATGCCGCGACGATACGGGACGTGCTTGCGTCGGTGCCTTCCGGTTCCTTCATGCTGGAAACGGATTGTCCGTTCCTGGCGCCGGTTCCCCACCGGGGAAAACGGTGTGAGCCGGCGTTTGTGCGCGACCTTGCCGGGGTCGTGGCGGCGACGCGGGGTTGTTCCCTGGAGGAACTGAGTGAGGCGACCTGTTCGACGGCGAGGGAGTTTTTCCGCGGCCTCGACGGAGCTTGAGCTTGAGCTTGAGCTGGCCGAGGGGATGAGCGAGCGACTCTTCGGCGGGGGCTGAATCAGGTCATTTCGCGGATGCGGTGGCCCCGGACTTGGCTTTCGCCTTTTCCATGCGGTCGATGAAGGCGAGCGGTCCGCCCTGGAGGTAGCCGACATGGCGGCCGAGTTCCTTGCCGGTGGCATCGGTGAACACGAAGGTCGGGTACCCCTCGACGTTGTACCGTTTGCGAAGTGCTTCGTTGGCCTTCACTTGCGCGGCGGGAAGTTTCTTACGGCTTGGGAAATCCACTTCGAGCAGGACGGCGTTCTTCGCGGCGTAATCGGTGAACGCCTTCATCTCGAGGCTGTCCTTCTTCATCTTGATGCAGAAGCCGCACCAATCGGATCCCGTGAAGTTCATGACGATGATCCTTCCGTCCCGTTTGGCCTCGGTCTTGGCGGATTCGAAGTCGGTGCGCCAGGTGGCCGCAGCCTGGCAGGAAAACGAGAGGGCGAAGGAGGCGATCGCGGCGAGAAGGGCGATTTTCATTGGAGAATCAATGAGTGGTGACTCGTGACGGGGCACCGGGCTGAGTTGCTGTTCGGATCGGGCCCGGTGACCCGGGATCTTGCGGCGGACCGTGGGCCCAAAACAGCCGTCGCGCAAGGAGAGAAGCGACTTCCAGGCAGTTGCGGTCCGGGAACGGAAGGTCTCAGAATGCGGGGGTCAACCTACCGAAGCCATGAAAGCACTTTTGACGATATTCGCGGCCGGGATGCTCTCCCTGGCGGCTCACGCGGATGCGACGCGGATCCTCCTCATTGCCGGCCGACCGAGCCATGGCCCGGGGGATCATGAGTTCCGCGCGGGAATGTTGCTGATCCAGGGAAGCCTGAATTCGCTGCCGGGGATCGAAGCGGTCGTCGCGTCCAACGGATGGCCATCCGCGGATTCGGTGTTCGAAGGAGTCTCCGCCGTGGCGATCTACGCGGATGGAGGAGCGGGACATCCGGCGATCCAGCAGGACCGGATGAACTTCATCCACGGTCTGGCTCGGAAGGGGATTGGGCTCGGGTTCATGCATTACGGCGTCGAAGTGCCCAAGGGCGATCCGGGGCGGGCGATGCAGGAGTGGATCGGCGGGTACTACGAACACGAGTACTCCTGCACTCCGATGTGGTCGCCTGAGTACAAGTCATTTCCCGCGCATCACGTGAAGCGCGGCGTCCGGCCG
>JBFWOK010000056.1:0-36790 GCA_050250555.1 Limisphaerales bacterium
GGCGAAGAAGACGGAGGAAGAAGGAAGAAAAGGTCGGTTCGGCGAAGGGCCGGAAGAAGACGCCACCGGAAGAATACCTGGATTTCAAACCGCCGGAATCACCCGGTTTTCGAATCGGCGTTCACAACCACATTCCCGGCTGATCCTCGACGACCTGAAGAACCCCCGGTTCGACCGCTTCCACCGGGGAGTCCGTGTGTCGCCCCAATTCCAACGCTCCAGCCACGGCCCCGCTCATCGCCTTGGGATCCTGGCTGGCCGCGGGACTGGCGTCGCCCGCTCCGGCCGCGGAGCCTCCAGGCCCCCCGACTGCCGCCGATCCATCCGCGGCTGCCCGTTTCAGCACGGGCGCTCGAGTCAACCAACTCGCTGCGAGCACGGTCACGATTCCAATCCCCAGAAGCGCCGGAACCCAGACCCCCCGGGGCACCTGCCGCAACGACTTCAGCCGTTCCCCCAGCGCCGCCGCATGCTCCCGGATTCCCATCAGTGTCTCCGTCGACCCAGGCATCGGCGGCAGGGTCGCCAGTTCCAGAAGCGTCTCGCCATACGTTCGTCGCATTCCCGAATCAGCACCCCGAAGTGCCATCGCGTCGCAGGCCAGTTCACGGTCCTGCCGCATGCGTCGCGCCCCCCACCACACCATCGGGTTGAACCAGTGCACACAGGTGAGAACCGTCAGCCACGCATTCCAGAGAATGTCCCGCCGCCGAACATGGGCAAACTCGTGGCGAAAAACGTGGCGCCAGGCATCGCTTCCAAGCCGGCCGATCAGTCCAGACGGTACCAGAATCACCGGCTTGAGCCATCCCGAGAGCCCCGGCGCTTCCGCGTCATGGCCCAATCGGATCTCCACCCGGCACGCCACCCCCAGTTCCTTCCGACTACGCTCGGCGAGCTCACACAAGTATGGATCTTCCAATCGCGGATAGCTCCGCAGCCGCATTCGCGACAGCACCGCCCGAAACCCGTGTTTCAGCAGGAGGACCACCATGACCGCTCCCCACACCGGCCCGAACCAGGCGAGCCAGGCGTTCGTCCTCCCCCGCACAGCCCGTTCCGTCGGAGCGATGTCAAAACCCGCCAGAGCAAACTCCGGGCGCCCCCCAACGTCGCCACGACTTCCTCCCGCCGAAGCTCCGACCCCGGAGGAGAGCTTCATGGCGGTGACTGGTTCCGCGGCCTTCGCCGTCGGCGCGGTTGGCCGGACGGACGGCACCGTTTCGACAGCCAGCCAGCGGGCCATCGTCTCGGGCAACCGCGAGACACCCCAGGATTGCCAACTCCAACGGCTCTCGGGCAACGACGGCAGGGAAAGACGCACCAGCACCAGACCCCACAACGCGAACGTCCATGCCGGCCCCAACCGCTGACGAAGGACGCGTTGGATGCCCCAAACGATCAGGATCAAGAGCGCCCCGTGGAGCGACGTTCGAAGCACCGCGGCGCAGAGGGCACCCAGCCAGTCAGGGGCATTCATGCACGCGGAGGTTGGGTGTTTTCGTCGAGAATCCGCTTCATCTCACGAACCTCGTCTGCCGTCAGGCGATGTCGGCTGGCGAAGTGGATCAGGGCAGGTTTGATGGCTCCCCCAAACACGCGCTGCAGAAACGTCTGGCTCTCGGCCTCCACCAGCTGTTCCCGGGTAAAACGCGCCGAATAGAGATACAGATTCTTGTAAGGCTGCGCGTCCAGAGCCCCTTTGCGCGTCAACCGCGCCAGCATCGTGCGCACCGTGTTCGGATGCCATGCCTCCCGTTTGGAACAGGCCTCGATCAGGTCGTAGGCCGGTTGCGGCGAACGTTCCCACAGCAGCTCCATCAGTTTCCACTCCTGCGCACCCAGGACCGGGGGTGCCTCCACGGTTTTGGTTGGTTGCTTCATGCTGTGGTTATACGCACTACACCAGTAGTTACTCAGCGGGCAACCCTGAAGTTGGAGGTCTGGGCGCAATCCTCCCTCGGTCTTGTCCAGAGAGACTGGGGTGAAGCCGTCTAGGGGTCAGTTCTTGTTATTGTCGCATCACCCGTTGGGCGCGAGCCACGGCGAAACCCGGGAGCCGGCGTTTGAGGACCGTCGTCTCCTCGAAGGGTTCCGCTTCTAATGTCCTCACCCCAGGTGAACCCGACTTGATCCGCACTCCACCCAAACGTCGATCGATCGATCGCGCCCTGGCCGTCGAATCCACCCAATACGATCGCCCGCGCCGCCCTCCCCACCTCCCGCTTCATCCCCCGCGGCGAAGGATCGAGGCGACAAAAACAAGAACTGACCCCTTTTCGGCTGGGTTCTGTTCGCGCTCCTCCCACTCCTGTCTTGATAGCAGCCCCTCCGCCCTTCAGTTTTCGCACCATGAAACGCCGGCAGTTTATCAAAATCACGGCGGGAGCCGTCGCCACAGTTCCCAACATCCTCCCCTCCCACGTACTCGCCCAAGGCAGTCCCAACGACCGGATCAATTTCGGCGTCATCGGCGTCGGCGGCATGGGCATGGGTGACATGAACGGGGTCATGCGCCAGGCCGGAACCCAGATCGTGGCCGTCTGCGACGTGGCCTCGGGTTACGGGGACAAGGGACGCGCCGGCGCCAAAGCCCAGGTCGAGAAGTATTACGCCGAAAAGAAGGCCAACGGCGATTACAAGGGATGCGACGTCTACAGCGATTTCCGCGAGTTGTGCGCCCGCAAGGACATCGACGCTGTCATCGTCGCGACCCCGGACCACTGGCATGCCCTCGCCACCCTCGAAGCCCTCCGCAATGGCAAGGATGTTTACTGCGAAAAGCCGATCACCCACCTCTTCGCCGAAGGCCAGGCGGTCTACCGGGAAGTCGCCAAGCGCAACGCTGTCTTCCAGACCGGTTCCCAGCAGCGTTCCGACACCAAGTTCCGGATCGCGGTCGAGATCGTGCGCAACGGTCTGCTCGGGAAGATTCAGTCGGTCGAGGTCGGGCTGCCGAAAGGCAACTCAACCGACAAGGTCGGCCGAATCGGTCAGCCCGTTCCCGCCGACATCGATTACGACTTCTGGTGCGGTCCCAGCCGGTATCTTCCCTTCCACCCCGACCGGCTCCACTGGAACTGGAGGTGGTGCCTCGACTACGGCGGCGGGCAACTGATGGATTGGATCGGTCACCATCACGACATCGCCCAGTGGGGCCTGGGCCTCGACAAGAGCGGCCCCAACAAGATCGAGGCGGTTGGTTTCACCTTTCCCGAGAAGGGCATGTACGACGGCCCGATCGATTACGAGGTCCGCTGCGAGTACGACGGCGGTTACACCTCATCGCTCTCCAACAAGCACCGGATGGGCACAAAATGGATCGGGGAAAACGGCTGGGTCTGGGTCGACCGAGGCAACATCGAGGCCTCCAACCCAGAGTGGTTCCACGAGAAGTTCGACCGCGGTGCTTTCAAGGGTTACGTCTCACGCAGTCATCACGCCAACTGGGTCGAGTGCATTCGCTCCCGCAAGGAATGCATCGCCCCCGCCGAAACCGCCCACCGCTCCGCCACGCCTGGCCATATCGGCTATGTCTCCCTCGCGTTGGGTCGCCCGTTGAAGTGGGATCCCAAGGCGGAAGTGGTCATCGACGATCCCGTCGCCGACAAGCTCCTCAAAGCCGTCAATTATCGCGGCGACTGGAAACTGACCTGACGCTTCAAGGTCGGACGTCTAGGGGTCAGTTCTTGTTATTGTCGCATCGTTCGCGGTGAAGGCGTCACGCCCAAGGCCGAGCGCGAGCGGTTGAGGACCCTCGCCCCTGTTCCACGGGTTCCGTTCCTGATGTCCACACCCGGAGCGAACCTGAGCGGCGGTGAGGCGAAAGTGAACCCGACGGGTTCGCGGTTTCCCAGGACCCGCCGGTCCGGTATTGTGCGTCGCTCGTGCCACTTGCCATGAGCGCCGTTCGATGAAACCCCGGGAAACCGTGATGTTGGTGACGCTGGCGGCGCTCTGGGGGGCATCCTTCCTGTTCATGCGCATCGCGGCCGTCCCCTTTGGGCCGATTCCGCTGATCGCGGCTCGGCTGTTCATCGCGGCGATCGCCTTTCTTCCACTGGTGCGGTGCCGGGAGGATTTCCCGACCCTGTTGCGGAATTGGAAGCCGCTGCTTGGGATCGGGACGTCTAGGGGTCAGTTCTTGTTATTGTCGCATCGTTCGCGGTGAAGGCGTCACGCCCAAGGCCGAGCGCGAGCGGTTGAGGACCCTCGCCCCTGTTCCACGGGTTCCGTTCCTGATGTCCACACCCGGAGCGAACCTGAGCGGCGGTGAGGCGAAAGTGAACCCGACGGGTTCGCGGTTTCCCAGGACCCGCCGGTCCGGTATTGTGCGTCGCTCGTGCCACTTGCCATGAGCGCCGTTCGATGAAACCCCGGGAAACCGTGATGTTGGTGACGCTGGCGGCGCTCTGGGGGGCATCCTTCCTGTTCATGCGCATCGCGGCCGTCCCCTTTGGGCCGATTCCGCTGATCGCGGCTCGGCTGTTCATCGCGGCGATCGCCTTTCTTCCACTGGTGCGGTGCCGGGAGGATTTCCCGACCCTGTTGCGGAATTGGAAGCCGCTGCTTGGGATCGGCCTTTTGAGCGCGGCGATTCCGTTCTCGTTGCTCGCGTATTCAACGCTCAGCCTGAGCGCGGGCTTCACGTCCCTCCTCAACGCGCTCACGCCCATCATGACGGCCCTGGTGGCACGCATCGTCTGGCGCCACCGCCTACGAGCCAGCCAGGGAGTCGGTCTCGCCCTGGGCCTGTGCGGCGTGGCCATTCTGTGCTGGGGGCGGATGTCGTTCCGGGCGGGAGGCAGCGGATGGGCGATCCTCACAGCCTTCCTCGCCACCGTCTGCTACGGGTTCGGGGGAAACCTGGCGAAACGACATTTCGCGCATTTGCCGGCCAACCTGACCGCGGCGGGCACGCTCGTCGGCGCGGCGGCCGGAATGATCCTTCCTGGAATGATCTTCTGGCCGCCCGTGAATCCGCCGGCCATCGCCTGGGTCTACGCCATCCTTCTAGGCGTCCTTTGCACCGCGGTGGCCTACCTCCTTTATTTCCGGCTTTTGCTCACGGCGACGGCGACCCAGGTGGCTTCGGTGACCTTCCTGGTTCCGGTTTTCGCGATCCTCTGGGGAGCGCTTTTCCTGGGAGAGGGCCTCACCGCGCAGATGGCGATCGCGTCGGTCGTCATCCTGACCGGAACGGCGTTGGCGAACGGCCTCGTACGATCGAGGGGATGATGCGCGCCCGCCTGGCGCTTGGCGTCCGGGGAGCGTCCGGCGCCACCGGCTGGAAGGGGGGTATCAGACAGGGCGTCGATGCAGCTTGTGGATCGCGGCCTGGTCGGTCGGTTTGATCACCATCTCGTCGATGCAGACGTGGGGCGGGCGCGACGCCACCCACACCATCGCTTCGGCCACGTCCACGGCGACCAACGGGCGCGTCCCGGCGTAGACCTTGGTGGAACGTTCGGCATCGCCCTTGAAACGGACGAGGGAGAATTCCGTTTCGGCGAGCCCGGGATCGAGGGACGTCACCCGGATGCCGACGGTGTTCAACTCCATGCGCAGCGACCGGCTGATCGCGAGTTCGGCGGCCTTGCTGCCGCAGTAGGCGGCGCCGTTTTCGTACGGCGTGCGACCGGCGATGGAACCGATATTCAGGATCAATCCGCCGGCGTCCCTTGGTATCATGGGCAGGATCGCCCGGGTCATCCGGAGCACGCCGAGGACATTCGCCTGGATCATCGCCTCCCAATCGGCGTCGCGGCCTTCCGCCACCGATTCCAGCCCGTGCGCGCCGCCCGCGTTGTTCACCAGGACATCGACGCGGCCCGTGACACTCCGGACCCAGGTCGCGTAGGCATCGACGGACGGGGTGGACGCCACATCCAACGCATGGAAGCGGACTTCGGGGGAACCCGCGGCGAGAGCCTCGGAAGCCACCTGTTCCAGGCGATCGACGCGGCGGGCTCCCAGGAGCAGTCGCGCCCCCTCCGCGGCGAAGGCGCGCGCGGCGGCGGCACCGAACCCGCTGGAAGCCCCAGTGATCAGCACCCATTTGTCAGCCAATCGTGAAGTCATGGGACTAGTCTCCCGAGATCGCGCGACCATTCAACGACGTTCCCGGATGACGGACCACGGGTGCCGGCCTCGTGGCCCCGTCGTTCACCACGCCCGTTCGATCGAGCGCCGCTTCCAGAGGAACTCGAACATGTTGCCCTCGTGGGGCTGGTCCCAGGAGATCGCCATCGTCGACAGCGGACCGATGTTCAGCCGTTCGATTTCGGGGAAGGCCTCGAGTTTCGCGATCAGCGCCGGGTCCTTCGTGATTGCGGTGCAGGCCAGCGTGTAGCCGATCTGGTGCAGGACCTCCGACGGCGAAGCCGTGACGACGCTCGCGTACGGGCAAAGGAACTCGCGGTTCGCCAACGGGTGTTGGAAGGAATCGCAACGGACGATCGTGGGGCGCATGTAGGTGCCCCCTTCCGAAACGACCTTGCGCGGGCCGCCGCGGTATTTCGCCGTCACGTCTTCCGCCCCTGGGGTTTTCAAGCCCTCCTCGATTTGCGCGTCGATGTAGTCCGCCATCTTCGGATTCGCGAAACCCGAGAGCCGCGCGTTCTCGTCCTCGGGCGCGGTCGGACCCACGGGCCCCAGTTTCCGCGCGAGGGCGTCGGCGATTTCCGCCGCATGCCTGGGAACGACGATGGCGCTCGCGTTGATGCAGGAACGGCCGCCGTTGTCACTGATCGCGGCGACCATCACGTCGATGTATTCGGGCCAATTCTCGATGCAATCCTCGCCCACCAGGATCTTGCTCCAGCCGGGACCGTGAATCTGGATCGCCGGGTTGCTCGCGTACTGTTGGGTCGTCGACTTGTCGCCGAAGATCAGCGCGCGCCCGGACTGGTTGAGGATCGTCGCCGCCCCGTCGTGGTCGGTCGGATAGAAGCCGAACGCCTCCGGCGGAATGCCGGCGGCGATGAAGGCCTGGATCAGGCGGTAGGGGGTCCAAGGCTCCTCCTTGCCCGGCTTGATCACCACGGGGGTTTTGAGCGCGATCGCTGGAATCCAGAGCGAGTTCACGGCCGGCGAATTGCTGGGCATCACGAGTCCGAGGGCCTGGCAGGTCGGCATGAAACTCAGCTTCGTGCCGAATTGCTCCCCGAATCCCCGATCCAGGATCGACAGGTCGAGTCCGCGCGAAAGCCCGTTCAGAACGAACGGCATGTTCGTGAGCGCGTAGTGAATTTTCGCCATGTTCCGCCGGACCATGACGTGCGGGAGGCCGCTGGTGAGGCTCAGTGTCTCGATGTATTGCGTCGGCGATTGCGTGTGCCCCTGGTCTCCCAGCGGGAGCGTGCCGTTCAGGAAGAGGTCGCCCGCCTTGGCGGACAGTTCGATCAACCGAGACACGGTGAACGAACGGAGCGCCTCCCGCGCGGCGCCGATTTTGGCCATGTCCCGTTTCACGACGCCTCCGTTGACCTGGGACACCATCGCCAGAACGGCGCCTGTTCGATGGTCCTTCACCTCGACTTTCTCGAGGGACTCGTAGTTCCGACCCAACCGGATTGCGGGGATATGCGGGACGTTGCTCATTTCTCTCACGGATTCGAATTGATACGTGTGCGGAGTATAAGCACGGGCCCCGGCCGCGCCAGCGGAGGTTTTGCCCGCGAATCCGGCTCGCCCGCGGGGCGCGCCCTGGTACGGTCCACACCGTCGACCGCCCCAAAAAACGCAACGCCTCCTCCCGCCATGCGCCTTCCCTTCCAAGTCCTGACCGCCGTGCTCGGAATCGGCATGGGCATCGCTCCGACGATCCCCGCCCGCGCCCTGGATCCGCGTCCCGAGCCTTCACCCCACCGTCAACTTCCCACCGCGATGCACGGCGCGATGACCGACCGTCCCCGCGTGACCGTCGGCGCCCCGGGATCCGGCTCGACGCTTGCCGGCTCCGACAACGTGGTCCTCCAGGCGGCCGTCGACTATATCGGCGCGCTCGGCGGCGGGACGGTCGACATCGGTGCCGGCGAGTTTCTCATGCGCGATTCGCTTCACCTTCGCCCGGGCGTCACCGTCCGCGGCCAGGGCGACGCCACGATCCTTCGCAAGACGGCGGCCGTCGTCTCCCCGCTCGTGCTCGACGGCGATTTCGGCGAGGAACAAGTGACCGTGGTCGACCCGGAGGGCTTTCATGTCGGCGCCGGAATTGCGGTCTGGGACAAAAACGCGGGCGGCTTCCACACGACCGTGGGCCGGATCACCGGGCGCAACGGGAACACATTCTCGGTGAGCCGGCCCCTCATGTCGGACTGCATGGTCGACCAAGGGGCGCAGGCGGCCACCGTCTTTCCGGTCATCAGCGGCTACGAAGCGGTCGGCGCCAGGATCGAGAACCTGACGATCGAGGGTTCCAAGTCGGACAACATCCACCTCAACGGCTGCCGGGGCGCCGGGATCTTCCTCTACCGCTCGCACGGGGTTGTCATCACCGGGTGCGTCGTCCGCCGGTACAATGGCGATGGCATTTCGTTCCAGCAGAGCAACGACGTGGAGGTCACCCATTGCATCTCGGAGGAGAACGCGTCGTTGGGATTCCATCCGGGATCCGGATCGCAGAGGCCGCGGGTGACGGGCAACATCGCCCGCCGCAACGGTGAGGACGGACTTTTTCTCTGCTGGCGGGTGAAGGACGGCGTCTTCGCGGACAACAGGCTTGAAGGCAACGGGCGCTTCGGGATTTCGATCGGGCACAAGGACACCGACAACCTGATCCGAAACAACCAGGTCGTGGCCAACGCCGCCGACGGGATCTTCTTCCGGAACGAAACCGAGGGCATGGCCGGCCATCGAAACCGGATCGAGGACAATCTCATCGAGAACAACGGAGTCGGCGAACCCGCCGCCGGTATCCGGATTCGGGGCGAAACCCGGGATCTCATCCTCCGCAACAACACCATCCGCGACACGCGCCCAGAGGGGGAGCGGACGCAGAAGACGGGCATCCGGATTGAGGAAAAGGCGGGGGCGATCCTCACGGAGGCCAACCGGATCGAGGCCAGCCAACCCATCGACGACCGACGCCCGAAAGGCGTCCAACCGTAGGTCGGACGTGCCGGACGCGGTTTCAGAACCCTTGCCGCCGTCGCCCCCGGGCCAGCGCCCGCCGGACACCGACACCCATGCCGACACGCTCCGGGTCCTTTTCGAGCGCAGCGTCGACCCGATCTTCCTTTTCAATCCAGCCCTCGGGACCTTCGAGGACGCGAATCCGGCGGCGGTCCGGCTGTTGCGTTGCGCGTCCAAGGAGCAGGTTCTTGCCAACCGTCCGGCCCAATGGGCTCCCCCGTTCCAACCGGACGGCCGCCGTTCCGACGAAGCCGCCGCTGCGTTCATCTCCGAGACGGTCCGAGCGGGCGCCCACCGCTTCGAGTGGCTCGCCCGGGGCGCCGACGGGGTTGACCTGCCGGTTGAGATCGTCGCCACGGCGATCACGAGCGGGGATCGACCCCTTCATGTGGTCGTCGCGCGGGACATCACCGAGCGCCGGGCCGCCGAGGCGGCGCTTCGGGAGAGCCGCGAGATCCTCGCTTCCGTCGCCGACAACATCTCGGAGGGGATTTACCGGAGTGATCGCGAGCACCGCCTGATCTTTGTGAATCGGGCGTACCTGCGGATGTTTGGCTACGCCAGTCTCGACGAACTTCAAGGGATCCAGCGTGAAACTCTGTATGCCAATCCGGACCTGAGGCCGCGTCTGCTGGAGCGACTCGCCCGGGACGGCGGCTTCGACCAGGAGGAAGTCGAGTATGTCCGGCCGGACGGCTCCCGGTTCTGGGGGCTGACGAGTTCCCATGCGATCCGGGATCCGAGGACGGGCGCCGTCGCCTATCACGTGGGGGCGATTGCGGACATCACCGAACGCCGGGCGGCCGCGGATCAGGTCCGGACATTGAACGCGACCCTGGAGGAGCGGATCGCGGCGCGCACGGCGGCGCTCTCCGAGAGCGAGGCCAGTCTTCGCACCCTGATCGAGCACGCCCCGGAAGCGATCGTGGTGTACGACGCCGACACGGGGCTTTTTCTCAGTGGCAACGGCAATGCCCTGCGCCTGTTCGGCGTCGCGCAGGAACGCCTCCGTCAACTCACTCCGCTCGATGTCAGTCCGCCCGTTCAGGCCGACGGCCAGGCCTCCGCCGAGGCGGCGCGGGCGCTGATCGAAGGGGCGCTGGCTGGGGCGGCACCGATGTTTGAGTGGATCCACCTCCACGCATCGGGTTCGCCGATCCCATGCGAGATCCGTCTCGTCCGCCTCCCCTCCGAGGGACGCCGGCTCCTGCGCGCGAGCATCACCGACAATACGGAACGCCAGCGCCGCCAGCGAACCCAGCAGGCGACCTACCTGATCTCGGAGGCGGTCCACGGCGCCGACGACCTGGCCGCGCTGTATGCCAGGATTCATGGGATCATCCAGGACCTGATGCCGGCGCGGAACTTCTACATCGCGCTGTACTCGGCGGAGTCGGGACTCATCACCTTTCCCTACTTCCGCGACGAATTCGGCGATGACCCTCCGGAGCCACGCCCAATCGACACCGGCCTTACCGGGGCGGTGCTTCAGAGCGGGCAACCGCTGCTTGTCGACGGCGTCACGACCGCCCTGCGTCGCGACTCCAGCGGAACGGTGACGCTCCAGGGGTTTGTGAACGTCCGGTACATCGAATCGGGACGCGCCGCGGCCATCTGGCTGGGCGTGCCGTTGAAGGCCCACGGAAGGACGGTGGGCGCGATGGCCGTGCAGGATTACCAGAATCCGCAGGCGTACGGGGAGACCGAGAAGCAGATCCTCGCCTTCGTCGGAACCCAGACCGCGCTCGCCATCGAGCGCAAGCGCGTGGCGGCGGACCTGCGCCGCGCCCTCGACCGGGAAAAGGAGCTTGGCGTGCTCAAGAGCAACTTCGTGTCGATGGTCTCCCACGAGTTTCGCACCCCGCTCGGAATCATCATGTCGTCGGCGGGCATCCTCGAGAAGTACCACGACCGCCTTCCCCCGGAGGAACGGCGCGACCAACTGGCGTCGATCCAGCGCAGCACACGTCGCATGGGGGAACTGATGGAGGAGGTCCTCCTGCTCGCCCGCCTCGACGCGGGCCGGATCGGATTCGAACCCAAGCCCTTTGATCTCCGGGGACTATGCCGGACCGTCGCGGAGGAAGTCGCCTCGGTCACGATCCAGCATTGCCCCATCCTCGTCCGGGTCGAAGCGAACGTGACCGACCCCGGGCCGGCCCGCGGGGACGAAAGGCTGCTTCGCAACATTCTGACGAACCTCCTGACCAACGCCGCAAAGTACTCCGACGCCGGTTCGCCGGTGGAACTCTCGGTCACGCGCGAATTTCCCGACGCCGTGATCGTCATTCGGGACCGGGGAATCGGGATTCCGGAAGCCGATCGCGAATGGCTGTTCCACGCCTTTCACCGGGGCCGGAATGTCGGATCGCGGGCCGGAACCGGTCTCGGCCTGGTCATCGTCCAACGCTGCCTGGAACTCCACGACGGCCGCATCGAGGTCGAGTCCACCGTCGGGCTCGGCACGACCTTCACCGTCCGGATCCCGCTTTTCGCGCCGTCCGCTCAGTAGACGCCTTCAACGATGTTCTTCTCCATCGCTCCGAAGGGCCGGACATCGCCGACGCCATCCCAGGCGTAAGGGGGACGGGGGGCGCGCCGGATGGCCTCATCGCGTTCGAGGAAGCGCGGCATGAAGAACTCCTTCGTCATCGTCGTGAGTTCGACGCGACCGAAGGCGCCGTACTCGACGAGGTCCGCGGTGGCGGCGGGGTTGACGACCCTCAGGACGGCCCTCGGCTGCGGGGCGTAGTACGTGATGCTGAACTGGTCCTCGGGCATCAGGGGCACGCTGGCCGCGAGTCCCATCAGGGTGTTTCCATAGGTCGGGTAGAATCCGATGCGGTTCTCGAGCAACTCCTCGACGAGGAACCGGACCTCCTGCGGTTTCATCGACGTGCCGCCGCAGAAGACGCCGCGGATTCCGGCATCCCAGAGATTGACCTTTTCGGCCAGGGCTTCGAGCAGCTTGGGCGTGGTGAAGAGGCCGGTCACCTTCCGGTGCTTCAGGATCGTGGCCGCCTGGTCGACGACATGCGCCATGTAGGCCTTGGCCTGATCGAATTTCTTTTCGGCCAGCACTTTCTTCACCCAGCGGGGATCCAGGTCGATGAAGTAGCAGGAACTGCCCCGGACGTTGGCCAGATGCTCGATCGCCAACCTCAGACGACGGGGACCTGTCGGGCCCATCATCAGCCAGGCGCCGCCCCTCGGAAAGTGTTCGTCCGAGATCTTGTCGCTGAACTCGGAGTAATCGACGCGGAAATCATTCCAGCCGATCCGCTGCTTGGGCATTCCCGTCGTGCCCCCGGTCTCGAAGATGTTGTACGGCTTCCCTCGGAAGGCCGCGGGGACCCAGACCTCGGGTTGCAGGTCCCGGAGGGATTGGTCCTCGAAGTGCGGGAACTTCAGCATGTCGTCGAAGGACCGGATTTCCTTCCGCGGATCCCAGTTCTTCGCGGCCCATTCGAGCCAGTACGGACAGCCGGTCTCGGGGCTGAAATGCCATTGGAGGATTTCCAGGAGGTGGGCGTTGAGTTGTTCCTTGGCCTTCGCGACGGCCTCGGGAGCGACGGTTGGAATAGGCATGGGATTGGATCGGGTCGGGTCGGATCGGATCGGATCGGATTGAAAGAGTGATTCGCGCGGTGGGCGGATTCAGGGAACCCTGTACGCGGCTTCCGGATAGAGCGCAACCAGCGACGCGTCAAAGGTCGCCAGCGTCCCCCCCGGCGCCTAGCTAATTCCGTCCCCCACCACCCCCAGGTCGCCTTGGGCCTCGCCATCCAACCGATAGACGTCCGCGCTTGTCACCAGACGTCGACCCGAAATCACCGGCAGGGCTGTCCCGTCCACTCCACCCTTCGAGTCATTCGTTCTTGGTGCTAACGACCTGCGAATCAGCAAGTTGATGGCTGAACTCAACGAGATTTCGTCCGCACGCGCCAACGACTTCGCCACAGTGTACAAGTCATCGTCCAGATTCACGGACAGCCGCATGCCGACAAAATGGTGAATTGGTGAATTGGTGTCAACGTGGCCGCTTCACAGGTTGAACAGGTAAACCCTGAACATCAGGAGAGCCTGGAACATCGAGAAATCTCCCGTCACTCCCGGTCGGTCCGGCAGGTTGATCGTGTGGTCCCATGTGTATTGGTAGTTCGCCTCGGCGCCGAACGAGAAACTGCGGGTGATGAAGTACTCCACGCCTCCGCCGAAGCGGATGACGGGATAGAACCCCTTCGTATCGAGGCCCGGATAGAAGACGCTTTGCGGCTTCGCATCGTTGAACTCCGCGTAGAGCATGCCGCCGCCCGCCAGCGCGTACGGCACCCAACGCCCGCTCGCCACCGGCCACCGATACCGGATCTGAGGCATGATCCCGGTCTGGGAGTACTCCCCGACCCGATGGCGATCGTCGATCTGAATGCTGGTTTCGCCTCCGTCGAGGGCGACCTCCACGGCCCAGTTCCGGTTGAGATTGGCGCCGAAGGTCAGTCCCCAGTGCTTGTTCACCCCAAAGCTGTCCGACTGCGCCAGCGGCGTCAGTGTCACTCCATCGCCCCAGTCTCCGTCGAGAATCACCCGCCCACCCGCCTTCATGCTGAAATAGAAACGCGACGCCGACGGGCTCCCTTCCAGATCGGCCAGCGCCCGCGGCGTGTTCTCGTCGAAATACATGCGAAGGCCGAAGGAAAGGAGGAACGAGGACATGTCGAGCGTTCCCGTCTCCGTCCCCACCCGTGTGTCGAGCTCGTCCACCCAGAGGTACTTCCCTTCGAAACCGAACGCGATTTCGTCATCGAGGAAGTACTCGATCCCCACTCCCGCCGTGGCCGCGAACTTCCAACCCTCCGCGTCGATCTCGAGTCCGAAGGCGTGCGATTTGCGGTCGTTGAACTGAAGGAAAGCCGCGCCGGCTCCCGCAAGGACGTACGGGACCAGTCGGTCATCCAGGAACGGCTGGCGCAGCCGCACCTGGGGCAGGAGCGAGATCGAAGTCTGTTCGGCCATGAGCTGGCCCCTCGAATTTTCGAGGCCGAGCTGCAGCGCGTCCAACGCGAGTTCCCCACCCCAATTCCGATCGAAGTTGGCCCCAAGACTGATCCCGTTCGCGTCGTCCACGCCCCAGATCGTGTCCGCCTCGTAGCTGCGCCAGTGAAAGTACGTCCGGAAGCGGTCGGCGTCCTCGGCTCGAACCGTCGCGGAGGCTCCGAGGACGAACACCAGCGCCACCGAAGCCTCCCACCATCCGCTGAACAAACCGACGCCACGGGTGGAGGGCCTTCCAGAACGGGCGTCCCACCCGCGGCGCACGCGCGACGAGGCGCGAAGAAATCCCAAAGATCCGAAAGACCTTGGGTGATCGCGCAAGTATTTGGAGGTCTGAGAGCGCTTGTCGTTCGAAGGGCCCTTCAGCCGGGCGGAAAGAAGTCTCATGCGTTCGATTCGCGGAAGCTGCGTCGAAACGAAGCGTCCGTGGATCCGCGCCGGCTCGGCAAGAAGTCCCTTGGAGAGGTTCGTCAACGGGAAGGTTGCAGCTTCACGTCGGTCTTCGCCGGTTGATCGGGTGTCCCCGCCGCACGCGCGGAGTCATGGAAGGCGTACAGGTGGGAATTGCTGGCGATATAGATCACGCCATTGGCCACCACGGGCGTTGAATAGACCGGCGACGGGAGGTTGGTTTCGCTGAGCACCTTCTTTTCCTTGGTCGCCGCGAGAACCACGACATCGCCATCCTCGTCACCCACGTACACCTTCCCGTCCGCCACGAGGGTGCTCCCCCACATGTGCGCCTTCATGTCATGGGTCCAGAGCAGCTTGCCGGTCTCCGCGTCGAGGCAGTGGACGAACCCGGAAAAATCCCCGACGAAGAGCAGGCCCGTGGCGGGATCGATCGACACGGTGGAGATGCTTCGGTGAATCCCCTTGTAATCCCAGATCAGTCCGGTGCTGGTGATATCGCCGGATTTCGTCGGATCCACGCAAACCAGGCGGCCAACGCCTTCGCCGTGCTCCGGGTCCTGCCCGATCGCGACGTAGACGCGGTTCTTGTAATAGACCGGCGTGGCGTTGATCTCGGAAGGCCCGTCGGCGGCGGGGTACTTGATCGGCTTGCCGTCCTTCATCTTGTACTCGGGCGGATTCGCGTCGAACCACCACACCTTCCGCAGGAAGCTCGAGTCCTCGGACTTCCTGGGAACGGTGTCGAGACCGTACAGAACTCCGTCGCCGCCACCGGCGAACACCTGCCACTGGGAGCCCACCTTGCCCGCCGACGGCGACGCCCACTGGCCGTGGAAGATCTTGGGTCCGATTCCGGTGTCATCCTCCGCGGCGAATTCGCCGGTCTTCTTGTCGAGGGCGATGTAACTGGGCGACAGCGGGGACGGGATGTTCACGTGGGTCCAGTCCTGGCCGTTCGAGGTGCAGACGAAGAGAAGGTCGCCAACGATGACCGGGGAGCTGTTCGACGCGTTGTGTGGAAACACGCCGAGATCATCCATCATGTCGTACACCCAGATGATGTCGGCGTCCTTGGGACCGATCTTGGCCGGCGGTTTGCCGGTGTCCTTCACCACATACGCCGCTTCGTCCTGCATGCCCTGGTTGCCGTTGGCCAAGCCGTCAACGTCCAGACAGATCACCTCGCACCGACTGGTCACCAGGTAGGCCCGGTTGTCCTCGATGGTCGCCGAACTGAGGATTCCCAAGTTCTCCCAGTCGTTGACCTTGCCCGATTTCAGTTTCGGAACGACGAGCTGCCACAGGAATTCGCCCGTCTTCTCGTCGAACACCATGACGACGCTCCGGTCTCCCTGGTGCTGTGGATCGCGGGGGTTGTCGTTGTTGGTCCCCACGAAGACCTTCCCCTGGGCGATGGTCACATTCCCGTAGCTCTGGGTCCCCAGCTGGGCGACCCACTTGACGTTCTTCGTCGACGCGAGATCGACGTCCTGGGTGCCTTTCTTGAACTTGCCGGGCTCGAAACGGTCCGGGAGGTTTTTTTCCGGCGAGTACATGTTCCGGCCGAGGGTGCCACCCCACTGGGCCCAGTCCTGGGCCCGGGTCGAGGCCTGCAGGCCGACGGCGACGAGGGCGAGAGTCAACGGAGTCGAAACAGTCTTCTTCATGGGCGATATCGGGCTTGGGTCGGGAATCTAGCGGGAGCTTGGCGGGTGTGAGGGATGACTTTGCCGGGTTGAAGTCAAGGGTCAGCCCGGGATCGGCCTCGGTTCGGGTCCGTTCTTCAGTTCGGAGTGACGGTCACATTGTCGGCGAAGACACGCATCTCCTGGGGACTGAACGCGAAGATGCCCGGGGATCCCTCCCGGTGGGCGGTTTTGTGGGGCACTTCAAGAGTCCAGGCGCCAGGTTCGGGCTCACCCTTCTTCCAGGCCTTGGCCCGGACAACCCCCGAACCGTCCGCGGCTAAATCGACCCGGGCCTTGAGGGTGTACCAGGCGTTCGGCTGCCACCGGAAGGGAACGGCCACCTTCAAGCGCTCCTGGTTCGAGTTCACCTCGAGTTCCTGGGAGTTTCCCTTGAGGACGACGATGTACCGCTGGTTGACGACGCCGATTTCCGACATCTTCCGACGCGCTCCTTCGCTGCGGACATCCGCCTGCACGGTGTAGTTGCGCATGGACGGATCCCCGATGAACGACGTCCCCCGCTGGAAGAATTTGTTGTCGATCGTCTTCGTCAGGACCTTGTTGCCGTCGAGTTCCCGGACCTCGAATCGGAACCGGGCTCCGATCCAGGGAAGCGGGGGATAGCTGAACCTGGTCGGGGGCTCGACCTCGTTCGTGGTCGTGTTGCTCAGTTCGAAGCCCTCGAAATCCTCCTGGAACGGCAACCGTGGAAGCACCCGGCCGCGGATGTATCCCTTGAGTCCGTCCAATCGGGCCTCGAAGGCGCCGGCCGACTGGCTGGCGCCATCCGCGACCACCAATTCGCCGCGGTCATTGAATTTTCCGTCCATGCGCGCCTTCACGAGGGCGGTCGGAGGGATGAACGAATCCCATTTCAGGCGGGACACATCGGCGATCTCCTCAACGAACAGACCGTTCGCGTCGATCTTGCGAGCCTTGAAGGTGGCCTTCTCTCCGGGGTGAAGGATCACTTCGGAGGGCAGGATCTGGAGGTGGCGGGCCGGGCCCGCGGCCGGCCACTTGGGCGCGGCGGCGGCTGCGGCGTTGGCCAGCCCGGGGTTGTTTCCGGGTTTTCCGAAGGCGTAGAGCTTCGACGCCGTTTGAACGTAGATCTTGCCGTTGTAGGCCGCCGGCGCCGCGAGGCATCGGCCTTCCAGCTCGATGTGGGTCAGCAATTCCGCGGCGGTTCCGGCGTCCTTCAGGATATAGAAACCGCCCTTGGCGACGGCATCGCCACTGTTGCCACCACCCTTCCCCGCCGGATCCTCCAGAATCGGCGCGTAAATCCGTCCGTCCGCGAAGAGCGGCGACGCGTTGCGTTGCTCGATTCCCAGCGCGTACCCCCAGAACACCTTGCCCGTGTGGACGTCGACCGCCACCAGTTCCCCCTTTTCCTTCGTCACATAGATCCGGTCGCCGACCAGGATCGGGGAACTCGTCGAAGTCGAGATCTCGGGATCGCTCCAAAGCTCGACGGCGGGACGCTCGATGACGACCGGACCCGGCGCCGACGGGTCGGGCTCGACATCGGGAATGCGGAACGCCACCAACTGGCCCGGTTCGTAGGGCGTGCCGTAGATGGCGACGACCTTGTCGTTGTTGTGAACGACGGCCGTGGCATTGATCCCAGCCTTTGCGAGCGGCACACGCCAGATGGGATCCCCGGTCCGCGCGTTCACACACACGACGGAACCGTCGCCGTTGGACGCGATGAAAACGCGTTTGCCGCGCAGCCAAGTCAGGTAGGGGTGCGAAAACGAATTGTCCTTTGGGCCGCCGCCGGGGGTTGAAGTCCACACGAGGTCGCCGGTCCTCTTGTCCCATCCGTAGAACCTGTCCGAGACCGCTCCGTTGGCTCCCCAGTTCCCCGTGATCCCCCGCGTGATCACGAGATCGCCATCGACCGTCGGCGTGGCCGTCCGCCCGTTCGGAAAGGTCAGGCGCCCCAGCTTTTCCATGAGGGAATGGCTCCACAGGGTTTCGCCATCCCCCGTGAAGGCCGCCAGAATTCCCTGCGTTCCCTGGAGGTACACGTTGCCCGTTTCCGGATCGATCGCCGGGGACGCCGTGGCGTAGCGGCCGTAGATGGTGTCGCTGAGAAAATCGTTGTAGGCGCGCTTCCAGAGGAGCCGGCCGGTCTCGGCGTCGAAACAACCCACCCCCTCCTGGAGGTCGGGGCCGTCATCCCGGAATCCGACGACATACAGCCGGCCGTTGGCGATCACGGGGGTCGATTGCCCGCCCCATTCGGCGACCCAAAGGGCTTCGGCGGCCGATCCAATGCGTTCCGGAAGCCCGGTCTCGCGGGAGACTCCGGTCTGTTCGGGCCCACGCGCCGACAGCCAGCCGGAAACCGGAGCGGACCAGGAGGTGGGAACGGCGGTGACGAACGTCGTCGCCACCGTGAGGGCCGTGATCAGAATCGCTCGGCGCGGGGGCTGGAGCTGGAATGCATCGAAACTCATTGTGTCCGCAAAAGAGGGGTTGGAGCGCGTCTTGGCCAGACTCTTAGAACGGCATCGCGGGTTTGCAAACGAATTATACCTACACGTACTATCTCGCCGTCGCGCCCATCCGCATGCCGCACCTCGATTCCACGCGGGCCGAACCCTGCGCCGACGAACCCGAGTCCCGGGTGCTGCGCAGGCTGCCGCCCCTGTTGCGCCACGCCTGGTACAGCCTCAACCAGGCGTTCCGGCGCCGGATCGCCCATCTCGAACTGACACCCGATCAGTACACCGTCCTCCGCAATCTGTTCGAAGCGGGCGCTCCAGGGATCACCCAGTCCGAACTCGCCGCCAGCATGTCCTCCGATCCGAACACGGTCGCGTCACTCGTCGACCGGATGGAGCGCGCGGGGTACCTGGACCGGCAGACCGACCCCGACGACCGACGCGCGCGAAGACTTCGACTGGCGGCGCCGGGACGGCGCAAGTTCCGGGCGGCGCGATCGATCGCGGCCCAGCTCCAACGGGATGTGCTGGCTCCGATTTCCCCGGAGGAGGCCGCGCATTTTCTCGCGATCCTCGAGAAGGTCGCGTCCGCGTGCCGCCACGCGGCCGAACGCGATCCGAAGGCCTAGAACCTCACCCTGAGCTTGGCCCGCTGTTTTTCGACCTCCTCGCCGATGTCGTCCTGATAGAAGTAGGCGTCCCGGCTTCCACCGGTGTTCCAGCTGTGCAGAAACAGGAGCTTCTGAACGGGCACCCAGTTGACGGCGCCGTCGATCGTCAGGTGATTCCCGCCCTTCGGCCGCCCCATCGAGTCCTTGTGCGGCGGCATGTTCTTGAAGGCCGAATCCCTTCCACCCCCCCAGGCTCCGTCGATCTTCATGACCGCGTCCGCCGCCAGAACCCACGTCGGACCCGAGTTGGCCGTCTTGACCGGGCTCTTCGAGGCGAAGGATCCACCCGGATTCATCCACCGGTCGATCCCGCCGTAATACTGGTAGCCGATGTTGAACTGCTGATACTCCGGTTCGTAGGTCGGGAAGGTCGGACGGTTGGGACACGTCCACATCTTGGCGACCGACTGGTTGGTGTCGACCGGTAGGCCGAGTTGTCGGGCCGAGGCGGCTTCAGGCTCGTTGATCGAGATCTGCACCCAAAGCCCGCCCGAATACCTCGCCTTCAGGAGGACGTCCTCGTTGTCCTGCGCGTAGATCGTCATTCCGATTCCGATCTGCCGCAGGTTGTTGACGCACTTGGCCCGCTTGCCCTGCTCCTTGGCCTTCGCAAGCGCCGGGAGAAGCATCGACGCCAGAATCGCGATGATCGCGATCACGACGAGAAGTTCGATCAGCGTGAACGCGCCCGGGTGCTTCCGTTGGAGAATCATGGGGTTTTTTAGCACCCATTCTTCGCCCAGCGCACGCCCTTTCTTCGTCGAATCCGGACCAGGCCGGGCCCAAGGCGGGCCATGCCGATCGGGTCACGCCAACCGGGCGAGCATATCCCGGACACGCGCGATCACCCGCGCCACCGCCTCCCCTTTCGGAACCGCTTCGACAACCCCGCCGCGAGGTTTCAATTCCACCTCGCCCTTGGCCAGGGATTTTTCGCCAATGCCCACCCGCAGGGGGATGCCGATCAGGTCCGCGTCCTTGAATTTGAACCCGGGACGCTCATCGCGATCATCCAGCAGCACTTCGACGCCTGCGAGGGTGAGTTCCCGGTACAACTCCTCCGCCAACTGAACCGTCGCGCTGCCCGGCGCCCCCAACGGGGTCAACAGCACCTGGTACGGCGCCACGCTCATCGGCCAGGTGATTCCATCCTTGTCGTGGCACTGCTCGATCACCGCCTGCAGGGTGCGCGTGATACCGATCCCGTAGCAGCCCATGAACGTCGGCTTCCGCCGCCCTTCCACATCCAGGAACGACGATTCGAGCGCCTCGCTGTATTTGGTCCCCAGCTTGAACACGTGCCCCACCTCGATCGCTCGTCGGATCTTCAGGGGCAACCCGGTCGCCACCGCGAGTTCGCCCGCGCGCACCGTCCTCACGTCGCCCCAGGCATCCACGCGAACGTCGCGGTCCATGTCGACATGACGAAGGTGGAAGCCGTCCTCGTTCGCGCCCGTCGTCATGCCCCGCGCCGACCTCAACTGTTCGTCCGCGATCACCCGCACCGACGGATCCCGGCGCGTCGAGGTGACGGCCCCCAGGCTGCCAGGGCGCGCGCCCAGCACGGGAACGATCTCGTCCGGCACCGCGGCGCGGAAAGCCGTCGCTCCGAGGAGCCCGGCCAGTTTCGCCTCGTTCACCTGGTCGTCCCCCCGAACCAGGATGATCACCGGCTTCCCGTCGGCGACGAAGACCAGGGTCTTGATCTGGGAGGACGCAGGGACACCGTACGGCGCCTTGGCAAGGGCCTCGATCGTCACGACCCCCGGCGTGGGGAACTTCTCAGGCACGCTCCCCGTCGAAACCGTCGGGACGGGATCGACAGGACCGCGGCTCACCGCTTTCTCGATGTTCGCGGCGTACTTTCCGGACTCGCAGTAGACGACCTCGTTCTCACCGGTTTCTGCCGGAACCATGAATTCGTGGGAATAGTTGCCCCCGATCACTCCCGTGTCGGCCTCGACCGGGAACGCCTGGAGCCCGCATCGCGCGAAGATCCGGGTGTAGGCGTCATACATCCTCCGGTAGCTCGCCATGGCCGCTTCGTCGCCCACGTCGAACGAGTAGGCGTCCTTCATGATGAATTCCTTCGCCCGCATCAGGCCGAACCGAGGCCGGATCTCGTCCCGGAACTTCACGCTCACCTGGTAGAAACAAAGCGGCATCTGTCGGTACGAATTGATCTCGGAGGCGGCCAGGGTGGTGATCACCTCCTCGGCAGTCGGACTGAGGACCCATTCCTTGTTGGAACGGTCCCGGGCCTTGTAAAGGACCTCGCGAGCCGTCTCGTAGCGACCGGAACGCTGCCAGATCTCGGGTGGCTGCAAGGCGGGCATCAGCACCTCCAGGGCGCCGGCGCGATTCATCTCCTCACGGACGATCTGCTCCACCTTGCGCAGCACGCGGAGCCCCAGCGGACAGAAGGTGTAGAGCCCGCCGGTCAGCTTCCGGCACAGACCCGCCCTCAACAATAGCTGGTGCGAGACGATCTCGGCGTCCGCCGGCGGTTCTTTCAGGGTGGGGATGAGAGTCTGGGACCAGCGCATGGGCGAAAAACAAATCAGGTTGGCAAAAACAAAAGAGGCGCGGAGCTTGCCGCGCCTCCCCGGAAAACCAAGCGCTTAGTGTCACTTCACCGTGTTCACAAGCGGCGCCACGGACTGGATTCGCACCTCCAACCGGTCACCACTCTGAATCGGACCGACCCCGCTCGGGGTCCCCGTCAGGATCACGTCACCCGGCAACAGGGTCATGTTCGTCGAAATGAAACTCACCAGACTGAAGCAGTTGAAGATCAGCTGACTGGTGTTCGAGTTCTGACGAAGTTGCCCGTTCTGGAACAACTGAATGGAAAGATCGTGGGGATCGATCTTGGTCTCGATGTACGGACCCATCGGTGTGAAGGTGTCGAACGACTTTGCGCGGGCCCATTGGCTTTCCGACTTCTGGATTGTCCGGTCGCTGATGTCCTGCGCCGCCGTGTATCCGAAGATGTACCTCGCCGCCGCGGCCGGAGTGACATTCCGAACCCGGCGCCCGATCACGATCGCGAGTTCGGCTTCGAAATCAACGTGGTGATTCGAGAAGGGGATCTCGATTTTCGCCCCATCCGGAATCAACGATGTCGGCGCTTTGAGCCAAAAAAGCGGCTCTTTCGGGAGGTCCAAGCCCGATTCACGCGCGTGATCCCCATAGTTCAACCCCACCGCGATCACTTTCGAAGGAGCCACCGGCGTCAGGAGCTTCAAACCCCGCGCCGGCATGGGCTTCTTCTCGAAGGATGGGGAACCAAAAACATCCCCCTTGAGCTTGAACAGCTCTCCATCGACCACCTTGGCGTGGAAGATTTCTTCCCCGCGCTGAAACCGTCCGATGGCTGCCATGCGGCGAGTGAAGTATCAGAAAGCGAAGCGCTTTCGCAAGGTAAAAGCCTTGCAGGAGCCGACGCTCGACGCATTTTGTCAACGCCTATCTTGGTTTCAACCCGGCCGAGACATCGTCCCACGCACCCGCCGCCCCTTTCCCCAGCGCCTTCGACACCGGCTCCAACGTCGGGTCGCTCAGGTACCGTAGGACCCGCTCCGCCCGCCCCGCCCCGCCTTCTTCCAATTCTCCCAGCGCCCCCAGGAAGGCGTCCCATCGGTAGTCACCCTCGCCTTCCGACCGCTCCACCCGGTCCATAAAGGCCGCAATCTCAATGAGCTTGCAGCGTGCCTCCATGAAGTAGAGATCCAAAACCTGCTGGCGCGTCAGTCGGGTTGCCACGGCCCCACCCTACCGTGCAGACTCCAAGTCACAACGGCGGATATCAAAGCCCCGAGGGTTTTTCCTTTCCCAGGCGTATGCGCCGTTGGAGTCCCCAAGCGACCCGACCCGACACCCGAACCCAGGACTGGACCGCATGAATTCCCGGCATTCCTCCTCCCCGCCACCCCCGCCGGACGGCGCCCTTTCCGAATTGCTGGGCAGCTGGAGGGTCGACGGGACATTGCCCGCCGGCTTCACCGCGGAGGTGCACCGGCGAATCCGGCGGAGTCAACCCGCCAACGCGTCGGATTCCCAATCCACCCTTTTCGCCACCCTGTCCGAATGGGCCCGGGGCGGGCTCGCACTCCTTCAACGCCCGAAGTTCGCCGCGGCCTACGTTGCCGCGGGGATCCTTCTCGGCGCCTTCTCCGGCTCACGCCTTGGCGCTTCGAGGGCGCCGCTCGACAACACGGGCGCGACGATCATCGACGCCCAGGTCCGCTACATTGCGTCAATCGATCCCTACAGGATGCCTCCCGCATCCCAGCCCTGAACCCTGAAGTCCGATGGACCGAGCCATCCGCGTCCTCCTTCTCGGCGCTCTCGCGGGTACCGCCTCGTTTCTCATCGTCTCGCGTCTCCGACCCGCCACCCCCCCTCCGCCGAGCCATGCCGCCGCCGGGGGTGAAACCCGGGCCCCACGCGCGCATGATCACCATGGGGGCCCCACCCGGGGATCCCAACCGATCCAAGCCATCAAACCCATCTCATCGGGCGAGTCGCCCGAATTGGCCTGGCTCGCCAGCGAGTTCGACCTGGATGCCCCCACCTTCGATCGGGTGCGCGAGCTCCACACCCGGTACCGGCCCCGGTGCGAGGAACTCTGCCGCCGGATCAATGACCACAACCACCGTCTGAAGGTGGCGCTGCTCGAGTCGCAGGAACTGACGCCCGAAGCCGCCCGCCTCCTCGAAGAGGGCGCCCGACTTCGCGCCGAATGCCAGTCCGCCCTCGCCCGCCATCTCTTCGAAGTCGCGAGCTGCCTGCCCGCCGACCACGGCAGGCGTTACCTGGAACTCATGCTCCCGGCGACCGGCATCCTTGCCCCGGCGCATCCCATCACCGAGTCCTTCCATGCCAAACCGGCGGAGTGAGACGGACGAAGACTTCGATCGCGCCGCCATGGCGCGCCTCCTCGCGGATCAGCCGGAGGCCATCGACGCCATCATCGAACGCCACGGCCCCGCCCTTCACGCGTACCTGATCCGATGGATGGGCAACGCCGAGGACGCCCGCGACCTCGCCCTCGAAACCTTCGTTCGCGTCCATCAACATCGCGCGCGGTTCGATCCGACCCGATCCCTGGCGACCTGGTTGTATTCCATCGCCACCAACCTCGCCCGCGACCGCCACCGCTGGCGCCTGCGCCACCCGGAGACAGCCTTCCTCGCGATCGAGACGAATCCTGGACTCGATGGGGAATCGAGCCTCCAGGACTCCCGGTCTGATCCGGCCCTCACCCTGCTCCGGGAGGAACGCGCGATCGCGGTTCGGCGCGCCATCGACACCCTGCCGGACGATCTGCGAACCGTGATCCTGCTCTCCGAATTCGAGTCGCTTTCCAACGCCGAAATCGCCTCCATCCTCCAATGCACGGTCAAGGCGGTTGAAATGCGCCTCTACCGCGCCCGTCACAATCTTCGCAACCAACTGGCTGCCTTTATCTTGGACCCGGAGTAATTCTTGCGAGGGTTTTTCCCGGAAACGGCGTATTCTCGGGCGGGCGGTCAATCCAATCCACAATCACAATCGATCCGCCCCGCCTTAGCGAACGACATCCAACATGAAATCATCCATCGTCCCGAAACTCCTCTCCCGCGCTCTCGTCGCCGTCGGCGCCCTTGGTCTCGCCTTCGTCACCGCCCAGGCCGCGGAGAAGCATTTCAAACTCAAGGTCAAGCCCTACCCCCTCGACGTCTGCGCGGTGTCGGCCGAGAAACTCGATTCCATGGGGGACCCCGTCTTCTTCACGGTGGGCGATCAGGAGGTCGGCCTCTGCTGCGCCAGCTGCAAGAAGGACTTCACCAAGGACAAGGATGCCAACCTCGCCAAGATCCAGGAAGCCGCCAAGAAGGTGAAACCCTACCCGCTGATGACCTGCATCGTTTCCGGCGAGGCGCTCGAGAAGGACGAAGCCGTGGGCGCCGTCGCCGAAGGCCGTGAATTCATGTTCTGCTGCAAGAGCTGCATGAAGGACTTCAAGAAGGACACCGCCAAATTCGCCAAGAAGCTCGATGAGACGATCGCGAAGCTGAAGTAGCCTTCCCCATTCCCGGAAGCCCGGGATCGGGATCCACCATCAGCGATCCGCGATCCCGGGCTTTTCACCTCCCGTGACACGCCGCCTCCAGTCCGTAGCCCTGCTCCTGGTCTTCCTGGGGCAAGCGGTCGTCGCGTGCCTCCCCGGAGCCTCCTGGGAATCTTCGGGACTTCCATCGCGCGTCTCCGTTTCCGTTTCCGTTTCCGACCCGCCACCCGCCCGGTGCCACGGTTGCGCCTGCGAACGCATGGCCTGCTGCGCCCCGGCTCCAACCGGCGATCCCGCGCCCGCCGCCCCTCTCAGGGCCCTGCCCTCCCGTTCCCCGGCGGCCCTCGATTTCCCCACACCGCCGGGCTCGTTCTCGGTGGCCTTCTCGGATCGGTTCTTCGGCATTCCCCTTCCTTTGCCACGCGCCACAGGCGTCGTGCGCGGTTCCTCCCCTTCCGCCCCACCCTTCCTTCGCGGGGGCGGACTCCTCCTCTGATTCGGATCTTTGCCGGGTAAAGTGTGCCCGGCTTCCGACGTCGCCCAGCCCGTACCCCCAGGCTTTTGCCTGACGCGGGCCGGGCGCCTTCGCCATGCCCCTCGCGACGTCTCCCGATCCGAATCCAAGCCACCCCCATGACCATGCGCCCCCAGGCCCGCCCGATATTGACCGCCGCCCACGCGATCCTTCAGCTCGCGATTTCCGCCACCGTTTCGGCGGCCGGAAGCGATCCCAGTCCCGCGCCGCCCCCCACACCCATCACTTCAGCCCTGCTTTCCGGCCTCATCTCGGAAGCGAGCACGAATCACCCTGGACTCCGCGCGGCCGCCGCCCGCCAGACCGCCGCCGAACGCGCGGCCGCCAGTGTGCGAACCTGGGAGGACCCGATGCTCCAGTTCGGCGGCGTCGTGGCCAGTCCGACCGGCCCCAACCTGGAGATGGAAGGCGACCTCTACTACGGACTGCAACAGACGTTGCCGCTCTTCGGAAAACCCGGCGCGCGACGCCGCGAAGCGGAGGCCGGCGCCGCGGTCTCGGCGGCTGAAACCTCCTACCGCGAGCAGATCCTGCGCCGCTCCGTCAGCCAGGCCGTGGCCCAACTCGCCTTCGCCGATGAATCCATCGCCATCGGCCTCAGCGACCTCGAACTCCTGGCCCGGATGAGTGTCTTCGCGCGGGAACGCCAGCGCGCGGGCCTCGATTCGGGGCTCGACCTGCTCCGCATCGAGAACGAGCACGCCAAACGGGAACAACAACTCGTCACCGACCGGCTCCAACGGGATTTCGCGCGCGCCTCCCTCAACCGGCTGCTCGCCCGTCCCCAGGACTCACCCTGGCCGGCCCTCGCCCTTCCCGCGCTCGCTCCAGAGATCCCCCTATCCGAGAAGCTCTTCTCCCTGGGGCTGCGCTTCGAGCCGCGCCTCCAGGTGATGCGCCGCGAAATCGCCATGGCCGAGGCCGGAATCGAAGTCGCCCAAAATTCCCGCCGCCCCGATGTCATGATGGGCGTTCAGGGTCGCCAGTGGAGCGGTTCCGGGGAATTCCGCGAAGGCATGTTCATGGTCGGAGTCACGCTCCCCTGGTTCAATCGGTCCAAATATCGCGCCGACATCGACCGGTCCCACGCCCGCTCCGAAGCGGCCCGCGCGGACGCCGAGGACTACGCGCTCGAAGTCCGCCGCGAGCTCCTCCGCGTCTGGACCCGGATCGATGCCGCGCGCCGCGAAGCCATCCTCTATCAGGACACCATTCTTCCCCGCACGGAACTCGCCGCCTCAACCGCGCTGGCCGCGTGGACCGCCGGCCGGGGCCAGTTCCTCGACGTGCTCGACGCCCGACGTCTGCTCACCGAGGCCCGGCTGATGCGCGCCCGAGCCATCAACGAACAGTTCCAGATGATCACCGACCTCATCACCTGCTGCGGTGTCGGCGAACTCGACGCTCTCGAAATGCTCACCGGCCCCTCCTCCACGCCATGAACCTCCGACCCCTTCCGACCCTTCTCGTCCTCGCAACCGTCGCCTTCCTCGCCGCCGTCGCCGGCTGGATCGCGGCCCGCCGCCTCCACCTTCCGCTTCCAGCTCCATCCCCGAACGGAGCCGAGGCCTCCGCGTCGCGCTCCGGCGAGCGGAAGATCCTCTTCTACCAATCGGCCATGCATCCGTGGATCCGGTCGGACAAGCCGGGGAAGTGCACCCTCTGCGGCATGGCTCTGACCCCGGTCTTCGAAGGGGACTCGGCCGCCCCACTCGACCCCGGTCTCGTCGCCCTCGGCTCGAACGCCATCTCCGTCCTTCACGTCCGGTCCGCACCGGTCCGCCAAGGACCCCTTCTCCGCACGCTCCGCGTCGCCGGAACCTTCGAGGACGACGACACCCGCCACCGGGTCATCGCCGCCTGGACCGCCGGGCGCATCGACGAACTGTTCGTCAACTACGTCGGCGCCGAGGTGACCGCCGGCCAGCCCCTCGCGCGTTTCTACAGCCCGGGTCTGCTCGAGGCCGAGCGTCAGTACGTCGCCGTCCTCGGGTCCGCCTCCTCCCCCGCCACACAGGCCGATCACGAACTCCTCCGCGACGCCGCCATCCTGCGCCTTCGCCAATTGGGCCTCACCGACTCCCAGATCGAACGGCTCCCGTCGAAAAGCCCCACCAACGCCTTTTCCGAGATCCTCGCCCCAATCGGCGGCACCATCATCGATCGATCCGTCTACGCGGGCCAATACGTGACGGAAGGCGAGAAGCTCTTCGAAATCGCCGACTTCTCCACCCTGTGGTTTCTGTTCGATGCCTACGAACAGGACCTCCCCTGGCTCCAACCCGGCCAGGAACTCGAAATCTCCTCCCCCGCCGCCCCCGGAAAAGTGTTCCGCGCCCCCATCCGCTTCATCGATCCCAACCTCACCGGCAAGACCCGCAGCGCGAAGGTCCGTGTCGAGGTCTCCAATCCAGTCATCGCCGACACTCCGAGCCCGCGCCGTGCCCTTTCCCGCCTGTCCTACGCCGAGGGCTCCGTGCGGATCACCGTCCCGGACGTCCTCCTTTTGCCTCGATCCTCCGTCCTTTCCCCCGCCCGGAATCCAGTCGTTTACGTCGATCACGGAAACGGTGTCTATCAACGTAAGCCGGTACGCCTCGGCCGATTCGGAGACGACGACTACGAGGTCGTCGATGGCCTTCAACCCGGTGAACGGGTCGTGATTCAGGGCAATCTCCTCATCGACGCCCAAGCCCAGATCAATGAGACCCTGGCCGCCGCCGAGGAAATTCCGCCTCAGGCTCCCCGCGGCGACTCGCCTCCCGCTTCCTCGTCACCCCAGGTTCCCGACCTCTCCGCGACCTCCGGGGAAACGACCACCGCGATCCGCGCGTTCCTCGTGGCCGCCGACTCCCTCCGCTCCGCCTTGGCGTCGGACGATCTGCCCGCGTTTCATCGCGCCTCGGAAGCTCTCGCGCCTCGGCTTCTGGCGCTGCGCACCACGCTCTCCGCGCATCCCAATGGATCCGCGCTCGTGGACATCCTTCCCGATTCAACGCCGAACACCGCCTCGGCCGACCTTCGCGTCGCGCGGAGGGACTATCACGCGTTCAGCACCCCGCTGGTGACTCTCGCCCGCGCCCTTCGATCGCGCTCCGATGAATTCAAGGATCTCAAGGTCTTCCGCTGCCCCATGACCGCCGAGTCCTTCGACGGAGCCCCGCCGCGCGCGGAATGGATCCAATGGTCGGCCGGCATCCGGAACCCGTGGTTCGGCGCCGAGATGATCGAATGCGGCGTCGAAGTCCGCGACTAGGCAACCCGCTCCCGCCATGATCGCCAATGTCATCGAATGGTCGCTCAGGAACCGATTCCTGGTCCTTTGCGGACTGCTTCTCGGAATCGCCTGGGGTTTCAAGGCGCTCTACGCCACCCCGGTCGACGCCATCCCCGACCTCTCGGAGAATCAGGTCATCGTGTTCGCCGACTGGCCGGGCCGTTCCCCCCAGGAAGTCGAGGATCAGGTCACCTACCCGCTGTCGGTCAATCTCCAGGGTCTCGCCGGCGTGAAAACCGTCCGCGCGGTCTCCATGTTCGGATTCTCCCTGGTCACGGTGATCTTCGAGGAACGGATCGACAATTACTTCGCCCGCTCCCGGGTCCTCGAACGTCTCAACTACCTCGGCACCCTGATGCCCCAGGGGGTCATCCCCCTCCTCGGCCCCGACGCCACCGGCCTCGGATGGATCTACCAGTACTACTTCGAGGTCGATCCAACCCAGTCCCCTCGGGGTGGCTACGACCTCGGGGAGCTCCGCGCCGTCCAGGACTGGTTCGTCCGGTACCAGCTCCAGTCGGTTCCCGGTGTCGCCGAAGTCGCCAGCATCGGCGGCTTCGTGAAGCAGTACCAGGTCGAGGTGTCCTCCACGAAGATGCGCGCGGCCGGTGTCTCGCTCCAGGAGGTCCTCGCCGCCGTGGCCGCCAACAATCTCAACGTCGGCGGCAAAGTCATCGAGGAGAACGGACTCGAATTCGTCGTCCGCGGCCTCGGTCTCATCGGTTCCCTCGCCGACCTCGAAACAATCGTCGTCGTCCAACGAGACGAAACACCGATCTACCTGCGCGACATCGCCACCCTTCAGATCGGGGGCGACTTCCGACGCGGCGCCCTCGACGTCAACGGACACGAGGTCGTCGGCGGCATCGTCGTGATGCGGACCGGTGAGAACGCCATGGAGGTCATCCGTCGCGTCAAGGAACGCGTCGCCCAACTCGCCCCAAGTCTGCCGCCCGGCGTCCGTCTCCGATCCTTCTACGATCGCAGCGACCTCATCCAGCGCACGATTGACACCCTCCGGCACGCGCTCCTCGAGGAAATCCTCCTGGTGACGCTCGCCCACGTCCTGTTCCTCTTCCATTTCCGCAGCATCCTCATCGTCACGATCCCCCTCCCGGCGTCGATCCTCATCTCGTTCATCCTGATGCGGCAGTTCGGCATCAGCTCCAACATCATGTCCCTTGCGGGCATCGCCATCGCCATCGGCGTCCTCGTCGACGCGGGAATCGTCATGACCGAAAACGTGATCCGCCATTGCGAGAACGCCGAGATCGAGAAAGCCCGCCGTCTCGGCGGCCACTCCCACGCCGTCCGCCTCACGTCGGCGGAAACCTTCGAAGCAACCCTCGTCGCCGCGAAGAAGGTCGGACGCCCGATCTTCTTCGCCATGGGAATCATCATCCTCGCCTTCGTCCCCGTCTTCGTGCTCTCCGGGCAGGAGGGGAAGATGTTTCATCCACTCGCCTACACCAAGACTTTCGCCTGCATCGGAGCCACCCTTCTCGCCGTCACCGCCGTGCCGGTCCTCTGCTCCCTCCTCATCCGCGGCCCTTTCCACCGGGAAGAGGACAACCGGATCATGAAAGGCCTCCTCGCGCTCTACGATCCCGCCCTCGACTGGTCCCTCCGCCATCGCCCGACGGTCCTCGCCGCCGCCGCCACACTCCTCGCCGTCGCTGTCGCCATCGCATTCGGAATCCCCCGCCCGATCCTCGACAAGCTCCGGGATCACGACTGGCCCCGCCTCGCCCGAACTTTCGCGGGCTTCGGGTCGGAATTCATGCCCACCCTCGAGGAGGGATCCCTGCTCTACATGCCGGTCCTCCTCCCCAGCACGTCCCTGTCCGAGGTCCAGCGCATCATGGCCTGGCAGGACAAAACCATGAGCCGGGTCCCCGAGGTCGAATCCGTCGCCGGCAAACTCGGCCGCGCCGAATCCGCCACCGATCCCGCGCCGGTCGAGATGATCGAAACGACCCTCATGCTCAAACCTCGGTCCCAGTGGCGCCCCGACATGACCAAGGAGAAACTCATCGCCGAACTCACAGCGCTGATGAACACCCTGCCGGGTTACGTTCCCGGTTTCCTCCAGCCGATCGAAAACCGGATTCTCATGACCAGCACCGGCATCCGCGCCCAGGTTGGCGTCAAGATCCTCGGCGACAACCTCGACGCGCTTCAGCAAAAGGCGTTCGAAATCGAACGCGTGGTCCGCTCGGTTCCGGGCGCCGTTGGCGTCGCGCCCTCACGCGTCCAGGCCAAGCCGTACATCGAAATCCAGATCGACCGCCGCGCCATGGCCCGCTTCGGCCTCAACGCGCGCGACGTCCTCCAGGTCGTCGAAGCCGGTCTCGGCGGCGTCAATGTCGCCACCACCATCGAAGGCCGCGAACGCTTCCCGATCCAGGTCCGGCTCGAACGCTCCGAACGGTCCGACATCGAGCGCTTGCCCGAAGTCCTCGTCGCCACCCCCGCCGGCCCAACCGTGCCCCTCGGTCAGATCGCCTCCGTCCATCGCGTCATCGGTCCCAGCGAGATCGCCAGCGAGAACGGACGCCTCCGGCTCTTCGTCCAAGCCAACGTCCAGGACCGCGACCTCGGCGGTTTCGTCGAAGAAATCCGCGCCAGGGTCACCCGCGAAGTCCCGCTCGAACCCGGAATGACCCTCGAGTTCAGCGGCCAGTACGAAAATCTCCTCCACGCCCGGGAAACCCTGAAGGTCATTCTCCCCACGGTCCTCGCCGTGATTTTCCTCGTCCTCTACCTGACTTACCGCTCCGTCAAGGAAGCAGCCCATGTCTTCCTCGCCGTCCCGTTCGCCCTCAGCGGCAGCGTCTTCCTCCAGTACGCCCTGGATTATCCGTTCAGCGTCGCGGTCTGGGTCGGGTACATCTCGCTCTTCGGCATCGCTATCCAGACGGGAATCGTGATGGTGGTCTACCTGGAGGAGACTCTCGCCCACAGAAAGGCGGAACGCGGCGACGCCTTCTCCCAGGCGGACCTGATCCAGGCCGTCAAGGACGGCGCCCGCCTTCGGCTGCGTCCCAAGGTCATGACCGTGGCCACCACCATCGCAAGCCTCCTGCCCATCATGTGGAGCGATCGCGCCGGCGCCGAAATCATGAAACCGCTCGCCGCTCCCGTCATCGGCGGGACCGTGAGCAGCCTTCTTCACATCCTCATCGTCACCCCGGTGATCTTCTCCTGGCTCCGCGAACGCGATCTCAGGAAAGCGGAAGGCTAGGTGTCATAGGTCCCATGTGTCCCATGGGTCCCGTGGTCTCGCCTGGCCCATGGGACAGATGGGACAGATGGGACATATGAAGTCCCCGCTCCCCCGCTCCCCCGCTCCCCGCGCCTCACTTCGTCTGCGCGAAGAGCATCAGCACCCGCGGACCGCGGTCCGTCTGGAGTTGCCATTGCTCCTCCTGGAACCCATGCGGCACCGCCAAACCGTCGCACGTCTTGTCGTAGGTGGGCTGTCCGTCCACCAGCAACATGTAGTGGTGGGTCCGCGCTCCCGGGATGTGGTGCATCGTCACATGCCAGGCGTCCTGCTTGCCGTCCCGGATCATTGGAACCTTCTGCCAGTGCGTGAAGGATCCCACGATCTCGACGGTCGCCGGGTCATTCGTGCGGCCGTCCGGCAGGCGCCACCGAAACACCTTGCTGAAGACAGGCTTGTTCTCCTGCGGAGGGCGTCCACCTCCACCAGCCTGAGTCTCACGGATCATCGGCCCGCCCTTCGGCGGGGTTTTCCGACGCAACAGATTTCCTAAGGACTGGAACATATGGGTACGAAGGCGCGGCGGAAATTAGGTGAGCGCGGACTCAGACTCAAACGGAGATGAGAAAAAAATCTCGGCGGCCCTCCCCTCGCCGACGAAAACGCCCCACCCGATTCCCGCACCCGCGGGAATCGCGAGGAACATTCCGGCCATTGCGCGCCCACGAAGTTTCTGGCCCCAATAGCCACAAGCCACCCCGACCACCCCCGTGTGCCCATCCCGCGAACCATCCGTCTCCTGCGTGATCTTCGTGTCTTCGTGATGAAATCGTCCGCCGTTCACGAATCCAACGCGCGAGTCGCAAACCGTTCTTAATACCCCATGACGAAGCCATTCCTCCTCCTGCTCGCCGTGTCCGCCACGCTCACCCCCCTCGGCGCCTTCGCCGCCGAACCCTTTCGCCAGATCATCACGAGCACCAGCCGCGGCATTCGCACCGACCAGTGGACCCTCACCCACCGGGATCTCGGCGTCGCCACGCCGTGGAGCATCCGAAAGCTCACCCTCCACGGCGGACGCCAGGAGGGCGTCGACGTCATCGTCGTCGACAACGGCCTGCTCACGTTCACGGTCATCCCCACCCGCGGCATGGGGATTCTCGAAGCCACGGCCGGCGACGTCCGACTCGGCTGGGATTCCCCCGTCAAGGAGGTCGTCCATCCCAGCACGATCAACCTCGAGAGCCGCGGCGGACTCGGCTGGCTCGAGGGTTTCAACGAATGGATGGTCCGCTGCGGCACCGAGTGGGCCGGCCATCCCGGCAAGGACTCCTTCGTCAACAACACCGGTGACAAGGCGGAAATGTCCCTTACCCTCCACGGGCGCATCGGCAACATCCCCGCCAGCGAAGTCGAAGTCGTCATCGACCCCAATCCGCCGTTCCGCATCCGGATCCGCGGGCGCGTCGACGAACGGATGTTCTACGGCCCCAAACTCGAACTCTGGACCGAGGTCTCGACCGACCCGGGTTCGCCCGTGTTCCGCATCGAGGATTCCCTCACCAACCATGGCGCGCACGATCAGGAGGTTCAGATGATCTATCACTGCAACTTCGGCGCGCCCCTCCTCCAGGCCGGAAGCCGCTTTGTCGGCGCGTTCCGCCGGATCACTCCCTTCAACGCCCACGCGGCCCGTGATCTCGACACCTTCGCCGAGTACGCCGCCCCCACCAAGGGATTCGTCGAACAGGTGTATTGCATCGAACCCGCCGCCGATTCCACGGGGCGCGCCCTCGTGATGATCCAGAATGCCCGCGCGGAACGCGGCGTCGCGCTCGGATTCTCCATTGAACAGCTCCCCTACTTCACGCTCTGGAAGAATCTCGCCGCCACCGAGGACGGATATGTCACCGGCCTCGAACCCGGCACCGGGTACCCCTTCAACCGACGCGTCGAGCGCCTCTCCGGACGCGTGCCCAAACTCGCTCCGGGCGCCTCCCGCCGGATGGCCGTCGACGTCACGGTGCTCCTCTCACGGGAGGACGTCGGTCGCGCCGCCAATGAGATCAGACGCATTCAGGGCGGCCGCGAAGCCTTGTTCGACAAGGAACCCTTCCCCGCTCCTTGAACCCGATGCCTGAGCGCCCACCCGGCGGGATCCTCCCTCCCCTCTTCGTTTTCTCCACGAAAGCGACCGGTTTCCAGAAAGCGTCGCCCCGGGGAATGCGAGTCTCCGCTTTCTCCCCGCGTCTTCAACGCCTACGCTCCCTCCCATGAACCGTCCTTCAGCAGCAGCGGCAACGGCTGAGGCGCCTTCCCGGCGACGGCGCGCCCCTGGCTCCCTGTCTCCCGAAAGGGACGGTTCCCTCGCCACCTGGAAATTTCACCGAATCGGGTCCGCGCTCGCCACGATCCTCGCACTCCTCGGCGTGGTCCTCTGCTCAATCGCGCAAGCCCCCTCCGATCCGCGCCCTTCCGGCGGTCAAGGACGGGGGGGCGGGACCGGCGGCGGACGCGGGCCGTCTGGCGGGCGCATGCGTGACAGCCGGGCCGGCGTCCCGGAATGGACCGTGGACGCCGCCTTCAGACCCGAAGCGTTCACCTTCGCGCGGCTCAGATACCGGTCGAGCCGGCGTGGCGGGTGGCAGGTCGACTACCCCGGAGCCGACCTCAATTTTTCGTATCGCATCGAACGCCTCAGCTCGATCAAGGCCGACCCCGAGGGAGTCGTTCTCGACATCGATGATCCACGGCTCTTCGACCATCCCTTCGCGTTCATGATCGATCCGCGAAGCATCACCCTGAGCGACGAGGAGGCGAAGATCCTCCGCCGATACCTGCTGAATGGCGGCTTCCTCATGGTCGACGATTTCTGGGGCCAACGGATGTGGGATCACCTCATGAGCGAGTTCTCCAAGGTCTTCTACGACCGCAAGTGGGTGTCGCTCCCCCTGGATCACCCGATCTTCAATCATCCGTTCAAGCTCAAGGAGAAGCCCCAGGTTCCCAGCGAGGACTCAGCGCACGCGACGAAGGACGAACCCGGCCTGCGCCGCACCTGGGAGTTCGAGATCACCTGGGAGGAACCCCAGCCACCGGAATACCGCGCCTTCTTCGATGACAAGGGCCGGATCGCCATGCTCGTGTGCCTCAACACGGATCTCAGCGACGGCTGGGAGGAGGAGGGCATCAGCCAGTGGTTCTTCGAGACGTACGCCGAGAAACAGTCGTTCCCGATGGGCATCAACATCGTCTTCTACGCGATGACGCATTAGGGCCTGTCCTCGCATCCCCGCCGTTCCGTCAGGTCTTGCCGTCCGAACCCTCGGTACCCTCCGTCCCCATTCCCGCCCCGCCCCCGGGCGCTCCCGGTTCCCGCATCGCCTCCAGCAGATCGCACAGTTCCTCCAAACCCGCGGGCGTGACGGCCCCGATCTCTTTCAACACCACCGAATAGGCTCGCGCGGAACGGCCACCGACCACAATGGCCACCGCCGCCGGAAGCAGTTTCCGAAGCTGGACGAGATCCCTGGGCAACCAAGGGTCGTCCGCCGGATACACGATGCTCAACAGCACCGCCCTCGCTCGATTCTGGATCACCGCTCCCGCGATCTCCGCCGGCGGCAGACTCGGCCCGAGATACACCGGGCGCCATCCGAGATTCGCCGCCGCGGCCGCCGACATCACCGCCCCCAATTCATGCAATTGCCCCGCCGGCGTCGTCACGACCACCCGGGGAGCCCCATCCTCCCACGCGTAAGGACGGGTGCTGCGAAGCAGAAATTCCCGGATCGCCGACGACGCGAAGTGCTCGTGCGCCGCCGTGAGCTCGCCCCGTTGCCAAAGTTCCCCGATCTCCCAGGCCAACGGATAAACCATCCGGTGAAGCACCCCGTTGGGGCCCATCCGAACCGCCCCCTGTTCCAAAGCCTTTTGGAGCGCGTCCGACCGAAAGGATCGCGTCGCTTCCAACGCTTCCCGCACCAACCGCGCATCCAACGCTTCGGCGCTCCCCTCCGGAGGCGAACTCTCCAAGCCCGCCTTCCCAGGCGCCTCGCTCGACCGACCACCCGCCGACGCGGACGCGCCAACCCCCAGCCCCGCCCCCTGCTTCTCGGGCCCTTCCGAAACCGAACCCCTCCCGTGGACGCGATCCTCGAATCCCACCCCCGAAGTCGCCACCAGCCGACGAAGATCCGCCAGATCCAACCGCGCGATAATCCCGATCATGTGCCCCGCAACCGTCGCCCGTGCCAGCCCCCACAAACGCTCGACGTCGTCGTC
>JBFWOK010000057.1:0-36769 GCA_050250555.1 Limisphaerales bacterium
CGCGCCGGCCGGGAGGAGCCCGTTTCGAGATCGATGGAGACGTACCGGCGGTATTTGTATCTCGAAGGGGACGAACGGCGGGAAGGGGTGGATCCGACAGGACGTCTGGTCCGGGGAGCGCTGGCGGTTGAGGAGGTCGAGGCGGTGCTGAAGGCGAAGGGGAAGCTGCCGTTGGTGTCCTACCTGCGGTGCCGGGTCCGGTACTTCTGCGATGGCGCGGTGTTCGGGGGGAGGGAGTTTGTGGAAGGGATCTACCAGTCGTTCCGGAGTCGGTTCGGGGCGAAGCGACGGACGGGTGCGCGGGCGATGCGCGGTTTGAAGGACCGAACGTTGTTTACGCTTCGAAACCTGAGGATCGGTGTATTTGGAGGTTCGGGCGGCTGAGGGTTCGAGCGGAGAAGGAGTGATGATACAGAGGCGAGGGTATTTGGTGGATTTCGCAACCTTGGCTCCACGCTCCGCTTCGATGTAGGCTCCCGATCCATTCCTGCGCCGATGACGATGCCGGGGAATACAAGGGGACGGGTATTTAGCTTTCGGGCTGGCAGGAACCGGTTGGAGTACCGTTCCCCCCTCGCGAGAACTCTGTTTGGCGTCTCGCGGCTTCCCAAAGGTGCGGCGCGCGGCTAGACATTTCGCATGAAAGGCGAAGGTTGCCTGGGCGCGCTGAAGGCGATGGGCGAGGAAAATCGCATTCGTATCCTACGCCATCTCCTCGCGGGCGAATGCACGGTGGGCGGACTTTCCGAATCCTTGGACATCTCGCAATACAACGTCTCCAAGCACCTCGCCATCCTGCGTTCGGCGGGTCTGGTCACGAGCCGAAAGGCGGGACGGGAGCGATTCTATTGCGTCGCCGACGACTGCCGAATCCGGACATCCGCCGGTTTGAAGGTCATGGATCTCGGATGCTGCTCGTTCCGAATCGACGACCTGCCCAAGTAGCACCCGTTGCAGCGGCCGCCTGATTTCCGGGGCGACACTTCGGCCGATGGAACTCGACCCCGCGAAAGAGTTGAAGCCGTTCGCCAGTCGCGGTTCCATCCCGGCCAGCTGATGCATGCTCACGGACGCATATTTCAACGACCCGGGATGTTCACAGCGGTTCTCCCCAGAATCCTCGCGCTTCTTGTCCCACGGTTCCCGTCGCTGGGGGTCCTGGCTGTCCTTGCCCTGGCAGGGCTGCCGTCGGTCCGAGGGGCGAGTACGAACTCGTGGACCGTGATTTTGGCGGAAGCCCGAGGGCAGACCGTCTACTGGAATGCGTGGGGGGGCGACGATCGCATCAACGCATACATCGCCTGGGCCGCGGCCGAGGCAAAGAAGCGGTTCGGGATCGAGGTCCGGCACGTGAAGCTGGGCGATACCTCGGAGGCGGTGTCTCGGGTGCTCGCCGAGAAGGCCGCTGGAAACGATGACCGAGGTTCGGTGGACCTCATTTGGATCAACGGGGAAAACTTCTCCGCCATGAAACGGCACGGCCTGCTCCATGGACCGTTCGTGGACAGACTGCCGAACTTCCGATTCGTGGATACCGTCAGCAAACCCACGCTCGTTGATTTCTCGGTGCCGGTGGATGGCTTTGAGGCTCCATGGAGCATGGCGCAGTTCGTGTTTCTGTACGATAGCCGCCGGGTCGGCGACCCCCCCACGTCGGCTGCGGCATTGCTGGAATGGGCGAAAGCGAATCCAGGACGCTTCAGCTATCCGCAGCCACCCGATTTTCTCGGCACCACGTTTCTGAAGCAGATTCTGCTCGAACTCGCAACGGATCGGGCCCCCCTCTACCGGTCCGTGGACGAGCACCAGTTCGCCGCGATCAGCGCACCGCTGTGGGCCTACCTCGACGAACTCCATCCCGTGTCGTGGCGCAAGGGGCGAGTCTTCCCGGCGAACGGTCCCGCGCAGACGCGCCAGCTCGCGGACGGGGAGATCGACATCGCGCTATCGTTCAGTCCCGAAGCGGCTTCCTCCGGGATCGAGACGGGCCAATTGCCCGAAACGGTCCGCACGTTTGTTTGGAAGCGGGGCACCCTCGGAAACGCCAGCTTTCTAGCCATCCCTTACAACGGCCGGGCCAAGTCCGGCGCGTTGGTGCTGGTCGACTTCCTCTTGTCCCCAGAGGCCCAAGCGCGCAAGGCCGATCCCCGCCATCTGGGAAGTCCGACCGTGTTGAGTTTGGACAAGTTGAGCCCCACCGACCTGATGATCTTCCAGGCCTTGCCGAAAGGTAAGGCAACCCCTTCCCTGGAGGAACTGGGCACTCCGGTGCCTGAATTGCACCCGTACTGGATGGATCGGCTCGAAAAGCAATGGCTGACGCGGTATGCGGCCGGCAGGTAGGCGGCCCGCCAGCATGAAGGGTCAGGTTTCAATGCTCCGCCTCTTCCCGCCGCTCGCCACGGTCCTGCTCGTCGGGCCAGTGCTCGCCGGGCTGGCCGGGACGATACTGCCGGCCTTCGACTATCTTCCAGTCCTTGGACACCGCGCGGCCGGCCTTCAAGCATGGAGACAGTTGCTCGAACTCCCTGGGCTTTGGACTTCCGTCTGGCTCTCGCTATCCACGGGCCTCGCCACGACGATTCTCTCGATGTTGCTGGTGGTACTGCTGTGCGCCGCGTGGCACGGGACGAAGGTGTTCGTCGCCTTGGAGGCCTGGCTTGCGCCGCTGCTCTCGGTGCCGCATGTGACGGTGGCGTTGGGCCTCGCGTTCGTAATATCGCCGAGCGGCTGGATCATGAGGTGCCTTTCACCGTGGGCGACCGGGTTCAGCCATCCTCCAGACTGGCGGATCGTCCAGGACGCGGGTGGACTGAGTCTGATGTTTGGTCTCATCGCCAAGGAAGCTCCGTTCCTCCTCTTGATGACCCTCGCCGCGCTCGGGCAGGCCGATGGCAAACGCGGGAGCATGGTCGCGCGAACGTTTGGCTACCGGCCGATGATGGGGTGGCTCAAGGCGGTGTTCCCGAGAGTCTACCCACAGATACGACTTCCCGTGCTGGCCGTGTTGGCTTATGGGGTTTCCGTCGTCGATGTCGCCATGGTCCTGGCCCCAACGACTCCCGCTCCACTGGCGGTGCGGGTGGTGAAGATGGCGAACGATTCCGACCTGAACCTTCGGTTCATCGCTTCGGCGGGAGCGCTTCTCCAGTGCGTGTTGGTGATCGTCGGGGTTTTCTGCTGGTGGCTGGTGGAACGAACGGTTCGTTGGTGGGGCATTCGTTGGGTCACCGCGGGGAATCGTGGTGGGCGCGAGTCGATTCCGCGTTGGATCGCTTCCATCGCGGGGGGAACGCTGGGGCTGGCGGTAATCTTGGGTTTGTTGGCCATGACGGTGTGGTCGGTGGCTACCCATTGGCGATTCCCGTCCGCAATCCCGGCCGGCGTGACCTGGGCGAACTGGACTCTCCACGCATCCGGATTCACGGGCGCGCTTTGCAACACGCTGTCGGTCGCCGTGTGCACGGCGGCCGCTTCGTTGGTGCTGAGCGTCGGCGTCCTGGAGTTCGAAGCGGCCTCGGGTCGTCGAACGATGTTGAGCCAAGGAGGATTCCTCTACATTCCCCTGGTTCTCCCTCAAGTGGCCTTCCTCTTCGGAGCCCAGGTCCTGCTGGCGCTGTCGCGCCTGGACGGCGAGTGGATCGCGCTGGCGTGGCTGCACCTCGTTTTCGTGTTCCCGTATGTTTTCCTCGCTTTGTCAGACGCCTATCGTGCCTGGGACGAACGCTATCGCCGCACCGGGCTATGCCTCGGCGTCCCGCCGTTTCGGGTTCTTTTGCGAATCAAGCTCCCCATGCTCCTGAGGCCCATTGCCGCGGCGGGGGCGGTTGGATTCGCGGTGAGCGTCGGCCAGTATCTGCCAACTCTGTTCGCCGGGGCTGGCCGGTTTCCGACCCTGACCACCGAAGCGGTGGCGCTTTCGGCCGGAGGCGACCTGCGATCGGTCGGCATCTACGCCTTGCTGCAGATGGCGCTTCCGCTCGCGGCTTTCGCCCTCGCCCTGGCCGCGCCCGCCTGGTGTTTCCGACATCGAGGCGGCATGCAGGTGATTCGATGAATCCGGCCGCCTTGGAACTTCAGCAGGTGACGATCCTTCTGGGCGCGCGGCCTCTGATCGCGGGCCTCTCCCTGATCATTGAACCTGGGCAGGTCGTCACGTTGAAGGGCGAGAGTGGGGTGGGCAAGTCGAGCTTGCTGGCTTGGATGTGCGGCACGATTCCGGAGGCGTTCCGGGCCTCCGGTCGGGTGCTGCACGGAGCCACGGACTTAACACAGCTGCGGCCGGAGGACCGACGATTGGGCATCCTGTTTCAGGACGACCTTTTGTTCCCCCATTTGACCGTGGGCCAGAATCTGGCGTTTGCACTGCCAACCACCTTCCGATCGCGCGCCGAACGGCGGACGCGGGTGGAGCGTGCCTTGGACGTGGCCGGGCTGGGCGGCTACGCCAACCGGGACCCGGCCACTCTGTCCGGCGGTCAGCGAGCCCGGGTCGCGGTGATGCGGGTTCTTTTGTCCGAACCCCGGGCCCTTCTCTTGGATGAGCCTTTCTCCAAGCTCGACCATGCGACCCGGCAGCGGTTCAGGAAATTTGTGTTCGATCATCTGCGCGAGGCCCGGCTGCCAACGCTTCTGGTGACCCACGATCCCGAGGATGCGCTCGCCGCCGCGGGAATGACCCTCGAACTGCCGTTCGACGGTTCGCCACAGGTTCGTTGACGCCGAGGAAGAAAACCGTTGCCCGGATCGCGGGGACATTTTATGCACGTCTGCGCATGGATGCCACTGCTCTCGAATGCGCAGCCGAACCCCAGACCTTCACACCATGACGCGCGTCCCTGCAGGCCATCATTCGTTGCGCGAACGAAGATTCAGCCCGCGGGATGCTTGCACCGAACGCCTCAGCCGCGTGCCGGACGGTGGCCGGCCCGCTTGGCGCGCCCGGAACCATCGCCGGGAGTGCGGCTTTACGTTGATCGAACTGCTGGTGGTCATCGCCATCATCGCGATTCTGGCTTCCATGCTTCTGCCCGCCCTGGCCCAGGCGAAGCAACGGGCCTACCTCACAACCTGCAAAAACAATCACCGGCAGTTGGTGCTCGCAGCCACGCTTTATGTGGACGACCACAACGACACCTTCCCGGCCGCCACCTACAACAACAATGGATCAAGCTTGTCTCCTCACGCCACAGGCAAGCCAGTGGGCACGGACCTTGGAGGCGGTCGCCAGGTCTGGAACAGCAGCGGCGGCGCGTTGCAACCGTACCTGGGCGGCGATCCCCAGAAGATCTGGCGCGACCCGGCGGCGGCCGCGTTCCAGAAGAAGCCGGACGACACCTGGAAGTACTCGGGGAAGAATCCGCTCAACGGCACGGAGGCGGATGACATCTTCAGCCCGAATTATTTCTTCATGTCGACGGCGGAATGGATCGAGCTGCCCCCCAGTCCCTCCTGGTTTCCCGAACGTTGGGCCACTCGAAATATCGCGAACGTGAAATCCACGAGCTTGCCATCCCCCACTCGGGCCCTGGTGTTTGTGGACGAAAGCACCACGCAACACAGCGGGAACGCGGACATTTACGGTCGAAATGCCGCCAAGAAACTTCCACCCAGGAAGGATATCGACGTTTACGGTTGGGCTGACGGTCATGTGGATCAGAAGTCCTTCTCCGACCTCAGGGGATACTTGAGCACGCTTGGTGAGGCGATTCCGCAGACCCAGTTTGGCATTTCTTTCGAATCGACCCCGATGTGGCCCCTTCGAGATAATCTCCCGGATCCGATTCGATGATGGACAGGTCGGAAGACGCGCCTCCCTTTTCAACCACCACCTCCGATGACACTCAACGATTCCTCCGCCGCCGAGGGTACCCTGGAAACACTCCTCAGGAACGGCCTACTCAAGGATCATGAAATCGCAGTGATCCGGGACTTTGGCCGTCCAGGGTCGCGTTTCCACGACGCGCTCCAACTGGCCGAGACGCTTCACCTGCACATCAAGGTCAACGACACCCACCAATTGCCGGTCAACGCCTTCTTCAAAGCCGGGGCGGAGCTGGACCATCAGAAGGACGGTTTCGTCAAATACCGCTTTCCCGGCGCCATCAACGCCATTTTCTCCCACATCAAGGTTTCCCAGGATGAATTGTTGGAGACCGAGGCCACTCGTCGCCCCCGCCCCTTTCTGGATCACATCGGCATTGATCTGCGGCAGGAAACGCCTGAGGTCCGCGCCGTCTTCGACGCGCTGCCCGCGATGGCGGTCGCCGATGGGGTTCCCCACGCCTCCCAGGGCGGGCCCGGCAAGCCCGTCTACTGCTGCCACGTCGAGGTGTCCGAGAAGCATTGGCTCTACCCGAATCGTGCCGGCGAATATCCGGCCATCCCCCTCGAGTTCGCTTACGGGCCGTTGAAGGTGAACCCGGACAAGAGTGGTTGTGACCTGCGACCCGCCGATCCAAGCAAGGTGGATCCCGCGTCCGTGCCGAGTTGTTGCGGCAACGCACCCGGGGGCGCCGATGACGCGGGCTCGGCGCCCGCAACCGATGCGCGTTCGGGAAGCTACTATCGGCCCTCCGACCTGGGCCGCTTCGGTGAAATTGGCCGATCGAATCCAGCCATTGCGGCGGCATTCTTCGACTACTACGGCAGGGTCATGGCCGATGATCGGCTGACGAAGCGGGAGAAGAGCTTGATCGCCCTGGGGGTGGCCCACGCGCTCAAGTGCCCCTACTGCATCGATTCGATTTCAAATTCCTCCCTCGATCTGGGCCTCTCCGAGGCGGAGATGATGGAGGCGGTTCAGGTGGCCGCGGCGATCTCCGCCGGAGTGACCCTGGTGCACAGCACTCAACTCCTCGGGCACGTGGACGCGCGCGCCGCCGCGGCGAAAAACGGCGAGCACTGAACGTCCGCCGTATCCACTTCGTGGCCGTGGTGAAGAAGCAGATTCGTCTCAATGGCATCGACATGATGTGCATGGGATGCACGCCAGGGATTTGGCGTCATCCCCGGGATCAGTCCGCGGGCTACACCTCGCTTCGATACTGGACCGACCTCGCCCGCCTGCTGGAGCGAGGGAAGTTCGACTGCCTTTTCCTCGCCGACATCTTCGGCATCTACGACGTGTATCGACGCGGTCCGGAACCCGCCTTCAAGCACGCGGTCGAGTTCCCCGTCTGCGATCCAATGATGACGGTGCCGGCCATGGCGGTGGTGACGGAGCACCTGGGTTTTGGGGTGACGGGCACGCTCTCCTACGAGGCGCCCTATTCGTTCGCTCGGCGAGTGTCCACCTTGGACCATCTGACGGAGGGTCGGTTCGCCTGGAACATTGTGACGGGCTACCTGTCGAGCGCGGCCCGGGCGTTCGGTCTCAAGGATCAACTCACACATGATGAGCGGTACGATCGCGGGGACGAGTTCATGGAAGTGATGTATCGGCTCTGGGAGGGCAGCTGGGAGGACGGCGCGGTGATTCGCGACAAGACGGCGGGAGTGTTTGCCGACCCCTCAAGAATCCATCGCATTCAACATCGGGGACGATGGTTCGAACTCGACGCCTACCACCTCTGCGAACCTTCCCCCCAACGGACCCCGGTCCTGTTCCAAGCGGGCGCGTCGCACCGGGGTCGGGATTTTGCCGCCACGCATGCGGAGTGCGTCTTTGTTGGAGGACGCAGCCGGGAGGTGGTTGCGAAAACGGTGGCGGATATCCGAAAGCGGGCAGCGGCTCAAGGACGCGATCCCGCCAGCGTGCTCATCTTCGGCGCGCTGTCCGTCATTGTCGCCGAGACCGACGCACTCGCCCGGGCCAAACTGGAGGACTACCTCCGATACGTCGATGTCGAGGGCCTGCTGACGCTTATCAGCGGCTATGCCGGGGTTGACTTTTCGACCTTCGATCTCGACGCGCCTCTCGCTCATTTTGAGAGCAACGCCATCCGGTCCTTCGTCGACAGCGTCACCCGTGCCGAATCCGGTCGGGAGCGGACCGTGCGGGAGTTGGCGTTGCGCGCCGCGATCGGGGCGGCGCACGAGGTGGGTTCCCCGCAGACGATTGCGGACGCGATGGAGGCCTGGATCGAACAGACCGGATTGGATGGATTCAACCTCGTCTACTCCATCACCCCCGGGGATTTCACCGATTTCGTGGAGCTGGTGGTCCCGGAGCTCCAGCGTCGTGGCGTGTACAAGACGGAGTACGCGGAAGGTACTCTCCGGGAAAAACTCTACGGCCCCGGCCGGTCCAAGCTCGACAACCAACATCCCGCTGCGAGGTTTCGGCATCCAGGAAACAAGCCATGAATCCGGCAAACACCCAAGCCCCTGCCGCCCGGTCCCGATACGTCATGATCGGGGGATTTCTCGGGGCCGGCAAAACGACGGCCATTGGCGCGCTGGCGCGTCACCTCGTCACGAAAGGCCTGCGCGTGGGCCTCATTACCAACGATCAGGCCGGAGGTCTCGTCGATACCCGGCTGCTCCGCAGTCAGGGATTCGCGACGGAGGAGATCGCCGGGGGCTGTTTCTGCTGCCGGTTCAATACCCTCATGGAGGCAGCGGGAAAGCTCACGCATTCGAGCGCTCCGGACGTCTTCATCGCCGAGCCCGTGGGAAGCTGCACCGACTTGGTGGCCACGGTGACGTATCCACTCCGGCGCCTCTACGGGGACGCGTTCAGCATCGCTCCCTTGAGCGTGCTGGTGGACCCCGTTCGCGCAATGCGTTTGTTCGGACTCGCCCCTGGCGGCGGTTTCTCCTCCAAGGTGGGCTACATTTTCAAGAAGCAGCTCGAAGAAGCCGACATCATCGTTCTTTCGAAAAGCGACTTGATCACCCCGGAGCAGGAACGCGCTCTCCGTGACGTCCTCAACCGGAACTTTCCAAGGGCCAAACTCCAGGCGGTTTCGGTCCGGGAAGGAAAGGGGCTGGAAGAGTGGTTCCAGATCCTCGGCGACACCGAGCATCCCGCCGGCAAGTTGATGGCGCTCGACTACGATGTGTATGCGGCGGGCGAAGCCATGCTGGGCTGGATGAACGCCACGGTCGATGTCGAGGCCGCGGAGGAGTTCGACGCGAACGCTGTGATCCTGTCGATCGCGAGTGGAATCCGCGACCGGCTTCGGGCGGCAGGAGCCGAGATCGCTCACCTCAAACTCACTTTCAGTCCGGAGGACGCCTTGGCGGGGGAGATCGCTTCGGTGAATTGTGTGCGCAGCGACACCCGACCGGAGCCGGGAATGGTCCTCGACGGTCCCATTCGGCAAGGGCAGATCGTCGTCAATCTGCGAGCCGAGGCCGACCCTCCGTTCCTTCTGCAATCCCTGAACGCGGAACTCACGTCTCTACCCACCGCCTTTCCTGGCATCCACGTCCGATTGGAACATGAGGAGCACTTTCGACCGGGGCGGCCGGAACCGACTCATCGGGACGGCCAACCATCGACCGGCACGGGATCGGCGTGCTGCACCCCCGAGGCTCGCGCTCGCTCCATTGCTGACGGGGCTCCGTGCTGTTGACATCCAAGCCACGCTGCGGGGGAGGGTGGAGACTACAAAGGAACGGGTCTTCGGATGATGACACCGTCTTGGAGGTGGTCCTGAACAGTCGGGATCGGGATCGGTATCGTTCAGGGTCGGACGCTCCGATCTCGGTTGAGAACGGGACTGTCCAATTCGATTCCGATTCCGATTCCGACCCCGACAGCGCACATCGCTGGCGGGCGTTCATCGCGAGTGCGCCGACAACTCGAAGATGCGCCCGATGGATCGAGTTCACCGAGTCTCTCCTTGAGTGACGCGTTGGGTTCGCGTTGTCATTCCGTGTGAATGACGGACGAACCGACTCGGATCGATGGCCCGCACGCGGCGGAGGACATCTTTCCGCTTGTCTACGAGGATCTCCGGCGTCTGGCGGCGGTCCGGATGGCGGAGGAGAAGCCCGGACAAACGCTTCAGCCAACGGCGCTGGTCCATGAGGTCTGGCTGCGGTTGTCCGCCGAGAATCACGCCTGGGCCAGTCGCCGCCAGTTCTTCGCGGCGGCGGCCGAGGCCATGCGGCGGATCCTGGTCGAGCGGGCCCGTCGACGGGCCCGGATCCGGCACGGCGGCGGATTCGAGCGCGCGCGCTTCGAGGATTTGGACGTCGCGGAGACGGCCGATCCGGAGATTGTGTTGAGGGTGCACGAGGCCTTGGACGAGTTGGCTCGGGAGGAACCGCTGGGAGCGGAACTGATCAAACTCCGGTTCTTCGCGGGCATGTCCAATGTGGAGGCTGCCGAAGTGCTCGGGATGGCCGAACGCACGGCGAAGCGCACCTGGGCCTACTCGCGGGCTTGGCTGTACGAGGCGATCGGGCGGCGGTCGTGAACGAGCAACGGGCGGACGACGTTTCCCCGTCCTGGCCCAAAGACGTCGAAAAAAGCGCGTAGGAGGATGGCATGGCCGAATCAGGTCCCAAGTCCGAGCCGAATCCGGAGAAGGCGGTCTTCGACGTCGCCCTGGAACTACCGGCGGGCCCGGAGCGCGACGCGTGGATTCGGCAGGCCTGTGGCGGCGACGAAGTCCTGCTGGAGCGCATGCGGGCGTTGCTTCGGGCCAGCGAAGCGCCCCCGGAGTTCCTGCGGGAGGCACCGGCTCGGCCCCTGGCGACGGCGGGAGCGGCGGGGCATACGACGACGGGGGCGGGGACGCGGATCGGACGGTATCGCCTTCTGGAGCAGATCGGGGAGGGCGGATTTGGGATCGTCCACATGGCGGAGCAGGTGGAGCCGCTGGCCCGGAAGGTGGCGCTGAAGGTTCTGAAGCCGGGCATGGACTCGCGGCAGGTGATCGGCCGATTCGAGGCGGAGCGTCAGGCGCTGGCGCTGATGGACCATCCGAACATTGCGCAGGTGTTCGACGCCGGGGCGACGGAGTCGGGCCGCCCGTATTTCGTCATGGAACTGGTGCGCGGCATTCCGATCACGGAGTTCTGCGAGAGCGAGGGATTGGATCTCGAGGCGCGGATCGAGTTGTTCATCCTCGTGTGCGGGGCAGTGCAGCACGCGCACCAGAAGGGAATCATCCACCGGGATCTGAAGCCGACCAATATTCTCGTGACGCTGCACGGGGATCGGGCGGTGCCGAAGGTCATCGACTTCGGCATCGCCAAGGCGATTCACCAGCCGCTGACCGACAAGACGGTCTTCACCCTGTTCCAGCAGTTCGTCGGCACGCCGGCATATATGAGTCCGGAGCAGGCGTCGTTGAGCGGCCTGGACGTCGACACGCGCAGCGACATCTACAGCCTCGGCGTGCTTCTGTACGAACTGCTGACCGGTACGCCGCCCTTCGACAACACGGAACTGCTTCGATCCGGTCCCGATGCCATGCGGCACACGATCCAGGAAAAGGAACCGGAACGACCCTCGACGCGACATCGGCGGCGCGCGCAGGGGACACATCGCGCCCCGCGTCCGGCCAAGCTGGAGCGCCTGCCGTCGGACCTGGACTGGATCGTCTTGAAGGCCTTGGAAAAGGACCGGGAGCGGCGTTATGCGACAGCCAACGGTCTGGCGGCGGACCTCCGTCGTTTCCTGAATCAGGAACCGGTGTCGGCGGTGGCGCCGACGATCGGCTATCAACTCGCGAAACTCATGCGTCGGCATCGCGTGGCGGCGGCGGCGGCCCTGGGCACGGTGGTGCTGCTGACGGCGGCCGCGACGGTGGGGACCGGGTTGGCCATTCGCGCGCATCGCGCGGAGGTGCTGGCGAAGGAGCGGGCCGACGCGGCCATCGGGGTCGGCGAGTTCTACTGGAAATCGCTACTCAGCCAACTGACGCCCTGGCAGGCCACCAATCCCCGGGTCACGTTGCGGGAAGCCTTCGACAGGTCCGCCGGCGAGGTGTCGCAACGCCTGGCGGAGAAGCCCCTGGCCGAGGCTTCGGTGCGACTGGCGGTGGGGCGGACTTATCTGGGGCTGTCGGAGTTCGCCCTGGCGGAGACCAACCTCGTGCGTGCCCTGGAACTGGTGAGGCAATTCGAGATGCCACCCGGGGCGGCCACGGCCGAGACGCTTTATCAAATGGCGGTGCTGCGGGAGTTGCAGGGCCTTGTCGTCGACGCCGCGCGGCTGCTCGACGAGGTGGCCGATATCCGGAGGGGGTATTTGCCCGAGGATCACGGGGATGTATGGGGTCCGGTGGCCAAGGCGCTCCTGCTCCGGGCCTTGGTTCCCGGGACGTCGAACAATGCGCCGCTGCTGCGGCGGTCGTTGGAGCGATGTCGGGAAATCCTGGGCAAGGACAACCACGTCACCCTGACCACAATGATCGTCCTCAGCGATCAACTGGCCAACCTGAGCGAGTTCGAGGAGGCATGCCAACTCCTGGCCGAGGCCCGCGGACTGGCGGAGGCAGCCGAGGGGCCCGCGAGCAACAACGCCCTCTCCTGCGCCGACCGCTTGGCGATGGTTCGCGCCAAGCAGGGGCAGTGGGCGGAGGCCGAGCGGTTGTTCGCGGAGATCCTCCGATTGCGGGAGCGCCACAACCTGCCGGACGGGGTGTTCACCCTGCGCACCAAGGTGTCGTACGCGACCTGGGTCCTGATTCCACGTCAACGATTCGAGGAGGCGGCCGGTTTGCTCATGGAGGTCGCGGAGATCATCTGGCCGCGCCGGCCGGAGTCACAGGCCTCCGCCCGCATCTGCCTGGGCCAACTCCTGGCGGAATGGGAGAAGGCGGGTGGCGGGGAGTCCTTCGAGCGGTTCCGGGAGCAGACCCGGGCGTATCTCCAGCCTCAGCCGTGACCGTGAGAGCTGTTCGATCGTTCGAGGTTTGAACTGGTTTCCGGCATGGGTGCGTTGCGCGGGAACCGGGGACCCAACCAGCAGGGTGCGGCGCTATTTCGCTGGGGTTCCACGACAGGCCCAGTGGGTAATGCCGTTGAACCGATGCAAGCCCCGGGGTCAGGTCCCTTTTATCTGAGTTCAGAACCTCTAGGCGCGGCCACTGACCGATTGGCCCTGCTGGACCTTGATTTATCCGCGTTCCATTGAACAAAACCGCCCACGGGCAACCGGGGCGGAAGCCCCGTCAGGGGCGACCCGTTCATGGAAGGGCAACCAATTCCCGCTTGAGCTCCGTAGGAGCTGCTTGTTTGACAGCCTTCCCTCTCAAGGCCGGTGGTCCTGACCCTTCCACCGAAAGCCTCCGGGAACCGTCATACCCCACTGGGACGGGTCGTTGGTTGAGGTGCGAAATCCCGTCCCACGGTACCCGTGAAGTGTTCGAGGCGACCTTCCAAAGCTCGTTGGCCCAATCGGACCGAAAATGGCGCGCATACCGGTGTGAAGACCACCTGCAATCCCCTCCATGTTCCGAAGCTCTCGCCGCTCCCTCGTCCTCGAGGAGCGATGCGCTCTTGGGCCCTGATCACCCTCCTCGGTACGATCGCCTTCTCGGGATCCGCCCGTGACCTGGGCAAACCGCGCAACGCCGTGCTGTCCGGTTCACCGCCGGTGGCGGGATTCACCCGGCAGAACGGGGATCTCGATCCCGCACCGCTCAATGGCAAGAATGGAAATATCCTGCAAAACCTGCCGGGGTATTCCCGACAACGCCTGTGGTTCGCCCGCGGCGTCATCCCGACTCCCGATCAAGGGGGACCCAAATTCGGAATGTGTCCCGAGCCCGAACCTTCCGCTGTTGGCCTCTTTCACTCCCAGTTCGAACACATTCAAGACATTCAGCCGATCGGCGATTGGTCCCAAGGAGCAGCCTATATCGCGGTCGCGCACAGCCAGCACCGCTTCGGACACCTGTTCATCCTCAAGACCACCAATGTCGTCGCCGCCCCGAACGAACACGAAATCTACGGGCTCAATATGGGGAGTCTGGGCGGCGACGGCGCAGGTGTCTGGTATCGACGCTTCGACTCCCAGGCGGTCGAAGGCGTGTACAACCACCCCGGCGACCTTGCGGCGGTGGGTCACATACTGCTCGTCATCGCCGAGAACTGGCCGGGTTCCTCCCTCTTCGGCGTGACTTGTTCCCTCGAAAGGGCACCCGACCCGGCCACCGGCAAATTCACCGAAGATGCCATTCTGTTCTACGACGTCGCCCAACCGGAGAATCCGGTCTATCTCGGCAAGCTCCGGGCCTCCGAGCTGCCCGTGCCGGCCCAGGAAATCGCGGACATGAACGCCATGCGAATCGGCGATCGCTATTTTCTCGTCATTGGGGGCCAGTGGTTCGAATCGGAAACACTCCTGCCAGATCCGAAGTCCTGGCAAGTCACTCGGCGCACCCTTCTGCCCGCAGGGACGGCGAAACCTGGCTACGGCTCCTTCATCACCGCGCATTCGCCCGATACAGGCCTGGAGGAAACCTGGCTACTCAACATGGATTCCTCCAAATACAGCGTCCACCCCGTCGTGGCCGACCCTTCCTTCCTGTACTTCCCGGACGTCGACATCGAGTACGAGATCGACGAAGGCAACCTCCGCCCCATCCGAACGGCGGATTTTCGGCGCCTCCAGGTTCAGAATGGTGTCCACGTGAGTCGCCGCGGGCGCATGTCCTATCTTTCATGCGCCGGTGGGTTCGGTGTCGAAGCTAAATATCTTGATCTTGTTCCCTATATCGGCTCCCTCGGCCATGACGTCCTCGATATCGAGGTGCATGCCATCCACTACGCGACCGACAACGAAGTCGTATGGCCCGCCGGATTCGAGGTCCTGCCCCGCCTCGACGCCCTCGCGGATGCGCGGGGCTGGCAATCCGAACCCTATTATTCAACGGTGCAATCCGCCGACGTTGATGGCGACGGACGGGACGAGATTCTCGCCCGCGCGGCCGTCGGCCTGGTCGCATGGACCTTCTCGGGCAACTCCTGGGATCCTCTGCCCGGCAGCATCCCATTCTCTGATCCCGCCTGGGCTGCCCCGCAATACTACCGCACGATCAAGACGGCTGATCTCGACGGAGACGGACGAGCCGAAGTGTACGCCCGCAGCGCCGCCGGAATCGGTGTCTGGAAGCACGACGGAACGCAGTGGAATGCCCTGCCCGGCATCCTGCCCCTCACCGATGCCAGCGGTTGGGCCAATCCCGAGTACTACACCACCCTTCAGGCCGCCAACATCGATGGATTGCCTGGCGACGAACTCCTCGGCCGAGCCGCCACGGGAATGTTTGCCTGGAAATACCAAAGCCCGGGCTGGCAGATGCTCCCCGGTGTGCTGCCTTTCTCCGATGCCGCCGGTTGGAAGAACGCCGCCTACTACGCCACCATCCAAAGCACGGACCTCGACAACGACGGAGTCGCCGAGGTATTCGCGCGTACCGCCGCGGGTATCATCGCCTTCCGACACTCCGGTACCGACTGGATCCGACTCCCTGGCGAATTTCCCCTGACGGATGCCCAGGGTTGGGACCGGCCCCGACACTATGAAACCATTCGATCCGGCGATCTCGATGGAGATGGTCGTTCCGAGATTCTGGCCCGCGGCGCCGAAGGGCTCACCGCTTGGGAATACCGCGATGCGGCCTGGAAGCCCAAGATACCCACCCTCCTCCCTCTGACGGATGCCGCCGGTTGGGACGAACGTCGCTACTTCTCCACCATGCGGGTCGCCGATCTCGACGGCGACGGCCGGGATGAACTGCTCGCGCGCGGAAAGTACGGATTGCTCGTCTACCGACTCCAGGGAACTCAATGGGAAACGCTCCCCAGTTACCTGAACTATGCGGATCGCTACGGCTGGGATGCCGTCGCCTACTTCGGCACGCTTCAGACCGCCAACGTCGATGGAAAACCCGGCCGCGAGATACTGGCCCGAAGTGCCGCCGGTCTCGAAGTCCGGAAACTCCGCCCAAACCCGTTGCTGACGTCGAATCCCAATCGATCCCTGACCGTCGTCGCCGCTCCCGCCCAACCCGCCACCCTGGTCTGGGATGATTTCGCGGACTTCGTCGTGGTCGAGCAGTCCGGCAAAGCCACAGGCGAAGCCTGGGTGGCGCTCGAAGGACAACCCACGCGTCGAAATGGACGATGGGAACTTCCCCTCCCCACCACCAGCGCGGCACACCGCTTCTACCGCTTGCGCGTGCCTTGAACCCGGAGAGGCTTCACACGGAGGCTCGGACGCATGGAAGGGGGGAGAATCGGTCCCCAAAACTTCGAGCCTCCGAGCCTCTGCGCCTCCGTGAGCGAATCTCGGTTCATGGTGAGAGTTTCCACGATTCGCGAATCGCGCGTTGGATCCATGAACCGGGTCTTTTGGAGTGCGGTGCTCCGCACCGCTTTGGAAGGGCTCGGAATGCCTCGGCGCTCTGCGTCGATCCAAAGCGGCGCCGAGCGCCGCACTCCATAGGGGGACGGTTCATGGAGACCCCTGTTCCTCTTTGAATTGCTTACGGCCCATGAACCCGGAGGAGGTCGCTCCGCCCTAGTCCACGCGGACGCGGTAGTAGCGATGCCCGGTTCGCCCGGTCCCACAGTCCGGGTCCGTCAGGATCAATTCCGGCAGCTCACCCATTCCAGCGGCCACCGGCCGCCATTGGCGCAGGTCCTCGGAAGCCTCGAGCACGTGAAGCCTTCCCGGCGCGCCGGTGATCCCCACCTGGCAGCCGCCGGATCCACCCCCCAGCCACCGCAACCGTGGCGGTTCGCTGGGTTCGACCCGATCCGGAAGATCCAGGTTGTCGATCCACACCGCGTCCCGCGTCCCCCCGAAAGTCCGGTCCCTCGAGTAGCGCCATTCCAGTCGGTTGAGTCCCGCGGGCAGATTGAAAAGGTGGGTCTGCCACCCGTTCACACCGGACCAGCGTTCCCGACGTTCCCCGTTCACCCAGAACTCCAGGAAATCCCAACCCGCCTCGGTCTCCGTTCTCAGGTCGAAGCTCCCGCCTCCCGCCGGCGTCTCGCGATCCAACCGCAGGACGCTCAACCCGCTGTTCGTGACGGAACCCGACCGAGCGGACCACTCGCCCGACGACGCCGAATCACGGGCGACCTGCCACGGAAGGTCTCCCTCCACCATCCACGGGAGCCGGCTGAAGTCGCCCGTCTCGAACGTCTCCAGGTACTCGCGGGCCCGGAACCGGGCCGAGACGACGTGGTTCCTGTCGAGCAACAACTCCAACGGATTGTCCGACGACGCAACCGTTCCTTCCCAGCGCGCGAATTCGAATCCCCGATCCGGAATCGCGTTCAACGTCACCATGCTGTTCGTCGGGTAACGACCTCCACCCGGAAACACGATCCCGCCTGGACCCGGTTGAACCGTCAGCGTGTAGTGGGTCGGGACCCGGTCGTCATCGACGATCACCACGCGAACCACCGATTGCGATCCCAGCCCGACCCCCGTCCCCCCGGCGGCCTCGGACAACACGACCTCGAAGTCCTCCGGTCCTTCGACACGTTCATCGTCAAGAATCGTCACGGTCTGCGAGACGACGGCGATCCCCGGCGCGAAGAACGCCTCGCCGCTCACCCCCCGGTAGTCCTCGCCATCGACAGCGCCCAGACTCCGCGAGTCCACACGGACCCGCGCTTCCGCTTCCAAGGACCCGGAGCGCCGGATTGTCAGCTGGACGGAACCCGCATCCTCCGACGCCTCGACCTCGGACAGTTCCCAGCCAACGGCGGCTTCGTCATCGGCGATCACCACGACCGCGGTGGCATGCCGTCCCAGTTCGAATCCCTCGGGATTCCCGAGCTCCAGACCCAGACTCTCGTTCCCTTCCGCGATCGCATCGTCGCGAGCCCCCAGCCGGAAGGTCGCCACCGTCTGGCCCGGTTCGAAGGCGAGCTGCCCCGAAGCCGCGTCGTAATCGACGCCGGCGCGCGCGGTGATGTCGGAGGTCCGATACTCCACCCGGGCGGCGTTCCTGGCGGAGCCCGTTCTCCGCACGGAGATCTCCAGCTCGCGTTCCGTCTCCAGGACCGTCAACACGGGTTCCGTGAATTCCACGAATCCGTCCGTGAATTTCTCCTCGGCATGGATCCGCGCGACCCGCAGCCGCGGCCGTTCATTCACCTCGGTGAAATCGCCGCCGAGAAGGATCGCTCCGTTCGGCTGCACCACCAAGGCTCGCACGACGTCGTTCGCCCCCGGCCCCTGGAAGAAGCCCGGATCCATTCCCCCCTCCGAATCGAGGCGCACGAAGCGTCCCGCGGGTCCGCCGGCGAATGCTTCGAATGAACCCGCGAACAGGCTTCGCCCCGCCGAGTCCGCGGCCGTCGCCAGAACGAAGCCGTCCGCCGCCGTCCCCGGATCAAACCCCGGGTCGACGCCGCCGCTGGCCAGCCATCGCGCGACACCCGCTCTCGGCAATCCGCCCACCGCGGTGAATTCGCCGCCGAGATAGATCGAACCGTCCGATCCGCGAGCGAGCGCATTCACCGCGCCATTGGGAGCGAACCCCGACGGCAACGCGGCGTCCGGCGAACCATCGGGTCGGAGACGAACCAGGTAACGTTGTCCGGTGCCCGCCCAGTCCGAGAAACCGCCCCCCACCCAAGCCCCGGCGTCCCCAGCGTCCGCCAGGGCGCGCACGTCCGGTCGGCCCGATCCGATCGGTTGGAACTCCGGATCCAATCCGCCATCCAACGCCATCCGCGCCACGCCATACCGCGCCGCCGATTCGACGCGGCCGAAGGCGCCGCCGATGAACACCCTGTCCCCCGTCGCGATGGCCCGCACCGGGCCGTCCACCGCCCATTGACCGGTGAGCGACCGGGTTCCGTCCGGTTCGAGGCGGGCGAGATTCGTGCGAATCGAACCGTCCACCCGGCTGAACGTCCCACCGACCAAAAGTCGGCCGTCGCCGATCTCGCCCACGGCCAGGACGCTTCCATCAAATCCCAGTCCGGTGTTGAAGCTCTGATCCACGAATCCGTCCGCGTGCAGCCGCACGAGTCGCGGCTGAACCACGCCGTCGAATGTCGCAAAGTCTCCGCCGACAAGGACCTTTCCGTCGCCCTGGAGCGCCAGCGCGCGCACCGGACCATCGGCGCCGAGACCCGGCTGGAAGGATTCGTCGAGGCGCCCGGGCGCTTCATTGTCCCGGATCGTCACCTGCGTGTTCGTCAATCCACCCAGGGTCACGAACGGTTCGATACCCGTTCCCGGTCCGGGTCGGGCAGCCGTCAGCTCCAGCTGGAACACCTCGTCCCGCTCGCCTTCGGAGTCGTTGAGGATCGGCACGGAGATCACCCGGTTGGTCTCGCCGCGCCGAAACACGACTTCGCCCGTTCCGTTCGTGAGCGTCTCCAACCGATTGCCCAGGAACTCCAGGACTCCCGACGTCCTCGCGAAATCCACGTTCTCCACCGCCGTGCCCGAGACTGACCTGAAGTCGACAAGGATCGGGTTCAGCGGCGATCCCAGGCGCGTCACCGTGATATCGACCACCCCGTCGTCTTCGTTCACATCGTGGTCCGCCCGCGAGAACACAACGGAACAGTCGTCGTCGACGATCGCCAGAACCACAGTCCCCAACGGATCGCCTTCCACGGACTCCAGCAGCAGCGAGAAGGTCTCGTCGCCCTCGATCACCGGGTCGTCGCGGAACGGAATGGTCACGTCGACCGTCTCGGCTCCGGCCCCGAAAACCACCGTTCCCGAAGTCGCCTCATAATCCTCCCCGGCCGCTGCCGTCCGATCCTCGGTCCGGTACATCACCACGAGCGGCTGTCCTGTCGGTCCCGTTCGCACCAGCGTCACCACGAGCGCCGGTTCCGCTTCGATCTCCGCCGTCCCGTTGGTTCCAGCCGACACCAACGCGTCGTTGTCCAGGATCGTGAGCGTCGACACGTTCTGTCCGCCCAGCGGGAACAGCCCCGATCCGCGCGACAGCGTCAACAGCACGGTTTCCGGTCCCTCGATTTCGAGGTCGTCGACGAGCGCCACGCCGAAGTCCTTCAATCGCTCTCCCGGCGCGAACTCCAGAACCCCTTCCGCGGGCCAATAGTCCGCCGCATCCCCGGATCCCACCGGTGTCGCCGTGCCGCCCTCGGCCCTCACTTCATACCGCACGGTCGCCGCGAGGTTGGTGTTTCCCGCCCGACGCACTGCGACCCGCACTTCGCCGTCGCCCTCGGAAACTTCCCGACGCGCGGACGTGAACTCGATGGTTCCGTCGTTGTCCTCGATCTGGACATCGGCGAACGGCGTCGACGCCAAACGCGAACCCGGCGCCGACACCAGCGTGAGACGCACGTTCTCGCGGTATTCCTCCAGGGGATCGTCGACGGGGGTGATCACCACGTCGACCCGGTCCTGACCCGGAACCAGGGTCACGGATCGCGGGACATCGAGGTAGTCGTTGCCGGGTGTGGCCAATCCCGACAGATCCAAGGTCACGGTCTGCGCCGCGTTCGTCCGTCCCGTCCGCCGGATCGCGAACACCGCGGGCGAGACGCCGCCCTCGATCGTGCCCGGCACCTCGGCACCCACGGAAACCACCGACGCGTCGTCGTCGATGATCGTGTAGGTGTGCACGGTGTACACGTCGAGCACACCATTCGTTACCAGGGTCGGCGGTGTCTCCGGGTCTTCGCTCGCGATCTCCGTCGGCGCGATCCGGAGCCGAATCAGAAAGGTCTCGTCCCGCTCGACCAGGGAGTCGTCGACGATCTGAAGCGGAATGGTCGCGACCCGGTTCCCCCAGGGCTCGTCTCCCTCGGGGTCCGCGTACTCGAAGGTCAGCGTCCCGTTGGTCAGCACGTAGTCCGCATCCAGGGTCGCCGTTCCTCCCAGGACCTCCCACGCCACCGTGACGGCATTCTCCGGACCCTCGTCGGGATTGCCGGAGATGCGGACCACGAGTTCCGGGTCGGTCTTGGATTCCAAGCCACGCGTCGCCAGCAGCGCGAACCCCGCCGCCAACTCGGAGTCGTCGTTGTCCAGAAGGTTCACGCCGGCACGGACCGGCACGCCCAGCGAATACTCCGGCGCCTCCAGCAGTTCGATCGCGATGGTCTCGGGATCCTCGCGGAACGGGTCGTCAATCGGCGTCGCCGTCAACGTGACCTGCGATTGACCGGCCGGAATCACGATCCGATCCCCGATCGCAATGAAGTCCACCTGGTGCTGGGCGCTTCCCCCGAATCGGTACCGGACCTCCAGCGGCTGCGCCGTCGACCCCGTCCGCCGCAGAACCCAGGTCCCCACGTCGTCGTTCCCCTCCACCGCCTCCGCGTCGACGGCTTCGACCGTCACCGTCGGAAACTCGTCGTCGCGAACCGTGACCACCGCCCAGCCGGGCCGTACGACGTTGTACACCGGACTGTCGCCCACACGGATCTCCACCGTCTCGTCGCCCTCCAGTTCGGAGTCGTTGATCGGCGCGACTTCCACCGTCGCCGAACCCGCCCCGGCCGGAATCACGACCCTCCCCGGCAACGCTTCGTAGTCCATCCCCGCGACCGCCGTCCCGCCCACGAGGTAGTCGACTTCCAGCGCGGTGCCCAGATCGCCAAACCTCTGGAAAGTCACCCGCGCCCGCGTCCGCGCCGGGTTTCCGCTTCCACCCGTTCCGGGCGCGCCCGCCCCACCTTCCGCAATCACAGGGTCCTGCGCCGAAACCGCCACCCACGCGAGGTCGTTGTCCACGATCGAAATCGTGGCCGAGCGACGACCGACGGAATACCCCGGCCCGTCGCCCAACGCCACGGTCACGGTTTCGTTCCCCTCCACGAAAAGGTCGTCCAACACCTCGACGGTCACGCGCAGCGCCTCCACGTCGGCCGGCATCCGAATCGCTCCCGACAGCGCCGCGTAGTCCTCCCCGGCGACCGCCGTTCCCGACACCTCCAGGGGAATCACCAACGATCCTTCCGGACGCCGACCGGTTCGCCTCACCAGGAACGTCGCGGAATCGCCCCGATTCTCGGAAGCCACGGACTCAACCGCGACGATCGACAAGGACGTCGTCGACACCGGATTCCCATCGAGAATCACCGCGGTGGCCTCGTCCCGCGCACCCAACTGGTAGAAGGGCCGCGTCTGAAACCACGCATCCCGCCCGTTGTCGGCCCGCACCTGCCATCCGGGAATGTCGAACGTGTTCGTCTCCGTTTCCGTCTCGATCGTCCGCGTCACCGGGTACGTCAGGGTGACCACGAGTGTCTCGTCCGTTTCGGACAGGGAATCATTCGCAACCGGAAAATCGACTTGGGTCGAAAGCAGACCCGGTCCCAGATCCACGAAACTCATTTCGAGCTCCTGGACCACCGGATCCAGGACGGTCGGGATGATGTTCGTCTGCACCTCGACCGAATCCCATGGCGTGTAGTCCTCGCCGGGCGCCGCCGAACCGCTCACACGAAAATACACGCGCAGGGTCTCGTTGGTCGGGCCCGCGCGGCTGACCTCGAATCGCGCCGGACGACCCGACGATTCCTCGCCATCCGCCATTTTCGCCACGCTCACCCGCGGGAGCGCGGCGGCGATGAAATCGACGTCCACGCCGGTGAACTGGCTCAGCACCAGCGGTCGGCTGAAGTTCAACGGCCGGACGTCGTATCCGCCCAGGACCGCGCCGACCTCATAACTCCCGGGCGCCATCCCGACCATCGTGTAGCCGCCGTCACTGTCGGTGATGGCCCAGCGGTACTCGGGCGCGTACGGACTGTTGGTGCCCGCCCGCCCGTTGTGGACGCGCACCCCCAGCAGGGGTTCCCCCGCCTGGTCCAAGACCCGTCCGCGGATGCGCAGGCTCGTCACCCGCCCCACTCGCACCACGCCATGCCGCGCGGCCCGACCACCCCGCCCGTCGCTCACTTCGCATCGCACGACGTAGTCCCCGGGAACACTCCACGCCGTCGAGATCTCCGGACGATTCTCGCCCGGTATCCCATCCCCGAGATCCCACGCGAACGAGAGTCCGTCGCCATCCGCGTCCGTCGCCGTCGCGGTCCACTGAACGGGCTCATTCAATCCCACTTCCGTCGCGCTCGCGGCGAGTTCGAGTTCCGGGCGCGCGTTCCCGTCCGACGATCCGAGATGGACGGCGACGTCGTAGTACGGGACCGCGACCCCTCCCATATTCGAGACTCCACGTTGGAGCGGGGTCACATGAATCCCGGCGGCTTCATCCGAGAAGGTCCGGCCGAGGGTCAACGCCGCATCCGTCCTTCCGTGGCCGGTTCCCGGCGTCGTGTCCAGCAGCTCGGTCGATCCGATCGCCTGATGCCAGTTATTCCAGTGCAACTCCACGCCGCGCGAGAGCCACGGGTTGTCGGGAATCGCGCCGCGCGCGTCGATCCAGTACATGCGCTCGACATCCTTTCGCACCCGGATCACGTGGGTCGCTCCCGCCGCCAGCGCCCCGGAGTCGTGGACGTGCACCCGGTAGACCCCGCTCGTCGTCACCGTCAGAACCGAAGCCTCCGGAAGCCACCCGAGCAGCACCTTGTGCAATCCGTTGTAATGCGCCGAAGCCCCGCCGCCCCCACCCATGATGTCGAAAGGATCCCCGTACTCCACGTCGTCGCCGGGACCGATCACGCTGTCCAAACCCACGAGGCTGTCGGCGTCGAACGGCAGATTCCCGGGATCGGTCGGCGGCTCCGGACGCACCGTGTTCCAGAAGTTGGCGTGCGACAGCCCCAGGTTGTGCCCGAGTTCGTGGCAGATGACCCCGAGCCCGGAACCCTGCAGCCAGACACCCTTCCCACCCACCGAGCCGAGGCCGCCCCAGTCGAAGCCGGGAACGTTCTCGAACCGCACCATGTCGAGGTCGTAAACGTCCGGCTCGATCCCCGCGTCGCGCGTCGCGGTCCGCGCGTCCGCGAGGAGCGCGCCCGGACCCCGAACGGAGTAGTACAGTTTCGGCTGCGGCAGCATGACGAGCGGGCCGATCGTCGAGATGATGCCGAGGTTGTTGAACGAGGCTGCCGCGAAATATTCGTTCGCCAACCGCATCACATCCGAGGCGTCGGCCTCGCTGATCGGTTCCCGCACGTCGTCGGGAAACCGGGCGCGCATGAACAACAGCCTCTTCACGCCGTGGCTCCACTGGCGAAACTCCGGGGGATCCTGATTCTCCCGGAAACCCGGTTCGACCGACATGAGCGAGCGACCCAGCGACTCCACGACGGATGCGTCCGCCAGGGCGAGCAACGTTCCGCCGTGGTCCACCCACAGCGTCGCGGGCGCGCCCGTCACCGCGCACGCCTCGGCTCCCGCCGGCAGGCGCCCGGCACGACGGGCATCCTCGGCTTCCTCTGGACCGAGCGCGCGGAGCGGGAACTCGGCGATCGCGATCACGTCGTCCACCGCCACACCGTGCACGGAGATGCCGTGAGCCGTCGTCTGCGCGAGGCGCCGGCCATACACGAACGCGTGGAAAACACGATCGACAGTCGTGAACGTCCGCTGGTAACCCGATCCCGATCCGGATCCCGACCCGGCGCGACCCGGCATCCGCCACGCGCACAACACTTCCAGATCCCCTGTCGCCGAGATCCATTCCTCCAGTTCCGTCCGAACCGCCCCAGGCAAAGCCTGTCGCCGCGACCAGGAAAGCGCCGCGGCCGCCGCCAGCGCCGCCTTCGGATTCGTCCGAATCATTTCGCGCATCCGTTCACGGCGTTCCCGCGCGAGCCGGACCCCCTCCTCCAACACCACCGCGTCGCCACCACCCGCGACCGACGCCTGGGACCGGCGCCATGCCTCCGCCCAGCGGTCGAACGCATCCCAGGGCGACGAATCCCGCCCCCGTTCCGAATCCTTGCCCGCCGCGTCCGCGACCGCTCCGGCGTCGAAGGTTCGACCCGAACCCATCCCACCCGGGCGCGTGGTCGGAAGGTTCGTCGTCGTGGAATTCCCGAGCCCCGTCGCGGACCTCGCCCTCCCCTCCGGACGATCCGCGGGCGTCCCGGGTTCCATCGACGAACGCGGCGCGCCCGCGGTCCCCAGGCGCAACGCGGGACGCAACCGGCGCAGGCTCGGACCCAGGAACAGTCCCGCAAGGATCAGGACCAGAAGAAATGCCAGGAAATGACGTGGAACCTGTCGATGCATGGAAGGGCGCGAATTGACGGCGGCCACGGGCTAGCCGGCCGCAGGATGGGGCACGTTGTGGTCACACACCCGACGTGTCAAACGACCGATGTGTGCCAACGAAAAGACAAAGGACCCGTGCCTCGGAAGGAACGGGTCCTTTGGAACGCGGTGCTCCGCACCGCTTTGCTTCCCTTTGCTTTGTTGGGGCTCGGACTACCTCGGCGCTCCGCGGCGATCCAAAGCGGCGCCGAGCACCGCGCACCAAATGGCGAAACCACGGACCGATCCGCGTCCCCGAATCAGGGTCCGTGGGACCGGCCTGTTGATAGACAACGCCCCGTCATGATGTGCCCAATCCCCTCAGGCCACCTTGTCCGTCCCACGGACTACCTCAGTCGCCAGACGATCCGCGCCTTCGACAGATCGTAGGGCGACATCTCCATCTTGACCCGGTCGCCCGCCGAAAGGCGGATCCACCGCTTGCGCATCTTGCCGGAAATCACCGCCAGCACCTCGTGCTGGTTGTCCATTTGCACCCGAAACATGGTGCCGGGAAGGACCGCAGTGATCACGCCTTCCACTTCAATGTGATCATCCATAGTTGTGAACGAAACCGACCTCCTCCGGCCTTCGGAGGCGCGTTTCCTCCTTGGAACAGACCGTGGACCGCGGACCTTGGGCCTTGCGCCACTCCGCGATCCAAAGACAAAGAAACAGAATACGAAAACGAAAACGAACCGCGAAGCCCGCGCCGGGGCGGGCTTCGCAACTGCAATGCAATGCAATGCGATGAGACCGACGACAGGCCTCGTTGGGCCCGACTTGGCCGGACGAAGCCTGGATCGGTGTGGCCTAGTAACGGTTGCGACCGCCGCCGCCGCCACCGCCGTATCCGCCACGGCCACCACCGCCGCCGCCGCCGGACCGATCCTCGCGGGGTTTCGCGACGTTCACCGTCAATGGACGGCCGCCCAGCGTTGCGCCATGCAGCGCCTCGATCGCCTTCTGGGCTTCCTCTTCCGAGCTCATCGTCACGAAGCCGAATCCGCGCGGACGGCCGCTGTCGCGTTCCACCATCAGATTCGCCTCGACCACGGTTCCGTGCGCCGAGAAGGCGTCGTGCAATTCATTCTCCGTGGTGCTGAAAGACAGGTTGCCCACGTAAAGTTTGTTGTTCATCCAATTCAATTCGCCAACCCGGGATCACCTTTTCCTTCTGCCACACTGTTCCCGACCACCGGGTTTAGAATCATCACCGAACGAAGTTCATCTGAAGATTTACCAGACCGTGGAAGCGACAAGCTGCCGGACAAGCGCGTCCAAGCTGGCAGGATGCCCCCGAAGAGCAATCACGATTTCGATAAATCTTCAGCGACACGCGACCCCGGGACAATCCACCCACGGCCCCTTGGCAAACCGTCTAGCCACGGCGATTCTCGTGCCCGGCCGCCCATGACCCACCCACGGAATCGTCCCCCCACCCGCCTCCGACTCCGAGCTTGCCTCCGATTCCTGGCCGCGTGCCTCGGCCTGTTGGCCTCAACCCATGGAGCCCGGGGAGCCGATACCGAACCCCTTCAACCAAGCGAGGGACCCGCCCAGCCGCCACGGATCGTCAGCCTCAGCCCCGCACCGGACTCCACCATTCCCGCGATCACCGAGGTCGAGGTGCTCTTCGATCAAACGGTCTCAGGCGTCGACGCCGCCGATCTCCTCGCCAACGGAACCCCGGCCCTCGACGCGTCGGAGGCCAGCCCCGGCCAGTACGTGTTCACGTTTGCTTTCGCTTTCGATCCCGCGGCATCCGGACTCGTCACCTTCAACTGGGCCGCCGGTCACGGAATCGCGGGAACCAACGGACCCGCTCTCCCCTTCGCCGGGGGTCCCTGGTCCGTCACCATCGATCCCGCCCTCGCGCGCCGCCAGGTGATGATCAGCGAGTTCATGGCCGACAACGATGTCGCGCTCTACGACGACGACTGTGATCGCTCCGATTGGATCGAGCTCCACAACGCGGGGTCGACACCGGTTTCGCTCGAAGGTTGGTCCCTCACCGATGACGCGGCGGTCCCGGACAAGTGGAAATTCCCGGCCCACACGCTGGACGCCGAAGGGTACCTCGTGGTGTTCGCCTCGCAGAAAGACAAAACCAATCTCCCCCCCAGGGCCTGCCGAACCCGGAGCCCGTCCCTGGCCGGGTTTCACACCAACTTCCGCCTGGGCGCCGAAGGCGAGTATCTCGCCCTCATCGCCCCGGACGGCGAGGTGATCTCCGCCTTCGCGCCGTCCTACCCGCCCCAGCGCCGCGATGTCAGCTACGGACGGGTTCCCGGTTCGCCCGAATCCGTCGGCTACCTGAGCAGGCCCACGCCCCGCGCGGCCAACGCGAGCAGCGGCGACGGCTTCGCGCCCGAGGTGGGATTCTCGCGGTCCACCGGCCCCTTCCTCCGCCCCTTCCTGCTCACGCTCACCACGCCCGCTCCGAACGCCGTCATCCGCCTCACCCTCGATGGGTCGTTCCCCTCCGAGACCAACACCCGGCTGCTCACCTACACCGGCCCCATCCCGATCACCAACACCGTCCAGGTTCGCGCGCGAGCCTTCCAAACCGGTCTCCTCCCGGGTTCCCCCGCCAGCGAAACCTACCTCCGCCTGACCAACGATCCCGCCCAACTCGCCTCCCTGACGTCGACGCTCCCCATCGTCGTCATGACAACCCTGAAGCCGGCGACCATCAGCGCCTCCACGCGAAACACCCCGGTCCATCTCAGCCTTTACGAACCCCGCGACGGCCGCACCACGCTGCTCTCCCAGCCCACCTTCGCCACCCGCGGCGGCGCCAAAACCCGCGGCTCCAGCACCGGAGGCCAGCCCCAATCCAACTTCGCCATCGAGGGCTGGGATGAATTCGATCAGGACAAGGACATCGCCCCCCTCGGAATGCCCGAGGACTCCGAATGGGTTCTTTACGCGCCCAACCAGTTCGACGCCGCGCTGATCCACAATCCGTTCACCATGGAGCTCAGCCGGCAGATGGACTTCGCCGCACCACGCACGCGGTTCGTCGAGGTCTACCTCAACAAAGGCGGCCAGATCCGGTCCAACGACTGGTTCGGACTCTATGTCCTCATGGAAAAACCCGGTCTGTCCAAGGGCCGCATCAACGTTCCCAAGGCCGGCCCCGAGGATGTCGCCGAACCCGAAGTCACCGGCAGTTACCTCCTGAAAACCGATCGCCTCGACTCCGGCGACACCGGCCTCAACGCGGGCGGAGCCCTCAGCGCGTTCGTCGAACCCAAGGAACGCGAGATGAAATCCCCCCAGCGCGCGCCCCAACTCGCCTACCTCACCAAGTACTACCGCGATCTCAACACCGCCCTCAATCTCCCCATCCCCGCCCTCCGCGACCCCGTCCGCGGCTACCGCGGCTTCATCGAACTCACCAACTGGATCGACTTCCACATCCTCGAACTGCTCAGCGGACAGGTCGACGCCATCCGCCTCAGCACTTACTTCTACAAACCCAGGAACGGAAAGCTCACTTACGGACCCCGCTGGGACTACGACCGCGCCTGGGAAAGCAAGGGCGACGGCCGCGACGACAACCCCCGCGTCTGGGATTCCGGCGGCGGACTCTTCGCCGGACCCTGGTGGAACCGCGTCCTCCGCGACACCGACGCCTGGCAACTCTGGATTGATCGTTGGACCCAGTACCGAGCCACCGTCTTCTCGCTCACCAACATGCTCGGCCTCGTCGACGCCATGACCAACGAGATCCGCACGGTTCAACCCAGGGAAAACCGGCGCTGGACCGAGACCGCCCCGCGCGTCAATTACCCCAACGAGATCCGCATCATGAAAACGTGGATCTCCAATCGCGTCTCCTGGATCGACAGCCAGTTCGCCCAGCCCCCGCGCCTCTCGTCCGGAGACGCCCGCGTCGAACCCGGTTTCCTTCTCTCCATGCAGCTGCCGGCGTCCATCTCCCGCCCCTCCAACGTCGCCATCTTCTACACCCTCGACGGCACCGACCCCAGACCCGTCGGCGGCACCAGCGCCCCCGTCGCCCTCCGGTACACCGATCCGATCCACATCAGCACCAACACCCGCGTCATCGCCCGTGTCCGCGACCTCGGCCGAATCCAACGGGGCCCACCCTCGTCCTCGACCTGGTCCGCCCCAGCCATGGCCTCCCTGATCGTCGAACCACTCCAACTCCTCATCACGGAGATCCATTTTCACCCCGACCGTCCCGCGCCCGACTCGACGGATCCCGCTCCCAACACCCAATTCCTCGAACTCAAGAACACCGGCACCCGAACCCTCGACCTCGCCGGCTGCGAGTTCGTCCGCGGAATCAGCTTCCGCTTCGCCCCCAACCTCGCCCTCCATCGCCTCGCCCCAGGACAACATCTCGTCCTCGCCGCCGACCCCGTCGCGTTCGCCACCCGATACCCTGACGTCGGCCCGGTCGCCGGCCCCTTCACCGGCAATCTCGCCGACGGCGGCGAACGCATCACCCTCGTCGGCCCCGCTGGCGAAACGATCCTCGATTTCCCGTTCACCGACGACGGGTTCCTTCCTGCGGATGGCCTGGGTTTCTCGCTCGTGCTCGCCGACGAATCGACGCCCGCGTCCGCCCTCGGAGACCCGGCCCGATGGCGGCCCAGCACGATGACCGGAGGTTCGCCGGGAAGGACGGATCCCGTCGTCGTCTCGCCGCCGCCCGCGATCCGGATCACCGAGATCCTGGCGGCGTCCGACAGTGGCGACGACTGGGTCGAAGTGTTCAATCCAACGAGCGCCGCCGTGGATATCGGCGGCTGGTGGCTGACCGACGATCTGGACCAGCCGAAGCGGGCGAGGATTCCCGACGGTTGGACGATCCCCGCCCAGGGCTATCGGGTCATTCCCGCCGCGGTCTTCGACGTCCCGGGTCCGGCGGGATTCGCGTTCAATGCCGACGGCGACAGCGTCTGGCTGCTGTCGGCCGATGCCGGCGGCCAACTCACCGGCTGGGTCCACGGCTTCGCCTTCGGCGCCGCGCCTCGAAACACGTCCTTCGGATCGTGGACGACAAGCACCGGCGAGGAGTTCTTCACCGCCCAGGCGCTGCCAACCCGGGGCGCTCCCAACACCAGTCGCCCGGCAGGCCCCCTTCTCGTCACCGAGATCGCGCTCCAGCAGTCCTCCACGGGAGCCACGTTGGGCGTTCCGGACGAGTTCATCGAGATCCTCAACGCGTCCGGCAACGCGGTTTCGCTCGCTGTTCCGTTCACCCCCGCCTCCTCCTGGCGCCTTCGCGGCACCATCGACTTCGACTTCGCCCAGGCGTTCCCGGCCGGCCTGAACCTCGAACGCGGCAAACGCCTGGTGCTCGTCGCCTTCGACCCGGTCCTCGAACCCTTCCGCCTCGCCGCATTCCAGGCGCGCCACGCCCTCGATCCGGCGGTCCTGGTCGTCGGTCCCTGGCAAGGCAGCCTCGACCCGGAGGGATCCACGATCCAGTTGCTGCCTCCCAACGTTTCCAACGAGTCGGGTTCGCCTCTCGAAGCCCTGCCCTTCGGCGCCGAGATCGTGGACCCGATTCCTTCATCGCCCTGGCCCACAGCGGGATTCGGCCCCGGCGCCTCCCTCTCCCGACGATCCCTGGCGTCCTTCACCCGGGACGGCGCGGAATGGGTGGCCACCCTTCCCACCCCGGGCGAACCCGACGACGATCACGATGGACTTCCCGATCTGTGGGAAACGGCCCACGGACTCGATCCCGGCACCGCGATCGGCCACCACGGCGCCGACGGTGATCCCGACGCCGATTCGCTCTCCAATCTGACCGAATTCCGGAATCACACCCACCCCCGCAGCGCCGACGCCGCGCCGCACCTGTCGATTCTGACATCGGCCCCGGACCGCATCACGTGCCTCGTTTCCGCCGCGCCGGGAAAATCGATCGTGCTCGAAGGAGCCGGCATCACGGGTCCGATGACCTGGACTGTCGTGCAGTCGGGCGTCGTTCCGACCGAGGGAATCCTGACGTTTCAAGTTTCGACCCGCACCGCCGCCGGACGTCTCCTCCGCCTTCGGTATCCCTGAACCTGGTCTTTCCGATTGCACGAAGTCGTTTCCAAGGCAGATACCGTCGGTGAATCCGAGCGTCCTCGAGACCACCCTCCACCTCCCGCAGCCCCGGTCCCGTGTGTTTCCGTTCTTTGCGGATGCCCACAACCTTCAGGTCATCACCCCGCCCTGGCTTCACTTCGAGGTCCTCACCAAGGGGCCTCTCGACATGCGGGTCGGGCTTCGGATCGACTATCGACTGAGAATCCACGGCGTTCCCGTCCGCTGGCAGAGCGAAATCACCGCCTGGGATCCACCGCACCGATTCGTCGACGAGCAACGTCGCGGACCCTACAACCTCTGGCATCACGAACATCGGTTCGAGGAACGCGACGGCGGAACCACATGCGTTGACGTCGTCCACTTCCGCGCCCCCGGAGGTCCGCTGCGCCCCTTGATCGAACGCCTGTTCGTCCAGCCCGACGTCCGCCGGATTTTCGCCTACCGCACGAGCCGATTGCTCGAACTCTTCCCCGCCATCCCCACTCCCACGCGCACGCCGACTCCGCAGCCCGTCGATTCCAGCCCGCCCCGGTCCGCGGATGCCTCCTCCGTTTCCGTGTAAGATTCCCGGTCCCACCCGCGTTTACCCATCGGCTGCCGCCTCGAATCACCCTCCCAATCCCTTGCTCCGCCCGCCGCCATCCCCTCACTCGAACTCAGCTCCACCAATTCCATCAACTCCAACCTCGGGCGGGGAATTCTCGTCCTGCGAACGACCGCCGCTTTACGCCCGGCCGTCTTCGGGCTAAGAGAGGCGCCCACTTCGTCCGTCCATGCCACCCAAACCCGAATCCAAGCCCGCTGATCCCAAGTCCGAACCCAAGCTGGACGTCAAAACCGAAGCCAAGCCGGACTCCAAACCCGCCGAGCCACCGCGCCCCGTCAACCCGGCCCGCCAACGCGAACTCGACGCCGCGATCTCGTCCATCAACAAGCAGTACGGTGACGGCGCCATCATGCGCCTCGGCGAAGTCGCCGCCTCCCACCGGATCGAAGTCATCCCCACCGGGTCGCTCGGCCTCGACCTCGCCCTCGGCGTCGGCGGCGTGCCGCGCGGTCGCGTCGTCGAAATCTACGGACCGGAATCGTCCGGAAAGACGACCCTGATGCTCCACATCATCGCCAACGCCCAACGCGGCGGCGGCCTCGCGGCCTTCATCGACGCCGAACACGCCCTCGACCCGAAGTACGCGCGCAAACTCGGTGTCAACCTGGACGATCTCCTCGTGTCCCAGCCCGATTCGGGCGAGGAAGCCCTGACCATCTGCGAAACCCTCGCCCGCTCCAACGCCCTCGACGTCATCGTCATCGACTCCGTCGCCGCCCTCGTCCCCAAGGCGGAGCTCGAAGGCGAAATGGGCATGGCCACCATGGGCATGCAGGCCCGCCTCATGTCCCAGGCCCTGCGCAAACTCACCGGCATCCTGAACAAGGCCAAAACCACCTGCCTCTTCACGAACCAGATCCGGGAAAAGGTCGGCGTCATGTTCGGCAACCCCGAAACCACCCCCGGCGGCAAGGCCCTCAAGTTCTACGCCAGCGTCCGCATCGACATCCGCCGCAAGGACACCCTCAAGGATCCCGCCGGCAACGCCGTCGGCAATCACGTGAAGGTCAAGGTCGTCAAAAACAAGGTCGCCCCGCCGTTCGCCGAAGCCGAATTCGACATCCTCTTCAATCACGGCATCGACAAGGAAGGCAGCATCATCGACGCCGGCATCGACCATGGCGTCATCGACAAGAAGGGCGCCTGGATCCAGTTCGCCGGCGACCTCATCGGGCAGGGCCGCGAAGCCGCCCGCAAGACGCTCCAGGAGAAGCCCGAACTCGGCCTGAAGATCATCGAAGCGATCCACGCCAAGCGCGCCGCCGTCCCCGCGCCCGCGCCGGCCAAGTGAACCGCTGGCCCTCACGGAGGCACGGCTCTCACGGAGGCACAAAGGCACGGGGGAAGATCAGAAGGTGATGCGTTCGGGAGGGCGGGTCCGCGGGAGTTCAAACCGGACCAGCGTCGAGCCGGCACCTGAAGCCGATCTGCCCTCTCGCCCTCCGATCCCCCTGGAAATCCAATTCCCAATCCTCCGTGCCTCCGCGCCTCCGTGAGAGCCCCCCGTGGGAGAGCCCCGCGCCTCGGCGCTCGACCCACGACGGCGGGCGCGGGATAACGACCGCGTGGACGCACCGCCTCATGCTGGGCGCGGACCGGATCTCCTCGCCACTGACCCTGGTACCGCCTCCGGGCCAACGATCCGAACCCGCGCCATCCTTCTCCTCCTCGGCCTGCTCTGCGCCCTGACCCCGGGTTGCTCCAAGCCCGCCGAGAACCAGTTCCAGGGTTATCTGGAAGCCGACTACGTTCACGCCGCGGCACCCGTCGCCGGCATTCTCCTCGAACGCCCACCGCGCCGCGGAGACTTCCTCACCAACGGCGCGCCACTGTTCGTCCTCGAATCCGCCGCGGAACAGGCCGCCGTCGACGAAGCCGACGCGCGCCTCGCGCAAAGCCGGGCGCGCCTCGCCAACCTCGGCAAAGGCCGGCGCCCTTCGGAGATCGCCGCGCTCGAAGCCCGGCTCGCCCAGGCCCACGCCAACCGCGACCTCGCCGACCTCGAATTCACCCGCCGCCAGCAGCTGCGCCGGCAGGAAGCCCTCTCCGAATCCGAGCTCGACGTCGCCCGAAGCCGTCGCGACGCGGAGCATGCCCTCGTCGCGTCCCTGGAAGCCGAAATCGAAACAGCCCGACTCGCGGCACGCCCGGACGAGATCCGCGCCGCCGAAAGCGAGGTCGCCGTCGCGGAAGCCGCGGTTCGCAAGGCCCAATGGGCGCGCGATCAGAAGTCCCAGAAGGCCCCCATCAACGCCGTGGTCCATGACACCCTTTTCGAGCCCGGCGAATTCGTTCCCGCCGGAGCCCCCGTGCTGACCCTGCTCCCGCCCGGCAACCTCGAGGTTCGGTTCTACATCCCGCAGTCCCAACTCCCCAAGGCCGTGCCCGGTTCCAAAGTCAGCGTTCATCTCGACGGACTCGACGAACCGATTCCCGCCACGATCCGCTCGGTCGCAACCCGGGCCGAGTTCACTCCGCCCGTGATCTTCAGCCGCGAAACCCGCCAGAAGCTCGTCTTCCGCGTCCGGGCATCGTTGGACGGCGCGTTCAATCCCCCGCTGCGCCCGGGACAGCCCGTGGATGTCCGCTGGCCGAATCCGCCATGAGCCCGACGCCGCCCCAAGGCCGCGCCATCGATGTCCGCGACGTGACCAAACGCTTCGGTCCGCGCACCGTCGTCAACGCGATCGGACTCGAAGTCGAACGCGGCGAGATCTACGGATTCCTCGGACCCAACGGGAGTGGCAAGACGACCTTTCTGCGGATCCTGTGCGGGTTGCTCACTCCCGACGCGGGAACCGGATCCTGCCTCGGATTCGATCTCACTTCGCAGGGGCGCGAGATCCGCCGGCGCGTCGGGTACATGACCCAGCGGTTCAGCCTCTACGAAGACCTGACCCTCGAGGAAAACCTCGATTTCGTCGCGCGCATCTTCGAAGTCCGAGACCGCCGGGCGGCCGTCGCCGCCAGCCTGGAACGGCTCGGCCTCGTGGATCGCCGCCGCCAACTCGCCGGCCTGCTCTCAGGCGGCTGGAAGCAGCGTCTCGCGCTCGCTTCCTGCCTGATTCACTCGCCGGAATTGCTCCTGCTCGACGAACCCACCGCCGGCGTCGACCCCAAGGCGCGCCGGGATTTCTGGGAGGAACTCCACCGCCTCGCCGCCGAAGGACTCACCGTCCTCATCACGACCCACTACATGGACGAGGCCGAGCGCTGCCATCGCCTCGCCTACATCGCCTACGGCAATCTCCTGGTCCGGGGAACGGTCCCCGAAGTGATCCAGCAGGCCCGACTCGTCACGTTCGAAGTCAGCGGCCCGGGACTCGCCCTGGAAGCCGGGCGAATCCGAGAACAACCCGGCATCAGCCAGGTGGCCGCCTTCGGCACCCGCCTCCATGTCAGCGGAACCGACCCGGCCACCCTTTCCGCTTCATTGATCCGTTGGTCACAGCCCCCCTTCCAATGCCAACGCGTGGATCCGGGGCTCGAGGACGTCTTCATCCACCTCATGGAGGGGTCGCGCGACAACTTCGCCGTTCCGCCCCCACGCCCATGAAGGCCGATTTTTTCAACGCCCGCCGCTTCGTCGCGATCGTGGTGAAGGAATTCATCCAGATGCGCCGCGATCGGATGACGTTCGGGATGATGATCGGCATCCCGCTCGTCCAGCTCGTCCTGTTTGGCTTCGCGATCAACTCCGATCCGAAGCACCTCCCGACCGCCGTCCTCGACGCCGACCGCAGCGCCTTCACCCGGTCCATCACCATGGCCCTCCGACAGAGCGCGTATTTCGATTTCACGCGCGAGGCGACGAGCGAGACGGAGATACGCCGGATGCTCGCCCGGGGCGAAGTCCAGTTCGTCGTCCACATTCCCGAAGGTTTCTCCAGAAGCCTCCTTCGCGGCGAACGACCGGCCATCCTCGTCGAAGCCGACGCCACCGACCCCGCCGCCACCGGCAACGCGCTGGCCGCGATCCGCGAACTGCTCGCCGGCGCCCTGGACGACGATCTCCGAGGACCGCTGGCACGTCTGCGCGCGGCGCCCGGGCCCGTCGACCTGCGCCTGCACCGCCACTACAACCCCGAAGGCATCACACAGTACAATGTCGTCCCCGGCCTGCTCGGAGTCGTTCTCACCATGACGATGGTCCTCATCACCGCGGTCGCCATCACCAGGGAACGCGAACGCGGCACCATGGAAAACCTCCTCGCGACGCCCGCCCGGCCCGCCGAGGTCATGCTCGGCAAACTCATCCCGTACATTGTCGTCGGCTACATCCAGACCGGAGTCATCCTCGGAGCCGCCCGCCTCATCTTCGACGTTCCCTTCGTGGGTTTCATCCCGCTCCTCCTCGCGGTCATGCTCCTGTTCATCGGCGCCAATCTCGCCGTTGGAATCACGTTCTCCACCGTCGCCCACAACCAGCTTCAGGCGATGCAGATGGCCTTCTTCTTCTTCCTCCCGTCCCTCCTCCTCTCCGGATTCATGTTCCCGTTCCGCGGAATGCCCGTCTGGGCCCAAACCCTCGGCGAGGTCTTCCCCCTCACTCACTTCCTGCGGATCGTCCGCGGCATCCTTCTCAAGGGAAACGGCCTCGCTGAAATCCTGCCCGAACTCTGGCCTCTCGCCCTGTTCTTCGCGGTCGCCTTCACCGTCGGCATCAAGCGCTACCGCCAAACCCTCGACTGACACCACGCCCAGCCGTGAACCCGCATTTCACCACGAAGAGCACGAAGGACACGAAGCCCGGCCGATGGAAGGGCATCCTCTCAAGCCGCCTTCTTCGTGATCTTCGTGCCTTCGTGGTGGAATCCTCCGCGGTTCATGGAACCAACCCCCGAGTCGCAACCTGGGAATGCTACCCCAGTTCCACACCCACAGGGCAGTGGTCCGACCCGGGCACTTCGGACCGAATGAACGCGCTCCGAAGACGTTGCCGCAGGCTCCGTTGAATCAGGAAATAGTCCAAACGCCATCCGATGTTCCGGCTCCGCGCCCCGCCCAGCGGACTCCACCAGGTGTAATGGCCACCTCCCTTT
>JBFWOK010000058.1:0-35312 GCA_050250555.1 Limisphaerales bacterium
CATCGGCATCAAGGAATTGCTCGAAGCCGGTGTCCATTTCGGACACCAAACCCGTCGCTGGAACCCGAAGATGAAGCCCTTCATTTTCGAAGGCCGCAACGGGATCCACATCATCGACCTCAGCAAGACGGTCACCCAACTGGAAGCCGCCACGACGTTTCTCTTCGAAACCGTCCGCCAGGGCGGAGAGATCCTGTTCGTCGGCACCAAGAAACAGGCCCAAAGCGCCGTCAAGGAAGCCGCCGCCTCCTGCGGCGCCATGCACGTGACCGAACGCTGGCTCGGCGGAACGCTCACCAATTTCTCCACCCTCAAGAAGTCCCTCGAACGGCTCCGCCACATTGAGAAGATGGAAGCCGACGGCTCCATCCTGAACTACGTCAAGCAGGAGCAGTCGATGCTCCGCCGCGAAGCCGGCCGTCTGAAGAAGAACCTCGATGGCATCCGGACCATGGCCCAAAAGCTTCCCGCCGCGATGCTCATCGTCGACATCAAGCGCGAACACAACGCCGTCGCCGAGGCCCGGCGTCTCAAGATCCCCCTGATCGCCCTCGTCGACACCAACTGCGATCCCGATCTCGTCGATTACCCGGTCGCCGGCAACGACGACGCCATCCGCTCCGTCCGTCTGATCCTCGGCGCCATGTCCGAGGCCATCTCCCGCGGCCGGTCCGAATACGAGGCCAAGTACGCCCGTCGCAAGACCCTGGAAGCGGCCGAAGCCGCCGCCGCTCCGGCCCCGCCGCCGCCCGCCCCTATCCCTGGCACCGAGGACTCTTTCCGGTCCGCGACTCCGACTCCCGTCCCGGACTCCCCGGCCGCGGCCTCCGCGACCAGCGAACCCGTCCCGGCCTGATCGTCCATCAACCCACGAACCATTCCGCACCGGAACGAGGGGCGGCCCAACCGCCCCTCGTTTCCATTCCACCAACCCCGATACCCCGTTCGCTATGGCTGAGATTACCGCCGCCGCCGTCGGCAAGCTTCGTGAAATGACCAACGCCGGTCTGATGGACTGCAAGAAAGCCCTGACCGAAGCCACCGGTGACCTCGATGTCGCCGTCGAAATCCTCCGCAAACGCGGCATCGCCCAGGCCGCCAAGAAGGCCAGCCGCGACGCTCGCGAAGGTGTCATCGCCCAACACATCGCCCCGGGCGGGCGCACCGGCGTCCTTGTCGAGATCAATTGCGAAACCGACTTCGTCGCCAAGAACGACACGTTCAAGGCGTTCTGCGATGACATCGCCCGAACCGTCGCCACCAACCCGACCACCGACCTCGAAACCGCCCGGACCGCCGCCGTCGCCAAGGTCGGCGAAAACATCCGCATCGCCCGCCACGATCGCTTCGACCTCACCGGCCCAGGCATGATCGCCGCCTACATCCATACCGGCGGCAAGGTCGGTGTTCTCGTCGAAGTCGGCTGCACCAAGGATTCCACCCCCGCCAGCGAAGGGTTCAAGCAGGTGGTCAAGGACATCACCCTTCAGATCGCGGCCGCCAGCCCCACGGCGGTCGATCGAGACGGCGTTCCCGCCGAGGTCATCGCCAAGGAACGCGAGATCGCGATGCAGTCGGATCGCCTCAAAGGCAAACCCGCCCAGGCGCTCGAGAAGATCGTCCAGGGCATCCTCGACAAGTACTACCAGACGGTCTGCCTCAATGAGCAGGGCTTCGTGAAGGATCCCGAGAAGACCGTCCGCCAGCACCTCGAAACCACCGGCAAACTGGTCGACGATTCGCTGACCATCCGCCGTTTTCTCCGCTGGCAGGTCGGCGAGGCCGCCTCGGCCTGAATCAGCCGAACAGGACAATCCGGATAACCGATCCTCCGCTTTTCAACCCGCAGCCGAGCCCCGCGCCGGCTGCGGGTTTGTGTTTTCGGGGACCGAAGATGGGTGTCCAAGATTCGCGATCAAAGTGAGGCGTAGAGGGTGCGGAGGTCGGTCTGGAAAGTGGACTAAGGGACAGGTCTTCTGTAATCGGCCCCGTCCGGGGGACAGCCCGAGTTGATCGCCGTCAAGGTCGTGGAGCCGGAAACAGCGGAAGAATTCACCCCGCAAAGCCCGGCTCAAAAGTCCGCCACAATCCAGCGGCCCACCCGCGCTCGCCATGTCAGTCTCGGATCCGAATCGGACGCCGGTCAGCCCAGACGGGCTCGACTCAGGGCCGACCCTCCTGTGTCGGCGCCATAAATAAACCAGGGGCCAATAGTCGGAAGTCCGGCCCTACGATCCCAGGCGTGGCTTGGACCCAGGTCTCGGTCTGGATCTCGGATTGCGAGGCGTTCATCACCCATGAAATCGCGGATCTTCCTCCCACTCCTCCTCGCGACTTTGATCCCGCAGGCCGCGCCCTTGGACGCCGCCGATCCAGCCTTCGCCCTGGTCTATCAGAAGAACGGTGTCGGATACGTCCATGACAACCTCCAGGCGAGCGCCGCTGCGCTTCGCGAAATTGGGACCCAGGCACACCTCGCCGTGGAAGTCTCGTCCGATCCCGCGGTCTTCACCGACGTCAACCTGCGGAAGTATCGGGTCCTGATCTTCGCCAACACCAACAACGAGGGCTTCGAAACGGACACTCAACGGGAAGCGTTCCAGCGGTTCCTCCGTGCCGGGGGTGGGTATGTCGGGATCCACTCCTCGACCGGCTCGGAGCGTTCCTGGGATTGGTTCCAAAGGATGCAGGGCGCGAAATTCCTGCGTCATCCTCCCATGCAACGCTTCGGCATCCGCGTGGTGGATCGGACCCATCCGGCGACGGCTCACCTCGGCGAAACCCTCGTTTGGGAGGACGAGTGCTACTTCTTCGCACGCCTGAATCCCGCCATCCACGTGCTGCTGTCCGCCGATATCACCTCGCTCCGGGATCCTCGGCGCGACTTGGAACCCGGCGGGACCGTCAACGGGATGTTCCCTCTCGCCTGGTGCCTCGAGTTCGAAGGCGCACGCATCTTCTACACCGCGCTCGGTCACAGGAAGGAATCCTTCGCCGATCCCGTCTTCCGGAAGCACCTGCTCGGAGGCATCCGGTGGGCGATGGGAGACTGAATGAGTCGCCGACAATCCACCCGATCCAGCATCCATGAAGACCCCACTCAACCAACTCCCACGAAGGCGGTTCCTGCGACTGACGGGTGCCGCCCTGGGCGTTCCCGCCATCCTGCCATCCCGCGTTTTCGGCGCGGAAGCCCCTTCCAACCGCCTTCAGCTCGCCGTCATCGGCTGCGGCCGGATCGCCGAGAGCATGGACATCCCCGGCCTTCTCAAGCATCCGGACAAGGCCCGGATCGTCGCTGTCGCGGACGTCGACTCAAGAAGGGCCGCGTGGGCGAAGGTCCAGGTCGAGGCGGCCTACGCGAAGTCGGGCCAAGCGGAGGCGACGGTGTCCGCGCAGGGCGACTACCACGAACTGCTTTCGAGATCGGACATTGACGCGGTCGTGATCTGCACCCCGGATCACTGGCATGCGCAACCGGTGGTCGAAGCGGCGCTCGCGGGAAAAGACATCTACGTGCAGAAGCCCCTTTCCCTGACCCTGGCGGAGGGCCGATTGGTGAGCGACGTCGTCCGCGCGAAGCGTCGGATTCTTCAGATCGGCTCCCAGCAGCGTTCCACCCGCCAATTCCACCGGGCCTGCGAACTGGTGCGCAACGGCGTGCTGGGCCGGATTCGGGAAGTGAAGATCGGTCTTCCCACGGATCCCGCCGGCGGAAGTGGCGCCGAGATGAAGGTCCCACCGACCTTGAACTACGATGCGTGGCTGGGCGGCACCCCGCCCGCCCCTTATGCGGAGGACCGTGTGCATCCGCAGGACGACTCGCCTCGCCGACGGTTCGACCGTCCCGGGTGGCTTCGACTCAACGCCTACACTTGCGGCATGATCACCGGCTGGGGATCCCACCACGTCGACATCGCGCATTGGGCCACAGGAACCGAACTTTCCGGGCCGATCTCAGTCTCGGCTTCAGCGCAGTGGCCCGGCTCGAACAGTTTCTGGGACGTCCACGGCACCTACCAGGTTCGCCTCACCTACCCTGGTGACGTCGCCTGGACGATCAGCGACGAACTTCCCAATGGAATCCGGTTCGAGGGCGAGAACGGCTGGATTCTCGTGACCCGCGGGCCCGCCGACTCCCCGCAATCCCTGCGTGCGAGCGATCCCGGATTGCTGGCGACGCCGGACCGGGACTTGAGCGTTCGCCTCCATCGCAGTCCGGGGTGGGACCATCATCTCGACTGGTTGGAGGCCGTCTGTTCGCGGCGGGAGGCGGTGACGAATGCCGAAACCGGGCATCGCTCCTGTTCCGCCTGCGTGGTTTCGTGGATCGCAATGAAACTCGGCCGCCCGTTGCGTTGGGACTCGGAAATGGAGCGGTTCGACGATGAGGAAGCCAACCGAATGCGCCACCGCGCCGAGCGGGACCCCTTTGGCTCCTTCACCGCCACCCGACGGAGTGGGTTTTCCGCCTTCAAGAACCTCGGCACATCATCACCTTCGTGAGAACATGGCGGCCCGCCTCCCGATGACGCCTCCCAACCGTCGCGAATTCTTCGGCCTAACCGCAGCCGCCGCCTTGGCCTCCCCGGCCCTCGCCCAGGTGCGGGAGAACCCGAAAGTGAAGATCGCTCGGATCGAGAGCATTCCCATGCTCTACCCCGTCGTCGGACGCTTCAAATTCTTCGAATCCACCTCCGGTCGGCCCGCAGGACGCCCAGCCGTGCTGGTGAAGATCACCGCGGACGACGGCACGATCGGATGGGGCCAGAGCGTTCCCATCCCGAGATGGAGCTACGAAACCCTGGAGTCGGTGCATTCCACGATCACCCGTCATCTGGCACCCGAATTGACCGGTCGCGATCCGTTCGACGTGGACGACATTCAAACGGCGATGAACCGCGCCATAGCCCCCTCGTTCTCCACCGGCCAGCCGATCTGCAAAGCGGGAATCGATCTCGCGCTCTTCGATCTCACGGGCCGGATCCTTCGGCTCAGCGCGGCGCAACGCTGGAATCGACCCACCCGCGAACGCCTCACCGTGAGTTGGACCCTCAATCCGGCGAAACTCGACGATGTGGAGCGACTCGTGGCCCAGGGCTGGGAGCGCGGTTGCCGACACTTCAACGTCAAGGTCGCCCCGGATCCCAGGTGGGATCTCGAGCTCTGTCGCCTGGTGAAGAAACTCGTTCCGGCCGGATTCCTGTGGGCCGACGCCAACGGCGGATACGACGAAGCCATCGCGCTCGCCGTCGCTCCGAAACTCGCCGACCTGGGTGTTCCCGTGCTCGAACAGCCCCTGCCCGCGAACCGACTCTCAGGTTACCGGCGCCTCAAGAAACAGGGTGCCCTGCCCATCATCATGGACGAAGGCATCGTGTCGCATGTCGAGTTGGAGGAGTTCATCGAGTTGGAACTCCTCGATGGTGTCGCCATGAAGCCGGCCCGGTGCGGCGGCCTTGTCGAAGCCCGCCGGCAGATCGAAATCCTCCACCGGCACCATCTGCGATTCCTGGGCAGCGGACTGACCGACCCCGACCTCTCGCTGGCCGCTTCGCTCGCCCTCTTCGCCGCCTTTGACCTGGCCTATCCCGCGGCCCTCAATGGTCCCCAGTTCCTGACCGGGAGCATTCTCAAGAACCCTTTTCAGCTGAAGGACGGAGAACTGCCCGTTCCTTCGGGTCAGGGGCTCGGTGTTGAAGTGGATCCGTCCAGGATCCAGGATTTGGAGGTCAAGAACCTATGACATGGATGAAGCGCGCGTGGGGAATCCTGGTGGCGTCCGGAATCGGGCTCGCCACGGCGATGGCCGGAGAGTCGTTTCGGTTCGTCGAGACCACTCCGCAAACGCTGACCGTCTTCGAAGGACAGCGCCCCGTCCTCGCATACAATCACGGCCTGATTCAACCGCCATCCCCCGTCCCAGCCCATCGCGCGCGATCCACCTACATCCATCCCCTCTATGGCCTGGACGGCGAAGTGCTGACCGACGATTTCCCCGAGGATCACCTTCACCACCGCGGACTTTTCTGGGGATGGCCCCACGTCCGCGTCGGCAACCAGCACCACGATCTCTGGCTGCTATCCGGCATCGAGAACCGGTTCCTTCGCTGGACTTCCCGAAAAGCGGATGAAACCGCCGCCGTGCTTACCCTGGAGAACGGCTGGTTTGTCGGCGAACGACAGGTGATGAGCGAGCAGTGCGTGATTCGCGTCTCGCCGGCCGAGGCCGATTCGCGCGCGATCGATCTCGAGTTCACGTGGACCCCTCTGGACGAGCCCATGACCCTGCAAGGCGCTGAAGGAAAAAGTTACGGCGGCCTTACCCTGCGGTATGCGCCACGCCGCGAGACCGTCATCACAACGCCCCTCGGTCAGGGAAAGGACGACATCACCATCACCCACCTCCCCTGGGCCGACTTGTCGGCCACCTTCGCGGGCACCCAGTCTCCGAGTGGAGCGGCCGTTTTCGTGGCTCCGGATCACCCCGGTTTCCCGCCCGAATGGCTGACACGGCACTACGGCGCCCTCTGCGTCGGCTGGCCCGGGGTCCAGGCAAAGACCTTTCCGAGTCATCAACCCTTCCGATGCCGCTACCGGATCTGGGTGCATCGCGGCGTTCCCGACGTCCAACGCGTTCAAAAGGCGTTCGACGACTTCGCATCCCACACCACGAAGGAGCCTCTCCTCACAGCTCCTCCGCGGCCGGGCCGGTAGGATCGTTCCCGTTCCCGCATGAAAAAGCCGTTGCCACCGGACACGGGGACCTCCACAGTCCCCGTCTCGGTCGGGGCGTAGCGTAGCCTGGCTAGCGCGCTTGTTTCGGGTACAAGAGGTCGTGAGTTCGAATCTCACCGCCCCGACCATTCTTCCCTTCCCCAGTCCGCGAGCGCTCTCGATCGATCGCTCCCCCGTGCCGTTGCCCAAGCCCACAAACCCACACAGGCCGCGCCATCAGGGCTTTGAGCGACACGCACCCATCCCATTCCGTTCCGGCTTCAGGTCCTGGAATCCGGCGAGTCGTTCATCCGACGAAGCATCGCCGTCGTGGACCGCCCCGGAACCAGCGTGACGAACGCAATGCGGCCTCCCGCTCGCTCCACCACCGCTCGCTCCACCGGATGGACCGTCTCGAGCGTGTAGTCGGCACCCTTGGCCCAGACATCGGGTTCCGCCGCTGACAGGAATCGTTCCGCGGAGACTTCGCCGAAGACACACACAGCGTCGACGCTGGCCAGCGCCGCAACCAGAGCCGCGCGGTCCTCCTCGGAATTCAACGGACGAGAAGGTCCTTTCAGGTCGCGAACCGAGGCGTCGGAGTTGATTCCCACCAGCAAAACGTCCCCCAGAGCGCGAGCGCCCTCGAGGTAGGTGGCGTGCCCGACATGGAGAAGGTCGAAACAGCCGTTGGTGACCACTAGGCGCTGACCCTCGGACCGCAGCTTGGCCCGCCAAACCGGTAGGGCATCCCAAGCCAGGATCTTGTCTCGAAACCGCATGCCATGATTCTGAGCCGGAACTCCGCGAATCACGATCCAGAACACCGTGGACGACGAGCCAGGGCTGAGGATCGGCGGAGCGACAGACCCAACTTCCAGCGGAGCCGGGCGGCAAGTTGAGCAACGACTGCGGGCTTTCCCACTTTGTGAAAGCTCGCCACACTGGAAGGCATGTTTTCCCTGGCAGGAAAGACGGCCCTCGTGACCGGCGCGGCTTCGGGCATCGGCGCCGCCATCACCCTGGCTCTCTCCAAGGCAGGTGCCAACGTTATCGTTACAGATATCTCGGAATCCGGGGCGAATCGTCAAAGGGAGGTGATCCGAGCCGACGGTGGTCGCGCCGAAGCTCGCGTCCTCGACGTGAGCCATCCAAATTCGGTGGCGTCCGTGGCTGCATGGATGAAGGAGCGATCCCTGAATCTCGACATCCTCGTCAACAATGCCGGAATCGGCTTCGTGGGTACCCTCCTCACCACTCAACCCGACGATCTGGAGCGGCTCTGGAAGGTGAACGTGTTGGGCGTCTTCGAGACAACCCGGGTCTTTTTACCCGGAATGATCGCTCGCCGGTCCGGCAGCATTATCAATCTGGCGTCGATCGGAGGGATTGTCGCCGTTCGGGATCGACTGGCTTACACCACCACGAAGTTCGCGGTCGTCGGTTTCACCAAGGCGGTCGCGCTCGACCACGCGAGGGACGGTATCCGCTGTAATTGCATCTGCCCGGGACGGGTCGAAACACCCTTTGTTACTGGAATGCTCTCGCAGTATCCGGACCCCGTGAAAGCCCGCGCCGAGATGGAATCGACCCAGGCGATCGGCCGAATGATCCGACCCGACGAAGTGGCGGCAGCGGCACTTTACCTGGCCAGTGACGAATCCTCGGCGGTGACCGGGTCCGCGATGATCCTCGATGGCGGATGGAGCGCAGGCAAGTGAGGCCATTTGGGTATCGGCCTGCTAGAGACGAGTCGCCCCTGACGGGGCTTCAGCCAGGATTGCCCACGGGCAGGCCCGTAGGGCCGACCTGTCTCTAGGCGCGCGGCGGGTTCGGCAGCCCTGTGTTCCACGAGGAACAGTCCGCCAGGTGATCCGTTTCAACGCCCCGACCGCTTCAGCCAAACCAGCAGGATGCCGAGATCGCTGGGAGTCACGCCTGAGATCCGCCCAGCCTGCCCCACGGTACCCGGCCGAATCTTCGCCAACTTCACCCTGGCCTCCATCCGGAGACTGGGGACCGCTTCGTAGTCAAATCCCGCCGGAATCACCTTGTCCTCCAGGTTCCGGAACCGAGCCACCTCCGCTTCTTCCCGGCGGATGTAGCCTTCGTACTTCAGTTGAATCTCCACCTGCTGAGTCACTTCCGGGCTGAGGTCCTGGCGTCGACCCGGCAAATCGGCGTACGCCACCTCCGGTCGTCGCAGCAGGTGTCCGAGGGTGTATCCCGATTCCCGCGTCCGTTCGAGTCGATTCAGTTCCTCTTCAATGGCGGCCTTCTTCTTCTCGAACTGACGCCGCTGAGCCTCCGACAGAAGACCCAACTCGATCCCGATCGGACTCAGCCGAAGGTCGGCGTTGTCCTGCCGAAGCAGAAGCCGGTACTCGGCCCGGCTCGTGAACATGCGATAGGGTTCCAGGGTTCCCTTGGTCACGAGGTCGTCGATCAGCACCCCGATGTACGCCTGATCCCTGCCGAGAACCACCGCCGGCCGCCCTTGGACCTTTCTCGCGGCATTGATCCCCGCCATCAGGCCTTGGGCCGCCGCTTCCTCATATCCCGAGGTCCCGTTGATTTGACCCGCCAAAAACAGGTTCCGGCAGGCTTTCGTTTCGAGGGATGCGTTCAGTTGGGTCGGCGGAGCGAAATCGTATTCAACCGCATAGGCGGGTCTCAGAATCTCAGCCTGCTCGCACCCTTCGATGCTCCGAACCAATTCCAGCTGCACCTCGTAGGGAAGACTGGTCGAAAACCCGTTCACATAGATCTCGTCGGTTCCGATTCCCTCCGGCTCGAGAAACACCTGGTGCCTCTCCTTCTCCGCGAATCGCACGATCTTGTCCTCGATCGACGGACAGTACCGCGGACCGACCCCTTCGATGACACCGGAATACATCGGGGACCGATGGAGGTTGGCCCGAACGAGGTCGGCCGTCCGGGAGGTCGTGTGGGTGATGTAGCAGGGGAGTTGGCCGCCGATCTGGGCAAGGATCGAACCTGGGAGCCACCGCTCCGAAAGGACAGAACCGGAGACAGAATCCGACCGGGTCGGAACTCCCGGGTACCGCGACGTCGCGAAGTAGCGGTCATGGTCGCAGGCTTCCAGTCCGGGGAGTCCCGGTCCGCCGACGCCAGAATCGGAATGGGAATGTTCCACGTGGAACATCGCGTCCCATCCAAAACTGAACCTAGGGGGCGGGGTGTCCCCGTACTGAACTTCGGTCCGTTCAAATCGGATCGAGCGCTTTAGCAACCGGGGTGGGGTCCCGGTCTTCAACCGGCCCAACTCAATCCCCAGTTCAACCAGCGAACCGCTCAGGCTCATAGCCGCCCCCTCTCCAGCCCGTCCCCCCGACTGCTGATTGGCCCCGATGTGCATTAAGCCCCGGAGGAAAGTCCCCGTGGTGACGACGACGCAAATCCCTTGATAGCCCACGTCGAGAGCCGTTCCGACTCCCACCACTTGGCCGTCCCGGTGGAGCAGGCGCGTTGATTGCGCCTGCCGGACATCGAGGTTGGGCTGCCTCTCGCAGACCCACTTCATGCGAAACTGATACGCCTTCTTGTCGCACTGCGCCCGGGGGGCCCAGACGCTCGGGCCCTTCTTCAGGTTCAGCATCCGGAATTGGATCCCGGTCATGTCGGTGGTCCGCCCCATCTCGCCACCCAAGGCATCAACCTCCCGAACCAGATGTCCTTTCGCCAGTCCGCCGATGGCCGGGTTGCACGACATCTGCCCGATGGAATCGCAGTTCAGCGTCAGCAGAAGGGTCTGACAACCCATCCTCGAAGCCGCCAGCGCCGCCTCGATCCCGGCATGCCCGGCGCCAACGACAATCACGTCGTAGTGTTTGGGATGGAGGAACATAGGAGCGACAACGATAGGAGGTTTGGCACCGAACGGTCAGAACACGGTCCAATGACAAACCGAACCATCCCTCGGGATCAACCGGCGAACGATCTGGAACCTCGGTTTCCGGAGGCCGCTTCCCTCCCGATGAACCGAGATTGTCTCACGGAGGCACTGAGACACGGAGATTCGAGGACCGATTCGTACCCCTCCGCGCCCTCAGCCCGCGAGGGCGTCCCTGCAGTACTTCACAACCCGGGCGATCTCCTGCAGGCGGGTCGAGCCCGCGGGAACCTTGTACTCGAACTCGATCGTGGCCTGAATCGGCCACCGATGGTCGCGAATCAGACGAAGCACTTCGACCACGGGCGTGTCGCCTTCCCCAAGGGGGGTGTTGGGTCCCTCGTTCTTCTTCCGATCCTTCACATGCACGTGGGTGACCCGCGCAGGGTGTTTTCGGATGAACTCCGCGGGATTCCCGTGATTCCCGGCAACGAAGTGACCCAGGTCGACGTTGGCCCCGTTGAACTCCGCCATGGCGAAGGCCTCCTCCCAGTGCTTGGGCCCCGTGCTGGCGTGCCCGTGGTACCCCACGAGAAGCCGATGCTTGTCGGCGAACTCCCCGCCACGCTTCAGTTCCGCAGGGTTCTTCGAGATCTCGGTGGAAATCGCGCGCGCCCCAAGCGCCTTCGCGAGGGTGAACACGTAGTCCATCTCGGAGTCGGCGAGCTTGAAGTAGCCGTCGACTTTCAAGATCTCGATCTTCACCCCGGCCTCCTCGTAACGCCGACGAAGCTCGCCGGCCTTCTCCATCGAAGCCGATTCCCGCCACTGCCGGAATCGCCTCGCGTGATCTTCGGCGGCGCCGCCACGCAGGACTGAGGCCTTGGCCGAAACAAGGTCCTCCGGTGCGCCCAAAAAGCGTTCCACCGGCTGCGCGCGCAACTCAACGCCGCTGAGGCCGAGGTCGACGCAGGTTTGGAGAATCTCGTCACCGCTCATGGCGGCATTGCCAAAACTGTAGGGCGCGTTCACTCCAATCTGAACGCCGCCCACTTTCGAATCGGGCTTCACGGCAGCATTCAATCGAACGCCACCGGCCAGCGTGGCCATCGCGGGAATCGCGCCCAGAGCCAGTCGGGTGAAATCACGTCGAGTGCAGGAAGAGTTCATGGCGGGAATCGTAGTCGAAACGACGGGGTAGGGGAGGACGAAGTTTGACGCGATCTTCCGATGACCACGCCTCGGAGCCAAGCCCGATTCGGAAGGGTCGTTTTCAGCGGTTCAGCCCGATCTCGAATTCCACCCTGACCTTCAGTTCCCAACTCGATCGAAGCCTACACCGCACCCACACGACCCGCTCCCTTCGCCGATCGGCCCGAAGGACGAACGCCGGCAAAAAGACCTCCGCGCCACTCGCAGGTAACCATGGCTTCTTGTAATCATTAATCAGCGTGCAGAAAGCATCTTGCCATCAAATGATTCAAACATCACGATGCTCTACAACATGCGAACGACGCTGACCTTGGACGATGACGTCGGCGAACGCCTCCGCGAGGCTGCTTACCGGGAGCGAAAGCCATTTCGAACCGTGGTGAACGAAGCCCTTCGATTGGGTTTGGGCCTACGCGGCAAGGCGGTGGTGGCGGCGGAGCCTTTCGAAGTGCGAACGTTTCGATCGTCGTTCGTGGGAGGAATTGACGAGGGCCGACTGAACCAACTGGCGGATCAACTCGAGGCGGAGGCTTTCGTCAAGACACGGCCTCCGGCGGAGTCTGGGCCGGGTCGATGATTCTGCCGGACATCAACCTCCTCGTTTACGCCCACAACGAGGCCTCGCGTTTCCATGCGCCGGCTTTGCGCTGGTGGCTGGACCTCATGCGCGGGGACCGACCGGTAGGGCTCGGCTGGGCCAGCCTGATGGGGTTCGTTCGCCTCGTCACGCATCCCGGGATTCAATCATCGCCGCTGAAAGTCGAGGAGGCGCTGGCTATCACCGACACCTGGTTTCTCCGCCCGAACGTGCAGCTGCTCCAACCCGGCTCGCGGCACTACCAAATCTTCGGATCGCTCCTTCGCGAGGCCGGCACCGCCGGGAACCTTGTGACCGATGCCCATCTGGCCGCCCTGGCGATCGAGCATCAAGCCGAGCTGCATTCGAACGACGCCGATTTCGCCCGCTTTCCGGGGTTGCGCTGGGTGAACCCGATCGCGCCTGGGTAGCAAAGAAGAACCCCGGCGCCCTCGGCGCCCCAACCGCTCGCACCTCCCTCCGCCATCCGTAAGACGCCTCTCCGCTCATAGTTTCGAGAAGCGAACTTGCGGCTGGATCGGGTGCTCACCCTCCATCCGGCAAGAGTTGGACTGCCATCAATTCTTCAACTAACCCACTTCCGACGGACAATTGTCTGAATGTAAGACTTTCTTCATGTCGGTCGATTCCCGCTCTGACTGCGTTCATTTCACGTCCAAGGGACGGCTTGTCATCCTTGCTTGGCTGCGCCGCCAGTTTGATATCCAGGATGGTACGAAGGCAATCGTACAGGCTTCGCCCGAAGGGATTCTACCTCGTCCGATAACGCCTGCCTTCGTCAAGCGACTCCGAGGCGGGGGACTTGGGAAAACGTCGCGCGCTCCATGCCGGAACTACCGGCTCCCTTGATCGGATAGAACCAGCGCAATCCCTGGAATCATAGCCATGCCGGAAGTCGACGGGATTGATGAAGTCCCTAGGGGTGGTACGGATGATCGTCGAAGCGGCGGGCTGCAAGCCGGGCGCGGCGGCGGACTCCTGGGTTTTGGCGCGTCGGAGAGCGGCGGCATTCCTGAGGTGCTTGGTATGGATGGTAGTCGAGTATGGATTGGCGCTTTTCATCCGCCGCCGAATCTCTACCCTCCCCGTATAAGATCAGGCTCATGCGGCGACCAATCCTCGAAGACACCCATGAGACACCCATGTCACCACCGCATCGCCGCGAAGCGGCTTAGTTCAACCATCCGATACTGCGAACGGCGTTCAGTCCAGGCTCCGAGGGTGAGCCGGTAGGCGCCGTCGCAGACCCGGGGGTTTAGCTGACAAGCAGATTTTGCCACATGAATGATGTATTCCTCAGCTATTCTCACATGGACAAATCAGTAGCTGACGCCATTTGCGCGCTACTAGAGGAACTTGGGATTTCGTATTTTCGTGATTCTGCAAGTATCGATTTAGGTGATTCAATCACCGGCGAGGTGCAAGCGGCTCTGAATGGTTGCATGATGTTGGTGGTTATCGTTTCGCCGGCAAGTGTCAAGTCGCTTTGGGTCCCCTACGAGATAGGACGCGCTACAGCTCTCGACAAGAAGGTGATTCCATTCCTAACACATCGCGCCCTTGCTCTACCTCTTTATATGAGTGACCTGAGCAACACGGCCGATATTGAGGTGCTTCGAGACCACATTGCGGCATTTCACAGCAAATGCCAGCGCATGCCAGCGATCCGTTCACCTTGGGCTCTGGATGACACACAAACTGAGAGACTCCTCAGAATGCATCAAGCGTCGATAGCGAATCATATTGCCCGCGCAATAGACCACAATCTCCAGCTGATTGCGGATGATGCCAATGCCTTTGACTCAGAAAGCTTCTTTCAAGACGTCCGAGCCGCGATACTCAAAGGACGTGCATTGTGTGTAGGGTTCTACAGTCGGTCATTGGGCGACTTGAGCAAGTACATCGAACAGCGATTTCCCGAAAACGAATTGCGACAGAATATCGAGAAATTCGAATCCGCGATGTTAAAAGTGGGGGACTCTCGGGTCAAACGACACCAACTCTTTGAGCGAGTGGCAACGATTCAAGAAATGGTCTTCTCGCGAGCTCTTGATGATATACGCAATTCGAGAAAGGAGGCTAACAAGCAATAAATGGTCTATTGCTGCGGAGCGAAGCGGAGCCAGCAACTACGCCCTTGGTTGAACAAGCCCGGGGTGAGGAAGACTGAGTCGTCGGGAATGCCTCTATGGGTCTTGTGTTTTCACCGGTTCCCCGGTGAAACCCGTGTGAGGGCCGGCTGTCCACCATGCTGAGCGAGATGGCCACTCGATGTTGTGTGAAGGGGTCGAATTGCACACAATCCGTGTCGGCGCGGCGCGGGACAGCTTCGTGATCCCCGGCCAAGGTCGGCTCTTGGGCGCTTCGCACTGGTTCTCTCCGGTGCCAAGGAAATCCAGAATTTGCAGCGTGTCCCGGACGTGATCGGGGCCAGGATTGAGCACCGGCACCGGCGGTCAGAACAGGGCGTCCTGCCGACTGCGGTTGCGGCGATGGGTTCGAGCGCATCACGTGCCTCCCGCCGCGGACCAACGAATGGCTAATGCGACAATCACAAGAACTGACCCCTTTTCAATTCGACGGATCCGGGATTTCGATCGGCGCACGGCCGTCGGGCACATCGAGTCTGTTCCCGTCCGTTCCAGGTCCTTCGGCCTGGGAGGCGGCTGCCTTTCAGGGGGAGGATTTCGCCGCAGGTACCAGGGGCACGGCACCTGCGAGTTGAAGGCGCACGGCGAGGTCCAGACGGTTCTCCAGTTGGGCGAATCGCAATACCTTGGAGGCAGGGAGGGCCTTGGAGATCTTCTTCAAGTGCTTGGCCCTCGTGCTGGCCCAGTTCTTTTCCAGAGCCAGGTAATCCTTGAGCATTTGGGCAGCGCGATCCTCGGCAACTGCCGGGTAGACATCCGCATACTCCAACACGAGCTTCACGAGCCCGTCGCTGAGTTGGTCCATTTCGAAACGATAGTCTCGATACAGAGGCCAGAAGGCTGCGCTCTCGGGTTCGGTGAGTTGCATCGCTTCGGCGATCACCACCTTGCGATCAGCCTTGAGGCTTCCTCGAATCACCTCGATTTCGTCGGTGGCCGTTTGGGCGGTGGCGGTTGGGGTGAGCAGCCCCAGCAGGCTGGCCGTGACGGCGAGCAGCCGGGTGGTGCGATTCAGGAATTCGATCTTCATATGCGAGTGTTGGAGGGAAGGGACGTTCTAGATGGGTCGGGACGGTTTCGGGTTCAGCGGGCGACGTTGACATTGACGGGTTGCTGGAGTTGAAACTCCAGCAGCGTGCCGGGTGCCACGCCAACGGCCTGCCCTTTCTTCAGCCCGGACGCGACAGCACCGATGGCCGCACCCTTGCCGGCCCCATCACCGCCATCCGCAATGGCACCGATGGCGGCCCCGGCTGCGGCGCCTTTGGCCGTCTTGCCAATGGATCTTGCGCCGGCTTGGGCGTAGGGACCGGTGAGGATTGGGACGAGGGAACCACCCACGGTGACCTCGGTCAGGCGCAGGTCGAGCGTACTCTGTCCCACAAAGCGTCTGGCCGACTGCGCTCCCTCGATGCGTCCGTAGATCTTGGTGCCGGCCTTGGCCACCATTACGCCGCCCACGACGAGATCCGTCTCCAGGGTGGTGGTGAACCGTTTGCCCTTCGGATCGTTCGAGGAGGCGCCGTCGACCATCCGCACGAGCAAGGTCGTTCCGGCAGGAACGGAGACGGCTCCAGAGGCAGCCGTTGCCGGCGCGGGGGCTGCGGCTGCGGGGGCGGGGGCGGCCGCTGCGTCGCCACCGGTAAACGTCAGGGCGACAGCCTGCCCGGTTTCGATGACCTGGGATCCGCTGGCCGACTCAAAGCGGATCGTGCCCGCCGTACCGCCGACATATTTTCCGGTGATGACCTGGCCGTTCTTGAGTTCAAGGACGTCGGCAGAAGCCGTCGCCCAGCCCAGGAGGCCGGAGGTGAGACAGAGTGCGAGGGTGTTCTTCATGGTGAAGGATTGGGAATCGGATGAGTTGATTGGAGTCACGGGTGTGAGACAGCGATGCGTCCTTCCTACGGGCGTTCCCCCGAAGGGTGGCGACAAGCGAGTATGGAGGATTCAGTCGGGCGAGATGGCCCAGGTCTTGTCCAGGTTGTAGGCGTTCATCTTTTTTACGGATTTCGCCGTCTGGGGACCCAGGTCCTTTTGGTAGACACGGCCCAGCTGGTTGACGATGAAGGTCATAATGCCGCTCTCGCCATACTCGGCGGGCCAAGCGACCAAACCGAAGCCGCCGATCATGTTCCCGTTGACGACGTAATGGTAGCGGCCACCGGGGGTCGACTGGGACTGGCGGTTGAGGATCTTGAAGAAATAGCCGTGAAACGGTTCCGGCGCTGTTCCCGGTTCTCTGGAACCTGGCGCGTAGCCTTCGGCTTGCGCCTCGACCACCAATGGCCCGAGGGGACTTCTTTCATTGTCCAGCTCGGGTGGCCAGTAAAGTCCATCCTTCTTTCCGGGCGAACTCCTGAGTTTCTGGGCGTATTCCAAAACCTCATCGCCATCACGGTCTTTCGCGGCGTACTCGCGTTGGGCTTCCACATAGGCGCGGACGACCTGGAGTGTGGACAACTCGTTCTTGCCGATGCGGCGGTTGAGTATTTCTTCCTTGCCCGATTCCGTGTCGAAGAACCACTGGTCATTCTGCTTGATGATGGGAACCGGGAAGGGCCAGGCGCTTTCGCCCACTTCCAGCACACATCGAGAGTCCGATTGGCGAACAATTCGATGGGACTGGCTCAGGGCTGACGCGAACGTCTCGAGCTCATTGGTCGCCTGAACGCGATCCGGGTTCTGAAGCTCCTCAGCGGCAGGACCGAAGAGGGTGCGGAGGGCCGCGGGGTCGGTCGCGCGGACGGCGGTCTCGAGCGCTGCGACGGCTTCCTCGGGCGTTCCGAACGCCTGACCGACGTCCGCCGCCCGGAGGACGAGGGGCGCGCCAAACGCCAACGCCAACGCCGACACCAAGGCGAGGTGGCGCCGGGCGACGGCGCGGAGAATCCGTTGAAGGTAGATCATGGGTAACATCAACGAGTTGCGACTCGCGCACGGGGACCATGAAACGAGGGACGCGGTGCCGCCGGGCGGGACGCTCGCCGCTACAGACGAGTGGAACATGGGTAGGCAGAATGGGAAGAGTTTCATAACAGGCGTAGAAGACGATGGAAGTTCGACGCTTGAGTTCATCGGCGACCACCCCCACGACCACCCCCACGACCGCCGCCACCGCCGCCCCGCGCGCCGCCGCCGCTGAATCCCCCGCTGGAGCTACGGCTGGTGGCACCACGATTGCTAAAGCCGTTGGCGCCTGATCCGCTATTGACGCCGCTAAAGGCGCTGCCCGACGAGGCAGGACTGGAACGGTTCGGAGAGGCGCTGGGGCTTGGACTGGGTCGGTTCGCGCTTGGAGTTGCGGCGGGCCGATTGGCCGATGGCGCGCCGGTGGAAGGCCTTGCCGCGGCGTTGGCGGTGGAGGGGCGGGCGGCGGCGGTCCCCGTGGAAGGACGAGCGCCGGCAGTTCCAGTGGTAGGACGGGTTCCGGCGCTGCCTGTCGATGGTCTGGTGCCTCCGGAAGACCAGCCCCGTGCCTCTGCGCTACGAGCCGAACTCGCGGCCGTGGGCGAACCACTCTTGCTGAGTCGGCTGGAGTCCGGTTGCCACTTCTTTTGGCCACCGGACTGACCGGTGGCTGTGGACCGGTTGGCGTTGACGTTGGCATTCCGGTTGACGTTGCGGTTGACGTTCCGGTCGATGTTGATGTCCACGTCTCCATGGTAACAACCGCCCCCATGCCAGTCGCAGTTGTTGTTGGCGATGATGGCTCCCACCGCCATACCCACTCCGAAGGTGACCAGGGGAGCGAACGGGTCATAGACATAGGAGGGGGGCGGGTAATAGACCGTCGCTGGATTGTACGTCGGGACGTACACCACCTGGGGATTGGAGGGCTGGATTTGGACGACCGTGTTTGTCACCACCACCACCTGCTGCTCGATCTTCGTTTCGACAATCATGTTGGTGACCACGACGACCTGCTGCGGCGTGGTCTGGAGGGTGCCTGCCTTCTGGGCTTTGCCACGCAGGCTTTGGATGGTGTCCATGATCTCCTTGTCCTGAGCGAGGAAGGCTTCGCCAAGTTCCATCGTCCATTGAAGATCGTCATTCATCTTCTTGATTACCGCCGGCACGCGTGCGACGGCCTTTACATTGTCGTCCCACGGCTGTGCGTCCAGGTTCGCGAGATTGTTGGTGTCCGCGACGAAGCGCGCCGCCTGGACGATCTCCAAGGGATAAACGGCCGCGGGCAGGAGGGTTGCAATCAACGAGTCCGAATAGAGGGCGATCGGTCCGACCAGTTTCTCCAATTCCGCGGCGCTGCGTTTGGCGGGGGCGGCGGGCGGGGGCGCTGGTGCGTCGGCGGGCGGGGGGGTCTGACCTGAAGCGACGGCCGTGAGGATCAGGCTCAGGATCAGGAATAGATGATGTGTTCTCATGCTGGGTGCCGTGTGGTTGTCGCATTTTGCGCGGAACCTGGCGAGCCGGCATGGGCGGAGGCTCGCTCGGGGCGCCGAGCATGGCGATTGGGGACCGCTGTTGTGATGAGTTTCATTGTGAGGCCTTCGGGGGGCTGGCTTGCGTCCGTGTCCGGCCCTCGCTCACCGCATCGGACGGAGGCAGATCCCTGAGACTACCGGAATTCGCGTCCACGGATCTCAAGTGTTCGTGCAGAATCCGTCTCACCTCTTCGATGGTGGCGGGCATGTTCTGGCACGAATGTTCGCCGCGTACAATGAACTCCGACTCGACGTGGTCCAAGTGGGCGCTCGCATAGGTCACCAGACCGTCGCGCCCCACCTGATAATCGCCGTCTCCCCTCACGGGAATGATGGAATGCGCCTTCACCTCGGGCGACACGGGGATGTCGGCGAGGGCCAGAAGCACCGGATTCTTGGGTGACATGCTATCCAGGCTGTTGGGTACCCGACCGCCGAGAAACGCTTCGGCGGTGGACTTTTCAGAGAAGGAGAGCGCCTCCCTGGCCTGGGCGGCCACGGTGGCGGGGAGGGTGACCAATCGGGTGGCCAGTCTTCTCGCGAAGCTGCTCGCCAGATAGCTTCCCCGATGCGGCGTACTAATAAAGATGACGCGGCGGACGAACGGCAGCGGCTCGACGATGACGAGCCGCCGTAGGGCCGCACGCCGAGCTTCCTCGAGTTCAACATCTTCCAATGGTGTCTGACTGATCTCTCGCCAGAGCGCATCGCCGGTCCGGGTGGCGGTGAGCTTGGTGAGCAGGCCGCCCTGACTGTGCCCAATGACCACCATCTGCCGAAGGTCCGCGTCCTGGCCCGCCGGATCGACCTCCTTCACCGCCGCCATAAGCGAATCGCGCAGGTCGGCGGCTGAAACGACCAGCGGATTCCCACTGCCATACATGAAATTCCAGACCTGGAAGCGCCGGCGTAGAACCGGGTCGGCGGTGAGCGCGTTGTTGAACTCGGCCCAGGTGATGGGGCTCGAGAAGGTTCCGTGGACCAACACGATCGGAATTCGGCCGCGACGGAAGGAATGCTGCGGAATCACCCGGTTGACCTTGGCGTGGTCCGGCGTCCGAAAGCCCATCTTCCCGAGATTCCAGGCGGACGATTGGTTCAGCGAGTAGGCCACGTGGGTGGTCAAGTCGTTGCCCAGGGGCACTCGAAGATCACCGATGGCGACCGAGGTATCTTCGTAGGCCGAATACAGTTCCAAGGATCCGGAACTTGTCCCGGCTTCGAGGTTGGTCAGGGAGCCTTCCACCCGCAGGAGAACGGTGGACGGCGAGGACCGGTTGACACCCAACCGGGAGTCGAGGGGCCTCACCCCCACCAAGGGCGCTCCGACACCCGGTTCCCGGTTGCGCACGGACAGACCGCGCACACGGAATTGGTCCGCACTGAGGAGTTTTTCGAATCCGGCCAGGCGCGCGACAATGTCCGTCTGGCCAAGCCGCACATCGATCTCACCCACGGGCAACTGCCTTCGGCCGCTTTCCAACCGAACAACGCCGTTCGTCCCTCGTCGCTCGGCGAGGGCGAGTCCCAGCCCGTAATTGTAGTAATCGCAGGCCAGTCGGAACCGCCGGTCGAAGACGTTCTGCAATCCCTGGCCTCCCTCCCCGAAAAGGAACAGCCACGCATAGACCGCCGAACCGAGGTAGTAGTCGCGAGGATCCCGGGGTTCCCGGGCCTTCGCGGATCGGCCGATATGGTCGCCCGCGGCATAACTGAGTTCGGTCAGCGCAAACAGAAGATCCCGTTCACCCGTGGCCACGGCTACCTGATGAAGTCGGCGAACCGCCTCGTCGGGACGGCGGGAGGCGATGCGATCGAGGTCGAATCGGTGCAACAGCGCGACGGTGTCCGCACCAAGTTTTCCCGTGCGCAGCGTGCTCTCCTCCACCTGCGCATAGGATTGCCGGGTCGACACCTTCACGGCCCCGATCGGGTAGACACAACCGGCGACGAGAAGACCCAAAGAAACGGTCAGGAGACCCTGCCGCCAGAGGCACCGCGACGGTATCGCCTCTGACAATCCGTGGGCCGTAGGTTCGGTGGGCCGATGTGCCAACCCCCCGATGCCGGGGTGGCGGGTTCGAAGGGTTACGCCCGCTCCCTGCGGGTCCAGGTTGTCATGGTTGCTCTTCATGGTGGCTGCGGAATCTACTCGAATCGCTCCGGTTGCCCCGTCGTCGAGAGGACGGCCCGCCACGCCAGGCCGTCCTCCTCCATGCGCTTGGAGCGACTGACCAGGAGTTCGATGGGGACATGGATGAACTGGCCGTGGAGGAAGCCGATGGCGAGACCGGTTTTGCCGGCCATCGCCGCATGCACGGCGTGACGGGCGAAGAGATCGCACAGGATGGAGTCCTCGGCATTCGCCGGACTGCTTCGAACGAAGTAGCTCGGATCGAAATAGCGCATGACCAGCGGGATGGAATGGGCCGCAAAGTGGGCTTCGATCTGGTCGCGGAGATGGACGCCGATATCGCGCAGCCGCACGTTGCCAGAGGCATCGTGACGCGTCGTGGCCTCGTCCAGGAGATCCTGGCCGGCGCCTTCGGCGACGACGACGACGGCGTGTCGGCGCTGGATGACACGTCGGCGAAGGGCTTCGAGAAAGCCGCGTTCGCCGTCCAGTCGAAAGGGAACCTCGGGAACGAGGGTGAAATTGACATCCTGACTGGCGACGGTGGCGCCGGCCGCGATGAAACCGGCGTGTCGGCCCATCAGCTTGACCAGGGAAACGCCATTTCGAACGCTGCGCGCCTCCGTGTGGGCTCGTTGAAGGACTCGGGACGCCTCCTCGACCGCCGTGAGATAGCCGAAGGTCCGGGTCACGAACGGAACGTCATTGTCGATGGTCTTGGGAATCCCGACCACGGCCAGCGGGTAGCCGCGCGCGCGCCTGCCCGGCCAGTTCATTCGCCCCGCGTTGAGTGCCGTCTCCACCAATGGTGAAGAGGATGTTCACCTCCCGACGGATCAGTTGATCGACGGCCTCCGGCACGTCCACGGGGCCGCGAGAGGTTCCCAGGACGCTGCCGCCCTGCTGGTGGATCGAGTCGACCCAGTCGGTATCCAGCACCACCGGCGGGTCGTCCGGAGACGCTCCCAGCCCCTGGGATCCGCCGCGGTAGCCGAGGACTTCGCGCACCCGGTACGCATGGTGCAACTCGAGGAACAGCGAGTGGACGACGTCGTTCAATCCGGGGCACAATCCCCCGCAGGTGACGATTCCGGCGCGGGTTTGGCGGGGATCAAAGAAGAGTCGATCGCGAGGACCGGCGAGTTCGAACGACAAGCCGGCCGAAGGAGCGGACCGGGGGTCGTACACGACATGCTCGGGGACGCGCAGGGCGTCATCCACCGCACGCCCGATGGGAGAGGGGAATCGCGGTTCGCCGAGGAGCGGGATTTGCATGAGGGATGCCGTTAGTGAGTGATGCATTCGCTGCGGGGGCGGCCGGGAACGGAGTATTCATCACGCGTGAAGGGGTCGGTTCTTGTTATTGTCGCCACCGCCTGGATTGCGGAGCATGCCGTTCTCCATCCGGTCCGACGAGCTCATTGAAGCGGTAGCCTTCAATCGACTCCGGGGCGGGGGACTTGGGAAAACGTCGCGCGCTCCATGCCGGAACTGGCGACTCCCTCGATGGGTTTGAACGAGAGCAATCCCCGGAATTGCACACAATCCGTGTCGGCGCGGCGCGGGACAGCTTCGTGATCCACGGCCAAGGCCGGCTCTTGGGCGTCTCTCACCGGTTTTCCCCCGTGCCGAGGAAATCCAGAAGTTGCAGCGTGTCCCGGACGTGATCGGGGCCAGGATTGAGCACCGGCACCGGCGGTCAGAACAGGGCGTCCTGCCGACTGCGGTTGCGGCGATGGGTTCGGGCGCATGACGTGCCTCCCGCCGCGGACCAACGAATGGCTAATGCGACAATCACAAGAACTGACCCCTTTTTCACTTTGCCGCTTCGGCCCGGCGGGTAAACGCGAAGCTCTTGGCCCTGCTTCCGTCGAGCAGCGAGATGGTGGCCGTCATCCCTGTCTCGGTGCGCTCGTAGCGTATGCGCTGCGGATGATGGTGTTTCGGGTTCTCCCACACCGCGACCTTGTCGTCCAAGTGCACGATCCTGAACGGCACCGGCGCATCGCCGCCAGGTTGAGGGATGTAATTAATCATGTCCTTCTTCACCATGACGCGCAGGAATTCGAAAAAGTGCGTCCGCTTCGAATCATACGTGTGCGACACTCCCATCATCTGGCTGCCCTTGAGCGGGAACCAGGTCTCCTCGGTGATCTTCTCGCCCTCTTTGAGTTCCCAAGTGCCGACGAGCCAGGCGAGTTTCTGTGGATCGAGGGAAAACGCTGGTGCCTTATCGGCGCTTTGAACGCTGACGATGAAAAAGAGACAGAACGCCGCCAACGTCGTGTTGAGAATGTTCATGGTGAATCCGATACTGGCCGAGCCAACCTTTCACGAATTGTAGAAATCCGACATCTGCCTTTGCGCGGGAGTTGTCAAATGATCCGACATGGGATGGGCTGAGGAAAGGTAGTCCCTCGGGCTCACTCCCGAAAACTCCATGAAATCCCTGATGAAATGCGGCTGATCGTAGTAGCCGCAGGAAACGCTCGCCTCGGCAAGGGTCATGTCCCTGGAAGACCGGGACAGGGCGATGAACTTTTGAAATCGCATGATCCTCGACAGAAGCTTCGGAGTGATGCCGACCTGTTGCTTGAATTTCCTTTCGAGCTGTCTCTGGCTGAACCCGATCAGTTTCGCCAGCTCCTGAACGGAATACGAGCCTTCGGATTGGACGATGTATTGGCAGGCCTGCCGAACAAAGAGGTCCTCTTTGGATTCATGCTTCTGGAGACGTCCGATCAAGAAATCTTGCAGGACTTGAATGCGCAAAGCCGGCGTGGAGGATTCTCCGATTCTCCTCGCGAGCGTGGCGGCGGCCTCCATTTCATACTTCGAGAAGTCGATCACCTGATCCACGATCTCCTCGTATGGAAGAACGAAGAATCGTGCCGCGCCGGCCGCCTTGAATCGGACCGAGACGACTCCAACGCTGCCTGAGGAACGCAACAGGATCCGCTCGGTCAGTTGCCCCGACATCAGAACGCGCGCCTGGCGCGCGTATTCACCTTTCGCGGTCTCGCGATTCCGCTCGAATTTGAAGAAATCGTCACCGAAGTGAACGATCAGCTCCGTCTTGCCATCCGGAAGGACGATTTCCGGCTCAGCCGGCGTTGCAGAAGCCGGACCCACCAGATCCCAGAAGCACTCGACGAAGGGCTCAAGCTCGGGAGGAGGCGCGAAAACTTGATAGGAACTGTGATCTGACATGCGCGTCAGGGATTCTTACGGCGGCCTGGAAGCATCACGCTAAAAGGGCAATGGGGTCAAACGTTGAGGGCGCACGTGAAGGGGTCGGTTCTTGTTATTGTCATGACTCCCTAGATACCCCGGCACGCCGTTCTCCATCCGTTCAGACGAGCCCATTGAAGCGGTAGCGTTTAACCGACTCCGTTGGACTTGGGATAACGTCGCGCTCCATGCCGGAACTACCGGCTCCCTTGATCGGATTGAACCAACGCAATCCCTGGAATCGCACGCAATCCGTGTCGGCGCGGCGCAGGACGGCTTCGTGATCCACGGCCACGACCGGCTCTTGGGCGCTTCTCACAGGTTTGCCCCCATGCTGAGGAAATCCAGAAGTTAGAGCGTGCCCCGGACGTGATCGGGGCCAGGTTTGAGCACATGCACCGGCGGTCAGAACAGGGCGTCCTTCGGACTGAGTTTGCGACGATGGGTTCGGGCGCATCATGTGCCTCGCGCCGGCGCGCAACGAATGACAAACACGACAATCACAAGAACTGACCCCTTTGGCTGACCCTTGCGGGTGGATTTCGCAAGGCAACACCAGCGGATCGCCGGGCGTTCGGCCCTGGGCCTCGGCGTTGGGAGCTCGCGACCTTGGGGAACGCAGAGGTCTGGCTCGGGAGCCGGGGGGCCGGGTCACACTCGGTTGGACGCCGTGCCTCCGAAAGTGTACCGAATCGGTCATGCTCTTCGACTCAGCCGGCAGCCTCAATCGCTCTCCGGCGGTGGATTCGGCCGGCGAAGTCACGCGACTCCTCCGCGATCTCGATACCGACACCGGCCCGGCCAGTTCCCGGCTTTTCGACTTGGTGTACTCCGAGCTCCGTCGGATGGCCGCCGCGCGCATGGCCGCGGAGGCTCCCGGCCACACACTGCAAGCCACCGCCCTCGTGCACGAAGCCTGGCTGCGCATGGTCGGCGAGGGGACCCCTCGCTTCGCCAATCGGGCCCACTTTTTCTTTGTCGCCGCCCGAGCGATGCGCCGTATCCTGATCGAGTCCGCCCGGCGCAAACACGCCCTCAAGCGTGGGGGTGCTCCTGAACGCGAGGAACTGCAGGACATCCATCTCGTTCACCCCGGCACACCGGAGGAACTGGTTGCCGTCCACGAAGCTCTCGGCCAGCTCGAGGCGGTGGACCCGATTTCCGCCCGGCTCGTTGATCTGCGGTACTTTGTCGGCCTGAGCATGGAGGATTCCGCCGAGGTTCTTGGGATCTCCCTCCGGTCGACCGAACGTGCCTGGACCTACGCCCGAGCGTGGCTGAAGCGCCAGCTCGGAGGCGGTAATCCTGGATAACCTGGCGGGAATTCCACGGCGCTTACGCCAGGAAGGGTGACCCAACCCCATGCACCCACCCTCCACGCCCTTCCACCCCCGCGAACGCGAGGTGTTCCTGGATGCCCTCGAGTACGCCTCGCCCGAAAGCCGGGCCGCGTTCCTCAAGCAGGCCTGCGCGGGAGATCCCACCCTGCTGGCCGCGGTGGAAGGCCTGCTCGCCGCGCACGGCGAGACCGGGTTCATGCCCGCCTCGCCCGTGATGACCCGGACACTTGATGCCGCCGGGCGGATCATCGGCCCCTATCGTCTTCTCGGCACCCTCGGAGAAGGCGGGTTCGGTCACGTTTACCTCGCCGAACAGCAACACCCGCTCCCCCGCCGAGTTGCTCTCAAGATTCTTCATCCCGGCCTGGACTCGGCCTCCGTCCTGGCCCGCTTCGACGTGGAGCGTCAGGTCCTTGCCCGGCTCGAGCATCCCGGCATCGCCCGGATCTTCGATGCCGGAACCACTGGCGAAGGACGCCCGTTCTTCGCGATGGAGTTTATCGCCGGCGTTCCGATCACGGCCTTTTGCCGCCAAGAGCGCCTCCCCCTGACGCAGCGGCTGCAACTGTTTGTCCGCGTCTGCCGGGCAGTCCAGTACGCTCACCAAAAGGGAATCCTCCATCGGGATCTCAAACCTTCCAACATTCTCGTCACGGACCTCGAAGACATCCCCACGCCGAAGGTCATCGACTTCGGCATCGCCAAGGCCCTGACGCAGCCCGTGGCCCCCGCCACCCCCGCCACGCAGGTTCTGGGACTGCTGGGCACCCCGGCCTACATGAGCCCGGAACAGGCGGACCTTGGGGGTCTCGAGGTCGACACCCGCAGCGACCTCTACAGCCTCGGGGTGGTCCTGCACGAACTTCTCACCGGGCGGCCCCTTCTGGACGGAGGGTCGCTCGCCCGGTCTGGCCTCGCCGAACTGCGGTCGCGCATTCGCGACACCGAGCCCGCGCCGCCCTCGCACACCGTCGCCTCCCTGCCCGCCGCCGCCGCCGCGGAGTTGGCCGGGCAACTCCGGACCACACCACCGATCCACCGGGCCCAGCTCAGCGGAGATCTGGATTGGATCGTCCTTCGCTGTCTGGAAAAGGAACGTGACGACCGCTACGCGTCGGTCGCCGACCTCGCGGCCGACCTCGAACGGCATCTCGCCCACGAACCTGTTACGGCCGGCCCTCGCACCGCCGGATATTTCGCCCGGAAATTCGCGCGACGTCACCGCCTCGCATTCGCGCTGTCGGCCGGCATCTTGGCGGCATTCCTTTTCGGCCTCGGCCTGGCGGTCTGGCAATACGGGGCCAAGAGCGCCGCCCTCGAACGCGCGCGCGCGGCGGAACGAGAACAGGCCCGCTTGCGAGAGGTGGCCGAAGCCCAAGCCAACCTCGCGCGCCGCCGGGCCTACATTGCCGACGTCAACCTCGCTCAGGCCGCCTTGATCACCCGGAATTTCGCCGTGGTCCGACCGCTCCTCGCCGCCTGCGTGCCTGCTCCTGGCGAACCCGATTTCCGGGGTTGGGAGTGGTGGTTCCTCCGGGCTTCCTGCCCCGACCATCGCCTTCGCGAACTCTGTCGGCGCCCCGCGGCTGTCACCGAACTCTCCATCTCCAGCGACGGGCAATCGCTGGCCTTGGGCGAAGAAGGTGGCCGGGTTTCGGTCTGGTCCATGCAAACCGGTGGCGAACGCGAGCGCTGGGCGACTGGACTGCCGTCACCACCCGTCCTTTTTGGTCCCACCCGCGACGTGCTCGCATTCGCCGACCGCGCCGATCCATCCGCCTCCGAAGCCCCCTGGCGCGTCCGTCTGTGGAACACGGCCACGCAAAACCTCACGGTCGATCTGTTCCTCGATGCGCCCTGCTGTGGGCTTGGATTCACGTCCGACGGTACCCGACTCTGGACCGCCACGACCGCTGGTTCGATCGATCAGTGGAGCATTCCCGCCGGCACCCGACTGGCTTCCCACCGTCTTCCGACCCCGTCCTTGGACACTCCGCGCGTCGTATTCACTCCCGAGCCGGAGTGGGGCATGGCCGCCCTTGTGGACTCCGGGGGAAAGCTCGGTGTCTTCGACCTCGGCACTGGAGAGTTGCTCTGGAATCGATCGGTGGCCGGCTTCAAGGGCGCCTTTTGCCTTGCGGTTGGGCCCGGGAACGGACTGGTCGCCGTCGGTTCCCTCGATCGGCCAGGATTCCGATTGCAGGACCTCCACGATGGCCGCGTGATCCCCACCGTCGGGGTGAGGGTCCGCCAGGCCAACGTGTTGCTGTTTCCCTCGGCGAGGAACCAGCTCGTGTGGGCCGGAATTCACCAAGCCATCAGCATCGTCGACCTGCCTGCCTCACTCGTGGAATCCCTGGCCAACCGGCGCGATCGGCCAGCCCCCGGAGCGGCTGGGCCCGGATCGCTCTTCCCACCCCGCCTCTTCTTCGCCGACGGCCCGGTGCGCATGTCCTCTCTCTTGGGGCAGGATAGCGAAATTCTCTGCCTCGCCCTCCATTCCGACGGTCGAACGCTCGTGAGTGGCGCCCGCGACGGCTCGGTGGCTTTGTGGGATCTCGACAACGCCGAGCCGGAGTTCGGCCCCACGGCGGTCTGCACGGACGTTCGGGCCTGGTCCTTCACCGGTGGCGACGAAACCGTCGTCACCTGCGATTCGGCGGGCCGGGTCGTCAGCCGCAGCTTGGTCCAACCCTCCGCTCCCCGGGAATTGCTCGTCCTGACCGATGCGCTCCGGCCCCTGTTCTTTGATGCCGCCGGCCGTTTTCTGGTCACCACGAACGAGGCTCCGGCGGTCCGGATTGCCGACCTGGACCGCGGCCTCGTGCTTCCCGCTCTCGAAACCGATGCTGACCCGGCCCAGCCGCTGTTGTTTACCGCTACCACCCGTCGCCTCGTCACCTGGCACCCGGCCAGCCACAGCCTGCAGGAATGGTCGTCCGCGGAAGGCAAAAGAGTCAGCCGTCTGGCGCCTCCGGAATTCGCCACCTTCACTGAGGCGCCAAGCATCGCGGTCTCCCGAGACGAGCGTTGGCTCGTCTGGGCGGGTAGCGACGGACAGGGCGGCATCCTCGATCGTACGCAGTCGGTGTCGGAGCCGCTGGATCTTGGCCTGCCCTCCGTGCGAGGACTGGTCCTTTCCCCCGACGCCAGCACCCTGATCGCCTTTGGCGATCAGGGTCCCGCCCGGGCGTGGAGCCTTGCCCGACGCCAACCGCTGGGGCCCCTCAGGGGATCCCTCCGGGGCCTGCTCGACATGGCGTTCTCGCCGGATGGCCAACGCCTGCTCGTCTGCGCCGACCGAGACAGCCTCCGCATCTGGGAAACGGAGTCGTTCCGAGAACTGGTCTTCCTCGATTCGGAAGGCGCTGGTGCCGTGATGGCGCGGTTCTCCCCGACCGGTGACACCTTGGCCGCTCTTTCCGCCAACGCACGCCTCGCCTTGTGGCACCTGCCCCGGATCGCACCCCGAGACTCGAAGCCGCCCGTGCCGGTCTCCTCCACCCGTGGCGGGAAACCCTGACCTCCCACGCTTATGAGCAGGAAAGGATCACCATGACCACGACCGATGTCCTCCGCCCCTTCGTCTCGCACCTCGTCGCCGCTTTCCTGGTCTCGTCCGGGTTGGCGGCGTCCCTCCCGGGGACCGTCGACCCGTCCTTCACCCCGCAACTCGGCATTGCCGAAGGCGCGTTGGTTCAAGCCGTGGCTGTCGATGCTGAGGGGCGGCTCCTAGTCGCCCATTCGAACGGCGTGGTTCGACTCCTCCCCGACGGCACCCGGGATTCGACCTTCGGCGACCAGGCGAAAGGGAATGGCGACGTCCGCGTCATCCTGCCGATGCCCGACGGACGGGTTTATGTTGGTGGCGGGTTCACGGTCTTCGCCGACCGACCGTATCAGGGCCTCGTCCGCTTGCAGCCCGATGGAACCCTGGATACCAACCTGCCCCCCGCGAATCTGGGCGGGGGAGGACACGTGGCGTCGCTGGCCCCAACCTCCGATGGCCGGCTGGTCGTGGGTGGGTACTTCCTGATCTGGAACACCAACCAGGTGGTCGGCCTCGTACGGATCGGGGCCGACGGCGCCTTCGATCCCGACTTCGCGAAGAACTCGCGGCCCATCTGGGGAGGCAGCACCTCGGTAACGACGCACCATACCAACATCAACGATGTGCTCGTCCCGATCACCACCACGAACCTCTTGTACAACTGGCCCCCACCCAGGTCAGGCACCGTGTCCCGCCTGATGCCCCGCCCGGATGGCGGATGGCTTGTCGGTCCCGTCGTGACCGCAGAACTGGACTCTGAGGGCGTGCCTCGTCGAATCCTCCCGCGGGATTCGAGCGCCGAGGGTTCCTATTCCGGTCCATGCATCGATCTCCCCGACGGGGCAATTCTCTGTGCCGAAACCGTCCCCGGCGGCGCCCAGACGCCCACTGAGTTGGCCCTGTATCAACTCGATCCCTCGGCCGACTGGGCCGAGACCCGGACGCTTCGCTATGGCTGCGACGGTCACGTCGTCGCGCTCGCGCGTCTGCCCGATGGCTCGCTGGTCGTCGGTGGTCGGTTTTCGTCCCTGGGGGGGCAACGGCATGACCGACTGGCCCGGATCCGGCCCGATGGCACGGTCGACAGTTCCTTCAACCCCCTGATCGGCACCGCCGCTGACCAAGTCCGACTTCCCCACGCGAACCCTTTTGCAGACTCGGGCATCGTCGGCCTGTTCGTCCAGCCCGACGGATCGATCCTTGTCCACGGACAATTTGACACGATCGGAACGACACCCGCTCCCGGGTTGGCCCGCCTGCTTGGCGGTGAAGCCCCACCCTCGGCGCCCGTGATCGGCGAGACCCCTGCCACCATGACCTGGACCGAGGACGAGGTTGGTGCGCTGGGCCTCGTGGTTCACAGCGCTCTGCCCCTTTCGGTGACCTGGACCCGCGATGGCATCACCCTTCCCAACGCCACGAACGCCGTCCTCGATTTCGCCCCGATCCGCCTGGGGGACGCGGGCTCGTACGAGCTTAGGGCCGCCAATGCATTGGGTTTCGTTACCAGCGCCCCCATCCGTCTCGACGTCACGATAGGCCCCTCCCACGAGGGAACCCGCGATCGTACTTTTCGTCCCCCGACCGCCTCCAATGTCCCGCGTCCATCGTACGACGGTCAATTTGTGGCCGATGGCCAACACTACGTCTTTGGCGCCTTCCGAAACCCCGACGGCGTCGCCACGTCGGGAATGATGCGGTTGCTGCGGGAAGGCCAGGTTGACCCGGGGTTCGTTCTGCTTCGCGGGGATGCCGAGGCGCCCCTCGTCCGAAGCGTTCGGGGAGTCGTCGCTCGCAGGAGTGGCGGCCTGCTGGCGATCGTCCAGTTCGAGCGCGCCGTGTATCTCCCCGAAAAGCCGATCTATCGCCTGCTCGCCCTTCGGCCGGACGGCTCCGCAGATCCGTCGTTCCCGGATTATCTTCCTGGCCAGAGTGCCATCCACCGGCTGACCGGACTTTTGGTGACGCCCGACGACGGAGTTCTGCTCGCGGGCTGGTTTGGGGAGGCGCCTTCGGTCCTCGAGATCGTGAAGCTGCTTCCAGACGGCCGGTTCGATGCAGCGTTCGCTCGGATCACCAACGATCTCTCCGGTACGATCTTTCTTGTGGGACAATCGGATGGCCGATTCGTGATGGCCACGGACGACGGGTCCGGTCTCGGCCCCTCGGGCTTCCGCCGCTTCCTGCCCGACGGACAGCCTGATCCCAGCTTCCCCGTGCAGCCCGTCGGGACGGGGGAGATGCGCCTCCGCTCCCTAGTCGTGGACGCCCAAGATCGCATCCTGGCGGGCGGCAAGACTTCCGCCGGGAGTCTGGCGCCCGCGCTGGTGCGACTGTTTCCCTCCGGCGAACCCGATCCTTCGTTCCAACTCCAGTTTCGATCCGATCCTCCCCATCGGGTTGTGGTAGACGACCTCGTCGTCGACCCCGAGGGCCGGATTCTCCTTCGCACCTCCTCTGGCGAAGCCGGGCCACCCTACCTGCAGGCCAGCCCGATCGTGCGACTCCTTCAGGACGGCCGGGACGACACAACGTTCACGACGGAACGGAATGCCTCGTTCTTTCGAAGCCTCGCACTCGACCCGTTCGGTCGAATCCTTGTTATCGCCAACGACCTCTTCGTCAGCGGGTCGGCCTGGACGGTCCAACGCATCAATCCCGATGACGAACGCCGCCTTGACGGGCCCGCCTTCGTCGACGGCCACTTTGGCGCGACGCTCAACACCCGCAAGGGACGCCGCTACCACGTCGAAGCCGCCGAGAGTCTGGAAGCCCCTCCGTCCGATTGGCGTACCCTTCGTGAGGTGGACGGTGACGGCCTTCCCTTTCGCTTTGTCGATCCCGAATCGGCCCCGCGGTTCTATCGCCTGCGCCTATCCGATTCCCCGGGCAACTGAGGGGGGCGACGATGCCCTTTGCTGGCACAGGGGTCAGTCCCGAATGGCGCTTAGATTAGGCCTAAAACTTTCTTGGTCCACGGCTTGCGACGTCGGGTGTCTGGGAGTGTTCCGAAGATCATTTGACGCGTGAGCTTCTGCATTCGGTGAGGGGTCGGTTCTTGTTATTGTCATGACACCCTAGATACCCTGGCACGCCTTTCTCCATCCGTTCAAACGAGCCTACGAAGCGGTAGCCTTCAACTGACTTCGAAGGACTTGGGATAGCGTCGCGCTCCATGCCGGAACTACCGGCTCCCTTGATCCGATTGAACCAACGCAATCCCTGGAATCGCACGCAATCCGTGTCGGCGCGGCGCAGGACAGCTTCGTGACCCACGGCCAGGACCGGCTCTTGGGCGCTTCTCACAGGTTTCCCCAATGCCGAGGAAATCCAGAAGTTAGAGCGTGCCCCGGACGTGATCGGGGCCAGGTTTGAGCACATGCACTGGCGGTCAGAACAGGGCGTCCTTCGGACTGAGTTTGCGACGATGGGTTCGGGCGCATCACGTGCCTCCCGCCGCGGACCACCGAATGGTTAATGCGACAATCATAAGCACTGCCACCCTCCCCGGAGGCGGGTGCGCCGTTCTTTGACACCACAGATAAACCCTGAATCCGATGCCTCGGGGGCAGTGTGGTCTCGATCGGGCGGCGCCGGTGCGAATCCTTCGGCGCGCCACTCGCGTCGCCCAAAGGAATCGAGCCACTCAACCCCAATCCATTTTGGCCCCCACCTTCCCGAATCCGTGAAGCCAGGACTCCATCCTTTCCGTCTACGGACGCAGCGCCTATAAGCAGGCGGTGAACCCGACGATGCCCCAGCCGTCGCTCCCCGATCGCGAGGCCGCCCTTCTCGCCTTGGCCCGCGAGCAGCCAATGGACAAACGAGGCTCGTTTCTGGAGGCGGTATGCGGCGACGACCACGCACTGCGCGACCGGCTTGCCGCCCAACTCGCTGACCTCCCGCGCACCGTCAGCTCCGCCGGGGAGGACACGATCGAATACCTCATTCCTGGTGCAGACGCCGCTGAAGGGTCGATCATCGGTCGTTACAAAATATTGGAGAAACTCGGCGAGGGCGGCTTCGGAGTCGTGTGGCTCGCGGAACAAAAGGAACCGGTCCGCCGCAAGGTGGCGTTGAAGATCATCAAGCTCGGGATGGATACCAAGGCGGTGGTGGCGCGATTCGAGGCTGAGCGCCAAGCCCTCGCGATGATGGACCACCCGAACATCGCCAAGGTGTTGGATGCGGGAGCCACCGAGACAGGGCGCCCTTACTTCGTGATGGAACTGGTGAGAGGAGTCAAGATCACGGACTATTGTGATCAGGCAAACCTGACCACCAAGGACCGTCTCGACTTGTTCATCAGGGTCTGCCAGGCGATCCAGCACGCGCACCAGAAGGGGATCATCCACCGGGACATCAAGCCGTCAAACGTGATGGTGACCCTGCATGACGGGGTTCCCGTGCCGAAGGTGATTGATTTTGGCATCGCGAAGGCGACTCAGGGGGAATTGACGGACAAGACCATCCACACGCAATTCCTCCAGTTCATGGGCACGCCTGCGTATATTAGCCCGGAGCAGGCCGAGATGAGCGGGCTGGATATCGATACACGAAGTGATGTCTATAGTCTGGGAGTTTTGCTTTATGAAATCTTAGTCGGCAGCACTCCCTTCGATGGCGGGGAACTGATGGCATCCGGACTTGATGGGATGCGCGTCATCATCCGGGAAAAAGAACCGGCTCGACCGAGTACGCGGCTGGCGACCTTGGGAACCCAGGAACAAACGACGACCGCGAAGCGTCGGTCGGTGACGGCCCCGAATCTTATTCGGCAGCTGAGCGGCGATCTGGACTGGATCGTGATGAAGTGTCTGGAGAAGGATCGCTCGCGTCGATACGAGACAGCGAATGGGCTCGCGGCCGACATCAAGCGACATCTCCAAAATGAGGCAGTCAGCGCCAGACCTCCCAGTGTCACGTACAAGCTGGGTCGCGCAGTCCGGCGCAACAAGGTTGTCTTCGCCAGTGCCAGCGTCGTTGCCTTTTCCCTCGTCCTGGGATTGAGCCTGGCGGCATTGGGCTGGCGGCGGGCCCTCGCTGAACGGGACGCGGCCATCGCCTCCCGCCTCGAGGCCGAAACTGCGCGCGCTGGGGAAGCGGCCCAACGAGAACAAGCCCAGGCCGCCCAAGCGCGCGAGGTACAACTCCGCTCCCAAGCCCAAGTCCAGGAACTGACTGCGCGGCGCCGCGCCTATGCCGCGGACATGAACCGGGTGCAGCAGGAATTGGCGGCAAATAACCTGCGACGGGCCCGCGATCTGCTGGCTCGCCAGTCTCCGAGGGATGGTGAGAACGACCTCCGCGGCTGGGAATGGCGCTACCTCTGGAACCAAGTCCGGGGAAACCCGCTTTTCAAGCTCTCGCAGCTGCCCGGCCGCTCAACGGAGGGGGGATTCTGGTTTGCTGGGTTTACGACTGATGAGAAGCACGTTTTGACCTTCAACCGGGACGCGGAGATATCCTCGTGGGATATCGGCAGCCGCCGCGAAGTCGCCAAACTGCAAGGACCGATCAAAACCGATGCTGGGATTTGGTACTTCATCACCACGCCCTGCATCTCCAGCGACGGCGCTATCCTGGCCGCACCAGGCCGCAACGCCCAGAAGTGGGTGGTGAAAGTGTGGGATACAGCGAGGCAGAGTGTGTTAACGGAGCTGCAATTCGGTGACGAAACTTCGATCAACGCCTTGGCACTTTCCCATGACAAGCAGCTCTTGGCGACCTTGATTGCCGGAGAAGGCATGTCGCTTTGGGAGGTCGGTTCGAGGAAGAAGCTAGGGGACTTCAAAGTCGCCACGAGCAAGCGCGCGCCGTATGGGGCGCTGACCTTTTCGCCTGACGGTAGGACGCTCGCCATCGGAGATGACGAGGGAAGCGTTCATCTTATCGATCCAGGGACACTTCTGGAAGTCAGCTCGTTCTCAGTTTCGAGAATCGGTGGAGTCATCGTGTTCCGCGTCGCGATAAACGCGGGGGAAAATATCTTGGTCTTTGCGGGAGGCCGGTGAGTTGCACGGGCGGGAGGCTGGGGCCTGGGAAGCGTGGGACGGCGCCTCAGCGCAGGGAGCGGCGGAAC
>JBFWOK010000059.1:0-34343 GCA_050250555.1 Limisphaerales bacterium
GAACAAGGCGACGGCTCCGAACCGAGGGGGAGGTCCGGAGCCGTCGCGGGGTCGGAACGAGGGGAATCGTTCCGAAATGGGCGGAGCCGCCCTCGAAGCCTCGATGGCTTCGGGCGGCCCCGGGGCGCTTTGATTTATGGTCTCGTGGACACGGAGACCGTGCCGATCCCGGTGTCACCGACGCGGTAGGCGGTCAGGGGACCGTCCTGAACCCGACCCACGAACCCGAGGGTCCCGGTGGCAACCAGCTTCTGAACCTGGATGGGCAGGCCGGGAAGCACGGTGATCTCCGAGGGGTCCACGGGTCCGACCTCGATGCCGCGGACGCGCAGGAGGTATTGGGCCGCGCCAAACGAGTCGAGGCGGCATTCGAGGGTCGAGAGGGAACCGTTGCCGTCGATGAAGTCGGCGAAATCGCCGGGTTGAAGCGCGGCGTCGGGATGGCCCGGGACGCCGAGGATCTCGCTGGCGCGGGGCAGGCGGATGATCTCGACGGGTGTGCCGGCGGGAAGGGCGATCGCGGGATCGAGCTCGCGGATGTCGAGCAGGAGGCGGTCGGCGACGTTGGCGAGGATGGGCCAGCCCCGGGAGGTGCCCGGAAGGATGAGGGCGTGGGTGGCCATGGTTCCAAGACGCCCCCAGGAGCCGCCTTCGGCGTCGAGGGATCCGAGTTGGACGGTCTGGCCGGAGACGGCGACGACGGTGGCCCGGGCGGCGCGGGGCGCCTGGAACGGCGAGGCGTAGGAGCGGACGCCCGGCTGGAGGGAGTGGCGTTGGGAACCGACCGGGTCGGTCACGAGGGTGCCGTTGGAGTCGGTGGCGGTGACGCGGAAGAAGCGGCTGGCGCCGTCGGCGAGGACCTGGGAGGGGACTTCGGCGAGGGTTTCGGCCGGGGAGGAGAGTTCACCGAGGACCTGCCAGGTGGTGGTGGAGGAGCCGGCGAGGGCGCCTTCGATGTGGTGGTCGACGCCGGGGATCACGGGGAAGGCGAGGACGAGTTGGTCGCCGTCATGGGCGAGTCCGGCGAGTTGAAAGACGTGGACGCGAACCTGGACGGGGCGGCTGGCGACGCCGTCGACGAGGGCGGCGTAGGAGAAGGAGTCTTCGAGGTCGAGGCCGCCGAGGTGGGTGTAGGTGAAGGAACCGTCGGGGGCGAGGGCGAGGGTTCCGTGGCGGGGGGCGTCCCGAAGCTCGACCTGGGCGGAGGGATCGAGTTGGTCGTTGTCGAGGAGGGAAGCGGAGCCGTCGACGAGACGGGAGGCCGACCCGGAAGCGGCGACGAGGAGGACGTCGGGCTGGGGAGAAGCGGCCTTGTTGGAGGACAGGCTGAGCTTGGAGGAGGTGACCTGGAAGGTGACGCCAACGGTGTCGGAACCGCGGAGGCCATCGCTGACGCTGAAGGTCATGGAATCGGTGCCGGTGAAGTCCTTGTTGGGAAGGTAGGTGAGATTGGGTGCGGTGCCGGAGAGGGTGCCGTTGGCGGGACGGCTGCGGATGGTGAAGGAGAGGGGGTCGTTCTCGGCGTCGGAAGCCTGGAGCTTGAAGGACGCGGAGGTGTTGGATTTGACGGAGACGGAGGAGGCGCGGGCGACGGGGGCGTCGTTGACGGCGGCGATGGTGACGGAGACGGAGGCTTCCGGGGAGGCGGTGGTGCCGTCATGGACGGTGAAGAAGAAGATGTCCGAGCCGGAGTAATCGGCCTGGGGTGTGTAGGTGAAGTTGGGCGCGGTGCCGGAGAGCGTGCCGTGGAGGGGTTGCTTGGAGATGGCGACGGTGAGGGGGTCCTTGTCGCCGTCGGAGCCACCGAGAGAGATGGAGAAGGAGGTGTCTTCGGCGACGCGCCAGGACCTGGACTGGGCGACGGGGGCGTCGTTGACGGGGCGGACGACGATGGTGGCGGTGGCGGGGGCGGAGGTCTGGGTGCCGGATTTGACGACGTAACGGAAGGAATCGGTTCCGTTGAAGTTGTAGTTGGGGCGGTAGAGGACCTTGGGTGAGGAGAAGGAGAGCCTGCCGTTGGCGGGTTGGGAGACGATCTGGAAGGAGATTGGGGCGCCTTCGGGAGCGCTGGCGGCGAGGGTGAGGACGCAGGAAGTGTCCTCGTCGGTGGTGGTGGAGACGGGGAGAGCGGCGAGGGCGCTGACGACGGGATTGATCTTGATGAGGACAACCGCCGGCGAGGAGGTGAGGGAGCCGTCGGAGACGGTGAACTCGATGGAATCGGAGCCGCTGGCGTTGGGATTGGCGGTGTAGGTGCGGTTGGCGCCGGAGCCGGAAAGGGTGCCGGACGAGGGGCCCTTGGTGATGGCGAAGGAAAGGGAGGAGGAATCGATGTCCGAACCCTTGAGGACGACGGCGACGGACTTGCCGGCGTCGACGGTGAGGGAGGAACCCTGGGCGAGGGGCGCGTCGTTGACGGGAGTGACGTTGAGGGAGATCAGGGCCGGAGCGGAAGTGAGGGAGCCGTCGGAGACGGTGAACTCGATGGAATCGGGACCATGGAAGTCGGCCTGGGGCTTGTAGGAGAGATTGGGCGGGGTGCCCGAGAGGGACCCGAAGGCGGGCAGGCGGGTGACCTTGAAGGTGAGCGCTGAGTTTTCGGGATCCGACCCACTCAGGACGACGGGGGCGGCGGAGGTGTCCTCGGGGAGCGAGATCGAACGGGCCAGGGCGGAAGGAGCCTGGTTGATGGCGGCGCGGATGGTGATCGAAATGCGGGCCGGGGAGGAGGTGAGGGAGCCGTCGGAGACGGTGAACTCGATGGAATCGGAGCCGCTGGCGGTGGATTTGGCGGTGTAGGTGCGGTTGGGGCCGGAGCCGGAGAGGGTGCCGGACGAGGGGGCCTTGGTGATGGCGAAGGCGAGGGAGGAGGAGTCGATGTCCGAGCCTGCGAGGACGAGGGCGACGGACTTGCCGGCGTCGACGGTCAGGGAGGAGGGAAGGGCGACCGGGGCGTCATTGACGGGGAGGACGTTGAGGGAGACGAGGGCCGGGGCGGAGGCGAGGGAGCCGTCGGAGACGGTGAACTGGAAGGAATCGGGCCCCGAGTAATTGGGAGCCGGGGAGTAGACCAGGTCGGGGGCGGAACCGGAAAGGGTGCCGTGGGCGGGGAGGGAGACGATCTGAAAGGCGAGGGAGGCGGGGTTGGAGGCGTTGGCCTGGAGGCTGATCTTCTTGGGGGTGTCCTCCATCGCGGAGAGCGACGCGGCGAGGGCGACGGGGGGAATCGGAGTCGGGGCTGGGGTGGGGGCGGGTTCCGGTTCGGGGGACGTGTTGGAATCCAGGGGTGGGACGACCTGGGAGGAGTCGGGAACCTGGAATTGAACGACGTTGGAGGGGTCGCTTTCCAGATTGCGTGTGTTGTAGGCCGTAACAAAGAAGCGGTACGTCTCGCTGGGGGCGAGGTCGTCGACCTGGACGAGGGTGGTCATGCCGACGTCGCGGACCCATTGGACGACGCCGGAGGAGGAGGTGCGGTGGAGGCGGTAGCCGGCGAGATCGGGTTCGGAGTTGGGGGACCAGGTGAGGCCGATGGATTCGGAGCGGAGGGATGAGGGGAGCAGGGTAAGGAGGGCGAGGAGGAGGGAACGGATTAGGGAGAGGGGTGAGGTAGGGGCGTGGGTACGTCTTGGATTCATACGGCTTCTGAGTTGGGCGAGTCTTAGCGGGAGAAAACAATCACCGGAGAGCTAGTGGGGACGGAGAGTGGTGAAGTCCGACTAGTAGTAGAGGGGATTATGTTCTTGGTCCGGCCCAGGAGAACGGCGCGGGGACGAAAACGTGGGCAAACTCGCATTACGGTGCGAGAAATGAGGGAAACGAAGGGAGGTGTCAAGCGAGGTGGGCTGGGGGAATGGTTCGAAAATTGGTTAAGGCAAACTGATGTTAAAAGGGGTGAAAGGGCGCTGAAACGAGTAGGGAAAAGGCTGGGAAACGGATCCGTCTGGGAGGGAGTCCGTTGGTGTGAGATTAGGGGAAATCCGTCCCCGCCGCGGGATTCCCTAGTCCGGGTCGGCGCCAATCGGCGGGGGGGATTTTGGCGTGGAAAGATTTTTTCCGTCAGGGATGGCGGCGCGGGCGGCCTCGACGGTTATTGATGTCGGGGAGCCGGCGCGGGGACCCGATTCGCAGGGCGGTGGGTTTCGGAGGATGGACCGGGCCCGGCGCGCTCGGTAGATTGCGGCGCATGAATCTTGAGGATCACGCGGGCGACGTGGTGCGGAAGGCCCGGTTGATGATGGACGTGCCCGCCGCGGAAGCCGCGGCCGGCGGAGGAATTCCGCTCGATGCGTTGTCGGCGTTCGAGCAGTCGGGCGTGGCACCGACCGGAATCGACTGGGACGGCATCGCGCGGCGGCTGGATTTATCAGGGCCGAAGCTGCGTCAGTTGGCGGGCGGATGGCTTCCCGCGGCCATCGACCTGGGAGGATGGCGCGAGTTGCGGGTGATCTCGACCGAAGGGGACGGGATGACGGTGAACGCCTTCCTGGTCTGGGATGAAGTGACGCGGGATGCGGCCCTGTTCGACACGGGCTTCGATGCGACCCCGATTTTTCACCTGATTGAAGCCGAGCGCCTAACCCTTCAGCACCTGTTCATCACCCACACGCACGGCGATCACGTCGCCGCGATGGGTCCGATCCGCGAGCGGTTCCCGAAGGTTCGTCTTCACACCCAGGCAAAATCGGCGCCTCCCCAGCATCGGAATCGGGCGAACGATTTCATCCACGTCGGAAGTCTTCGGGTCTCGAATCGGGAAACGCCGGGTCACGCCGAGGATGGGGTGACGTACATCGTGGGTGGCTTTCCCGAGGATGCGCCGAGCGTCGCCGTGGTCGGGGACGCGATCTTCGCGGGGTCGATCGGCGGCGCGCCGGGTCGGGGCGTTCCGACGCGGCGCGCCATCAGGGAACAGATCCTCACGCTCCCGGGTCCGACCCTGATCTGTCCCGGACACGGTCCGCTGACGACGGTCGAAGAGCAGAAGCGCGCGAATCCGTTTTTCGATTGAACCTGGGAGCCGCGGCTTCAACCACGGAACTCACCGAACTCACGGAAGAGGAGGGAGGTGGGGAGTCGCTGATTGTTTTAGACCTCCGGGTTTCGGACACGCTTTGGGAGCTTGAACCCGGACGGGCATCACACGGAGGCGCGGAGGCACGGAGGGGGGAGGGGGAAGGATCCATCCTCAGATCTCCGTGTCTCAGTGCCTCCGTGAGAGAATCTCGGTCCAAGGAGAGGCAGGGCCCGGGGTCGCGATGGCAGCGATCCGTCCGGGTTGAGTTGGTGGCTCTCGGGGATTGAGGCGGGCAAGAAAAAGGCCGCCGGGGTTGCCGGCGGCCAGGTGAAAGTGAAATATCGAACGGGCGAATCGGGCGAATCGAGGGAATCGTGGGCCGCGGGCCCCCGGGGACCTCTGAGGCTTATTGCTTCTCGTCCTTCTCGATCTTGGCGGCCACGAGAATGTTCTTGTCGCCGTCCTTCTTGACCTTGCCCTTGGCGGTGACCTTGACGACGGCGCTGCAGACGTTCTTGTGGAAGGCCTTGCTGACGGCGTTGTCCTCGAGGACGTAGATCGTTTCCTTGCCGTCCTTCTTCACGCGGATCGCGTTGGTGCACTTGTCCGCTTTCTTGAGTTCGCACTTAAGGCAGAGGCCTTCGCCCTTGATTTCCTTTTCCTCCTCGGCGGTTTCGGCTCGAACGGCGGTGGAGAGGCCGAGGGCGAGGACGATGCCGAGCGTGGTGAGCAAAGATTTCATGATTTGATTTTGGGGTATGGATTTCGCGACGGGGGTGAGAGTAGGCGGGCTTTCAGGGAATTCAACCGGCTTTTATAGGCGGTGTCGTCCGGGAATCGTGGCGTACGCAATAGCACTCAAGCGAATTTGGTTGAGTGATTTTCGCATCGTTCATTGACACTTCCTGCCCGGCTTGGTAGCAGGCTGGGGCGTTGGTTGTACGGGGAAGCCAACCCCCCAAATCGCTCCGCGCCATCCTCCAGCCATGACCCACCCACGACGTATCCTGTACACCCTCCTGACACTTGTCGCCGCGGCGACGGCACCCGCCCTGCACGGCGCGGCGGTTGTGCTCCCCAACAGCGCCGCCTCCGCCGAAGGGAACAGTGGTTTGAACACCGCTCTCCAGACCGGGCCGCGCACGCTTCAACTGCAGGTGGCGGCCTCCCAACTGACGGACATTCCGGTGGGGAATTATCTGAACAGCCTTACTTTCCGGCAGAACGGCGGGGGCTCCGCGGCGCCCAGCTCCAGCTATTCGTACACCCAGTACAAGATCACGCTCGGTGCGGCGGCCAACTCGATCGATGAGATGAGTCTGACGTTCGCGGACAACATGCTTTCGCCGGTCACCGTTTACGATGGCCCGCTGACCGCTGTGGAATCCTCCTATCCCGGAGGGGCCACGCCGAACGCCTGGGGCCCGGCGATCATCTTCGAGGTGCCCTACCAGTATCAGGGCGGCGACCTGGTTCTGCTCCTGTCGCATCCGGCGTCGAGTTCCGGAACCGGCGTGTTGCTGGACGCCGTGGGCGAGGCCTCCACGGAATTCCGTTCGATTCGCAACTCGACCACCTTCGACGCCGAGACGGCGAACATCTCCGACAATGTCTTCACCATCGTTCGGCTGACGCATTCCGCCGCGGTTCCGGAGCCTGAAGAGATGGTGATTGTCGCCGGCGCGGGACTTCTGGCGATGGCGGGTTGGCGGCGGTTCCGCCGCGCCTGAATCGGGTCGGGATCGGATCAGGCCAGGATCTTCCGGATGACCTTGGGGCTTTCGACCCCGGTCAACCTCGCGTCGAGCCCCTGGAACTTGACGCTGAAGGCGTCGTGCCGGATGCCGAGTTGGTTGAGCATCGTGGCGTGCAGATCGTGGACGGTGGTGACGTCCTCGACGGCCGCGTAGCCCAGTTCGTCGGTGGCTCCCAGGACCATGCCGCCCCGAATCCCGCCGCCGGCGAGCCAGACGGACATGGCCTTGTTGTGGTGGTCTCGTCCGTTGCCGCCCTGGGACATGGGGGTGCGGCCGAATTCGCCGGCCCAGACGATGAGTGTGTCGTCGAAAAGGCCCCGCTGCTTCAGGTCGCTGATCAGAGCCATGCAGGCGCGGTCGATTTCGCGCGCCTTCAATTCAACCCCCTCCTTCACGCCGCCATGGTGATCCCAGTCCTTGTGATAAAGCTGGATGAATCGCACGCCGCGCTCGGCGAGACGCCGGGCGAGCAGGCAGTTGGACGCGAATGAGCCGTCGCCGGGCTGGCAACCGTAGAGTTCGAGCGTCTTGGATCCTTCGCCTTGGAGATCCATCAGGGCGGGAACGCTGGCCTGCATCTGGAACGCCATCTCGTACTGGGTGATGCGGGTCGCGATCTCCGGATCGTCGACGAGACCTTGCTGGATGCGGTTGAGGGAGTTGATCGCCCGCACATCGCGGCCTTGTCCATCGCGCCCGACGCCGGGTGGATTGTTGAGGTACAGCACTGGGTCGCCCTTGGCCCGCAGCTGAACGCCCTGGAATCGGCTGGGCAGGAACCCGCTGCTCCATTGCCGGGCGGCGATCGGCTGGTTCTGTCCACCTTTGCCGAGCGAGGTGAGCACCACGAAGCCGGGAAGATCCTCGGCGTCGGTGCCCAGTCCGTAGGTCACCCAGGCTCCCATGCTCGGGCGTCCGGCGATTTGGGAACCCGTGTTCATGAACATGTGGGCGGGATCGTGATTGATCGCGTCGGTGGTCATCGATCGGATGAGGCAGATGTCGTCGATGACGGAACCGATGTGGGGGAAGAGGGAACAGATCTCGGTGTTGTTTCGGCCGAATCGGGAGAAGCCGTGCTGGGGTCCGAAGCAGACGAGTTTCTGACCCTGAAGTTGGGCGAGTTGCTGGCCCTGGGTCAGGCTTTCGGGCATTGGCTTCCCGTGCATTTCCGCGAGCTTCGGTTTGGGATCGAACGTCTCGAGCTGGGAGGGGCCTCCCGCCATGGTGAGCCAGATCACCCGGGTGGCCCGGGGTGGGAGGTGGGTTGACGGGAGGACGCCGGGAACCCGCGCCGCGTGGGCGGAGGGGGACGCGCGAAGGAGCGACCCGAGGGCGAGGCTTCCGAGTCCCTGGGCCGTCCTGCCGAGGAAGGCTCGCCGACTGAGGGGGTGGAATGAGGTTGAGTTCATGACCGTGGCGTGGCGTGGCGTGGGGATGGCGGAGATTTCCTCAGGAACGGGTGATGGTCTCGTGGAGATTGAGGAGAACGCGGGCGACATGGGTCCAGGCCGCGAGCTCCGCTGGATCCAGTCCTTCGGGCACCGGGCTGAATCCGGTCTTAACGAACGCCTGCGCGGACTGGGGATCGGCCCTGTAGGCTTCGAGATGCCCAGCCAGGAGGTCGCGCGCGATGGCGCGTTCGTCGTCCCGCGGGGCGCGCTGGAGGGCCCGCTGCCAGGCCCAGGTGAAGCGATCCTCGGATGGACCGCGGCATTCGGTGAGAATCCGGGTGGCGAACGCCCGGGCGGCCTCCACGTAGGTGGGGTCGTTCAGGAGGACGAGCGCCTGTTGCGGGATATTGGATCGGTTGCGTTCCGCCGTGCATTCCTCGCGGCTCGGAGCGTCGAAGGCGATGAGGCTTGGGTGCGGGAAGGAACGCTGCCACCAGGTGTAGAGTCCGCGCCGGTACTGGTCCTCCGCGGTGTCCGCCACGTACTCGCGCGGAGGGAAATTGAGGTTTTCCCAATACCCGGCCGGCTGGTACGGCTTGACGCTAGGGCCGCCGATCCGGGGCACGAGCAGGCCGGAGACGGCGAGGGCGGTGTCGCGGACGAGTTCGGCGTCCACGCGGAAGGCGCTTTGGCGGGCCAGTTCCCGATTGTCGGGATCCGCGGCGAGCAGTTCGGGAGTCGTGGTGGACACCTGGCGGTAGGTCGCGCTGGTGACGAGGGTGCGGACCATGTGTTTGAAGTCCCATCCGCTGTCCATGAATTCGGCGGCGAGCCAGTCGAGAAGCGCTGGATTCACCGGCGGTTCGCCCTGGGCGCCGAGGTCGTCGAGAACCTTGCTGAGTCCCGTTCCGAAGAGTTGCTTGCACAGGCGGTTCATGACCGTGCGCGCCGTCAGGGGATGGTCGCGGGAGACGAGCCATTGGGCGAGATCGAGGCGATTGAGGTCCCGTCCTTCGATCTTCGGCTGGGGCAGGTAGTGGGGAAGGGCCGGGCCGACGATCTCGCCGGTCTCATCCATCCAGTTGCCGCGGGGCAGGATTCGAACCGTCCGCTTCTGGGGGCTGCTCACCGTGACGAGGCACTTCGGCAGGCTTGCGTGGTATTCCTTCCGTTCGCGTTCCGCCTGCGCCGCGCCATCGCGTTCCGCGAGATTCAGCCGGTTCACATGGGTCCTGAAGTAGTCGCGGACTTTCTGCGCCTGTTCTTGAGAGCGGTCCGATTTGCCGAGCAGTTCGGCGACCTGGCGGGCGGTCTTCTTCTGATCTTCGCCCGCTTTCGAATCCGGCCGCAGTTCGGCCAGTGTGATGCCGTAGATCTGGACGTCGGCTTCCCATTGTTCCTGGGCGGCATCGATTCTCGGCAGGACGGCTTCGTAGCGCTTGGCGGCTTCGGCGGCCCGGGCCTCGAGTTCCGTGAGTCGCGCCTCCTGGGCGGGTGTCGCGACCACCATGCCTTCCTCCCGCCGACCCAGAATCGCCTCCTGGACGTCCGCGAAGAAGGCTCCCAGGGAGTAGAAATCCCGGGTCGAGAAGGGATCGAATTTGTGGTCGTGGCACTGGGCGCATCCTGTGGTCTGTCCCATCCACGCGGCGCCGACGGCGCGGACCCGGTCCGTCAGCATCCGGGCTTCGTAGTCCTTGGGTTGGGCACCGCCCTCCTCGGTGCTCAGCAGGAGACGGTTGAAGGCGGAGCCGATGCGGGTTTCCTGGTTGGCGTCGGGCAGAAGGTCGCCCGCGATCTGTTCGATGGTGAAGCGGTCGAACGGCTTGTTCTCGTTGAAACTGCGGATGACCCAATCCCGGTACGGCCAGACGTTGCGCGGGTTGTCGCTGTGGTAGCCGATGGTGTCGGCGAAGCGGACCACATCGAGCCATCCGATCGCCATGCGTTCCCCGAAATGGGGGTTTCTCAGGACCCGGTCCACGAGGCGTTCGTAGGCGTCGGGTGTCGGGTCGCCTTCGAAGGCGGCGGCTTCGGCGGGGGTCGGAGGCAGGCCGAGAAGGTCCGAACAGAGGCGGCGCGCCAGCGTGCGACGGTCGGCCTGGGCCGAGGGTCGAAGTCCAAGTTCGGCGAGGCGCCGACGGACGAGGTAGTCGACCCCGTGTTCGCCGTAGGGGATCGTCGGTTTGACCGGCTTCTCGTACGCCCAGTGCTGCTGATAGGCCGCGCCTTGGGAAACCCAGCGACGGAGGATCGCCTTCTGCCGGTCCGAGAGTTTTTTGTGCGAGTCCGGGGGCGGCATCAGGTCGTCCACGCTCGACGCGAGAATCCGCTGGATCAGCGCGCTTTCGTCGGGTTGGCCTGGGACGAAGGCTTCCTTCTTCAACGCCTCCTCGCGCAGGTCGAGCCGAAGCTTTCCCTTTCGTTGCTTCGCGTCCGGCCCGTGGCACAGGAAACAATTGTCCGAGAGGATGGGCCGGACGTCCCTGTTGAACTCAACCTTGTCCGGCAACGGGGCATCGGCCGAAGAAGCGGACCGTGGGACAAGCCCTGCGAATACCAGGGCCAGGGCGGGAGCGATCAAGTGGAGGCGCCGGAGCTTCATGGTCGGATCGGATCGGATCTGGGTCTCGGTCGGCACGGGTTCGCTCCTCCCAGAAAGGGCGGAGCGAGGCGTGAGGCGACCCGGCAATTCTGTCCGTTACCCGGCGGAAGGCAAACCCCGGTTTCCCGGATTCCCGGAGTTCCCAATCGCGGACCCATCCGTCATCCTTCCCCCTCATGTTGACCCTCGACAAGTACTCCGTCGGCGTCGGCGATCGCTTCGCCCATCAGGCCAAGGCGCAGCTGTCCGCGTTTCAGAAACTGGCGAGCGACGGCGTCGACGCCGTGCCGGTGTGGAACAAGTCCAACCGGGAGCACACCTTCATCGGATCCGAGCCCTCCTCCACCGCGGCCGCGGCGCGGGCGGCTGTCGACGCCCTCGGTTGGGCCCGGGCCTGGCATGTCGACGCGGACCATATCGGTCTCAAGACCGTGGACCGCTTCCTGCCCCACTCGGACTTTTTCACGTTGGATGTGGCGGATTTCATCGGGAAACCCGCCGCGCCGGACTTGGTGAAGGCGTTCGTGGACCGGCATCCGGAATTGACGGGGACCCTCGCGATCGCGGGGATGGAGAAGCCCCTCGAGATTTCGCGGGCGGAAGTCGAACGAGTGGCGGGGAAGTTCCTGCTGGCTGTTCGGGAGGCGGGAGCGATCCACCGGCACATCGCCGGGAAGAAGGGTGATGGCAATTTCATCGCGGAAGTCTCGATGGACGAGACCGACTCGCCGCAGACGCCCCCGGAACTGCTGGTCATTCTAGCGGCGCTGGCGGATGAGGGAATACCCGCCCAGACCATCGCGCCGAAGTTCACCGGTCGGTTCAACAAGGGCGTCGACTACGTCGGCGACCTAAATCGATTTGAGACCGAATTCCGGGACGACCTCGCGGTGATCCGTCATGCCATCCAGGCGTACGGACTTCCGGCGAACCTCAAGCTCAGCGTTCATTCCGGGAGCGACAAGTTTTCGCTCTACCCGATCATCCGCCGCACGCTTCCGAAATTCGGCGCGGGCCTCCATCTGAAGACGGCGGGAACGACCTGGCTGGAGGAACTCATCGGGCTGTCGGAAGCCGGCGGCGACGGCCTTTCCCTGGCCAAGGAAATCTACGCCTACGCCCTGGACCACGTGGACGAACTCTGCGCGCCGTACGCGAGCGTGATCGACATCGACCGGTCGCGGTTGCCCGCGAAGGACACCGTCGCTGGCTGGACCGGACCCGAGTTGGCCGGCGCCCTTCGGCACATTCCCGGGCATCCCGGATTCAATCCGCATGTGCGCCAGCTTCTGCACGTCTCGTTCAAGCTCGCCGCCAAGGCGGGTTCCCGTTACCTCGACCTGCTGAAGGCCAACGAAACGATCGTGGCGAAGCAGGTCACCGAGAACATCTACGAACGCCACCTCCGTCCACTCTTCGTCGCTTGATCCCCATGAAACGCATTCTTCCGATCCTCCTGGGGCTTCTTGGCCTGCTTCGACCCAACCCCGCACCGGCCCTCGCCGCCGCGGCGGGCGCCGTCGCCGGCGCCGGCGATGCTTTGGCCATGCGTCCGAACCTCCTGTTCATCCTGGTGGACGACCAGTCGCCGTATGACTTCGGTTTCTACAATCGCAAGTCGACCCTGCGCACTCCGAGCATCGATCGACTGGCCAGGGAGGGCATGATCCTGGACGCGGCGTACCACATGGGGGCGTTCAATGGCGCCGTCTGCACGCCGTCGCGGCACATGATCATGACGGGCCGCACGGTGTGGCATCTGCCCATCGGTCCCGGAGCCGCGGAACATTGTCCGCCCGACATTGCCACGAACACATTGCCCGCCGTTTTCAATCGCGCCGGCTACGCGACCATGCGGACCTGCAAGATCGGAAACTCCTATGACGGTGCGAACCAACTCTTCCAGGTCCGGCGCGACGCCTCGAAGCGCGGTGGAACGGATGAGACCGGGAGCGCGTGGCATGCCGAGCAGGTGCTCTCGTACCTGGGCGAGCGCGAGACCTCGGGAGACAAGCGTCCGTTCCTCATCTATTTCGGATTCTCCCATCCGCACGACACGCGCGACGGCAAACCGGAGTTGCTCGCCCGCTACGGGGCGGTGAATCACACGAACCGGAACACACTTCCCCCGGCCCATCCCGACCAACCGCCGCTTCCGGTGAATTACCTGCCGGCCCACCCGTTCCACCACGGCCATCCGAACCTGAGGGACGAAGTCAGCGTCAGCGGTGTTTGGGATCGGCGGGACGAGAGGACGATCCGGAACGAACTCGGCCGCGAGTTCGCATGCGCCGAGAACATCGACATTCAGGTGGACCGCGTGCTCGCAAAACTCGAGGCGATGGGCGAGTTGGAGAACACCTACGTGATCTACACGGCCGACCACGGGATGGCGATCGGACGGCATGGATTGCAGGGCAAACAGAACCTCTACGAGCACACCTGGCGCGTGCCGTTCATCGTCCGGGGACCCGGGATCCGCGCGGGAACCCGCGCGCCGGGCAACATTTACCTTCTCGACGTGCTGGCCACGCTCTGCGACCTCGCCGGGATTGAACCCCCGGAGTCCAACGAGGGGATCAGCTTCAAACCGGTGCTCTTCGGTCGCGAGAAAACCATCCGAGACGTCCTTTTCGGGGTCTACAATGGCGGAACGAAACCGGGCATGCGCTCCGTGCGCCGCGGCGACTGGAAACTCATCAAGTACGACGTCATGGACGGCACCGTCCGCGAGACCCAGCTGTTCAACCTCGCGCGGAATCCGCACGAGTTTCTCGAACAACACCACGACCCGGGCGTCATCGCGTTGACGGGCGAAAAGCCCTCCCGAAACCAGGTCAATCTGGCGGGGGATCCGCGTCATTCGCGGAGGCTGGCCGAGATGGAGGCCCTTCTGCTTTCCGAGATGCGGCGCCTGGACGATCCGTGGCGCCTCTGGAACCAGCCCGCGGAGAGCCGGTCCGCGCCGGTTGGGGCCCAAGTACCGTAGCCAAGCGTTCTCAGCCGCCGGCGCCCCCTCCGGTTTCCGCGTCGAAGATCCGAGGGGCGAAGGCAGGTTGGGGTGCCCGGCGGTAGAACCTTCGAACTCCGCGCCTGGCCGAGCCTCCGTTGCGCGATCTCTCCTGAGTCTGGAGCACGTCGCCGCGCCGCAGGGCGGTAGGCAATCTGCAATCAGTGCAATGGGGCGACGGGGCGCCTCGAGCCTACTGGAAGACGACTTCCGCCCTGGGGTCCTCGACGTAGACGACTGAATGACCGGGTTCCCATTTGCCGTTCTTCAAAAACTCGGACTGCGTGAACATCGTGCCGTCGGCGCGAATCTCGGTGGTGGCGCGCACTTCGGTGACCCCACCGGCATCTCCCACCACCTTCTCCGTGGAGATAATGCGACTGTCGACGACGCTCATGGAGCCGATCGTCATGAATCCGGCCGTCGTGATGTAATGGTAGGCGAGGCAACCTTTGGCGGCGTCCCATATGATGAGGGACTCGCCGCCATATTGGCCCTGATTGATGGAATGCAGGGTTCGGATGGCGGTTCCATTGAGCGCCCGTTCCCACCGGGAGATGTCGACGATTGGCTTTTCGGGAGTGGAGTTTTTGAATTCGCCGCGCCACGTCTTCCCAATGTAGGGGCGGAATGACTCGAGTTGGGGGATGAGTCTGGCCTGGGGCTCGGCGGAGCCCGATGGGATCAGCGGCGCAAGGGTCATCGCCAGAGCCAGTGCGACGGGATTTCGAGGGGGCCGGTTCATGGACGGTCGGGATTGCCGGTGGAGGGGTTAGGTCCGCCGCCACGGATGGATGGTCCGTGGATGGGGACTGGGTTAAGAGGCACCCGTGAGGATGTGGGCGCGCGGGGAAGAAGCGAGCGCGTATTGAGACTGGCGGAGAGGGGGGATTCGAAGCCGCGGCGTGCAGCTTCGGACTTTTTCGTGAACACGCGCAAAACCCAAGTAAACATTGGCGATACTGCGCATTTGGCGACACTGCAAGTCTCGACTTGGATGCCTCAAAACCGAACCGAATCGAAAGAAGTTTGTCGGGAATTGTCGGGAAAACTGGCGCACGTCACGCTCAAAGGTATCGCCCGATTAACCGACGTCGGACCGGATTAAATCTGGCCGGCGATAAGATCGAGATCCCCTCGCCTGAGCCCCGCCTGTTCGCGGGGCGCCTCCGGGATCACCGAGTGGACGGCAAGCAGCGGCAAGCTGCCGGACGATATCCTTCCTCACCATTTCCCGGTTGCGAAGGCAATCTGCGCAGATACCATCCTGTTGGTCTGACGAATCCCACGATCCCGCATGGCCGCGCCGTGGCCTGCGGACACCTGAAAGGTGATCATCACGTTCCAACGGGCGAATGCGATAACAAGCTGAGCGCTATCGGGAGTTCCGTATGTCAACACCCTCCGCCTGCGAACGGTGTGGGCAGCCAATTGCCACGACGGGTACGAGCGCCTATTGCTTCGCGTGCCTGAAGGAATTCGCGTCCGCCAGCTGGCTTGAATTTGCGACCGGCGCCGAACGGTTGGGCGCTACGGGGGAGGCTCCGTCTCTTGATGATCACCTTGGAACTCTCGGAGACTATCAGCTGCTCACGGAGATCGCCCGGGGCGGCATGGGCATTGTCTACAAGGCTCGCCAGATCAGCCTAAACCGCATTGTCGCCATCAAAGTGATCCGCACCGGGCGCTTCGCGAGTGAACTCGACATCGCTCGATTTCACGCCGAAGCGACCGCTGCCGCCGGTCTGCGGCATCCTAACATCATCACCATCCACGAGGTGGGCGAAGACCGGGAGAGCCACTACTTCTCAATGGAGTATGTCGAGGGCCAGAATCTCGCGGAACTTGTCCGAGAACATCCGTGGCCGGCTCAGCGGGCGGCGCGCTGTGTTCAAACGATTGCCAAGGCAATCCACTACGCGCACCAGCAAGGGATCCTCCACCGCGACCTGAAGCCATCCAATGTTATTATCGACAGCGCGGGCGAACCGCACGTTACGGACTTCGGCTTGGCCAAGCGCCTCGACGCAGTCTCGAACCTCACACTGGCTGGCATGGTGCTGGGCACGCCGAGTTACATGGCGCCAGAACAGGCTTCAGGCCGACGAAGTGAGATAGGCCCCACGGCGGACGTCTATTCCCTTGGCGCGATCCTGTATGAGCTGTTGACCGGGCGGCCGCCCTTCCAAGCGGAGTCCACGATGGCCACCCTGCAACTCGTGTGCGAAAGGGAACCGGTCAGCCCTCGCCGACTGAATCCACGTGTGTCGCGGGATCTTGAGGTCATCTCTCTCAAGTGCCTGGAGAAAGAGCCCCACCGACGTTACGCGACGGCGGGCGGCCTCGCCGACGACCTTGATCGTCACCTGCGGGGGCAACCGATTCAGGCGCGGCCCCTTTGGCTCCTCCAACGGGTTTCGAAGTGGACGCGCCGAAAGCCTGCCGTTGCGGGTCTCAGCCTGACGACGGCTGCGGCAATCATCGTTGGGATGATTGGCATCGTCCGGGAAGGAAAGAGGGCCGCCCTCCACCAGCGCCAGGCCGAAGATATTGTTACGCGCCTATGGAACGCCACGCCCACGCAAGTTCGCGCCAATCGCACTGCGCCTGAACCTGCGTGGAGGACAAAGTCCATGGACGCACTGCGGGTCGCTGCCACCGTCCGCCCGTCCCTGAGTTTGCGGAACGAGGCAATCGCCACGCTTGCGATGATGGATTGGGACCTGGCCCTCCCGTACCGCCAGACGCCGTCCGTCCCGTTGCAGAGCATTACGTTGGATCCGGCGCACACGCGGTATGCTGTCGGCTCCACCAATGGGGTAGCCGTAATCTACTCACTCCCAGACGGGCGAGAATTGCTCTCTCTCGAGTGCGGAGGACCATGGGTGTACGGACTGGTCTTTAGCCGGAAGGGGCGTTTTCTCGCACTGCGCGTCTGGGACTCGATCGAGAGTCTTCCTGACAGCCCCTTCCGAGTCATGGTTTGGGATACTCAAAGCCACTCAATCTGTCTGCGCACCGATCCGGCCACGTTCACAGCCTACGATTTTACTCCGGACGAAGGGAGGTTCGCGATTGGTTTGACCGGCGGGGGGATACGCCAGTTCCTCCTTCCAGAAGGCCGTGAAGTGGACACCCTGCCCACGGAGCATACACCGACATTCCTGCGTTATTCTCCCGACGGCCGCCACCTCGTCTCCTCCGACAGCGACACCGGATTTGTGGTCGTCTGGGACCGATCAGATTCCACCGTGTTGGGCTCACGTCGGCTGGACACGCGTGTCTTCTCACTCACCTGGGATTCATCCAGTGAATGGACCGCTATCGGTGGAGAGGACGGCTCAGTCCATTGCTGGCAAATCCGGACCGACGACATTCGAACATTTTCGGGACATCAGGGTCTCGTCCACCACGTTGAGTTCAGCCCGAGGGGCGATCTCCTTGTTTCAAACGGCTATGATGGAACCAGCAGGCTATGGCATTGGCCTTCAGGCAGGTTGATGGCGGAAACTTCACACGGATACGCCCGCCAGTTCTCCGATGACGGTCATCGCATCGGTTGGTTCCGCACGCGTCAGGGTTTCGGAACATGGAGATTCGCGCCGAGCCAGGCTCTATACACTTTGACGCTCCCAACCCGCGATCAGGAGACCTCGGGAGTGCCCAGCGTGGACATCAGTGAGGATGCGCGCCTGATCGCGGTTGCATCCGGCAACGGCGTCCAGATTTGTGATGCCGTTTCTGGAAGGTTGATAACCTTTGTGTTAGCGCCGGGCGCGCGGGCTGTTCGGTTTCATCCGGATTCCAGGCAACTCTTGATCGGTGACGATGAGGGTCTGTCGGTGCTTTCAAGCTTGCAGGAGATTCGCGAGGGAGGTTCCCCCTCAGAGTCCGTCGGGCGTGCCTTGACGGCCGGTATGGAGAACCCTCGGCTGGTTCGACATCCGTTTCCGAAGCTGCGTCTAGTGCACTGGCTCGATGTGACGGCGGACGGACGGATTGTTGCCGCGTCCGGCCGCGAACGATTGGCGCTGATCGAACTAAATCCCACCCCGCGTGTGCTCTGGTCCAAGGACATCGCGACCTTGGGTTTTCCGCTGGCGCTGCGTCCGGACGGGAGGCAGATGGTATGGTGGGGTGTGTATACGGTAACGCTTGATTCGAATTTCCATGCCGCCGTCGCCGGAAAGCTCGATTCCATTCGTGCGGGTGGGGACTTCACCCCCGACGGTCGGTGGTTTGCCCAGGCCCGCTACAATGCCGTTCAATTCTTGGAAGCGGATACTTGGAAGCCTGGGCTCCGGCTTCTCCGCGATTCCGCGAGTGACCGACCTGGTGTGGTTGCCTTCTCACAGGATGGAAGTCTCTGTGCGTATGCTTCAGACCTCCGAACCGTCACGCTTGTCGATCCCCATACGGGCGAAGCGCTCGCCGACCTCGATGCACCGGATCCCCAGATGATTCTTCAACTCACCCTGAGCGCGGATGCATCGTTCCTGGCAGCTGTCACGACCGGCGATTCTGTCCAAGTCTGGAATCTGCGGGAGCTTCGTCAGGAACTGGCCATGCTCGGGTTGGATTGGTGACTTCTCGCCGCAGCGAAGGCGCTCATCACCGAACCCTCACCCCCAGCTCCTCTCCCGTCCGACTGGCGAGAGTGGCCACACGCCGGGAGTCGCGGGCCACGGTAAGTGGACAAGTAGCTGGAAGCCATGGGCACTGCGTGTGGCAAGTAACTCCCTCTCCCGTCGGACGGGAGAGGGTTGGGGTGAGGGCCGCTAAACACATTGCCTTATCCGATGGGAGAGTGCAGCGGTGGACGGCTCTTCCCATCCCATCGTGAGCTATCGCGGCTTCTCCGTAGCCAGGACTCGAAAGAACGCTATTCCCCCCCGGGTGTTGCCAAAGCTCTGTGGTATACAGTCCTGGCTGGAACTTCCGGTTCGCTTCCGCCTCTCACTCGGGCAACGGTGACGCCTTCAGCCGGGTTGGCGAGGCACCACCCTCCGATCTGGCCCTCGACCGTGATGGCAACGTCGTCCTCGTGGGTGAAACCCACTCGGTGGATCTGCCCACCACGCCCGATGCCCTCCAACCCGGGTACGCCGGCGGCAGCGCCTTTGGTTCCGGCCACGGCTTCATTGCGCGGTTCACTCCGGACGGTTCCCGGCTCCTGCATTGCTCGTATCTCGGAGGTCAGCGCGACGACGAGATCGTTCGCCTTGCGCTGGACGCCTCCGGCAACTTTTCCGTTGTCGGCCAGACCGACTCGAAGGACCTCCCTGTCTTGAATGCCATCCAACACTTTGCGGAAGCCAGGTCACCTCGACGCATCCACCGAGATCATCGAGGAAGCGGCGGAAGGCACTGTGTGGTCAGCGCGATGGGTGGGCGGCGCGCCGCGAGCCTACTTGAAGACGACTTCCGCCTTGGGGTCCTCGACGTAGACGACTGAATGACCGGGTTCCCATTTGCCGTTCTTCAGAAACTCCGACTGCGTGAACATCGTGCCGTCGGCGCGAATTTCGGTGGTGGCGCGCACTTCGGTGACCCCACCGGCATCTCCCACCACCTTCTCCGTGGAGATAATGCGACCGTCGACGACGCTCATGGAGCCGATCGTCATGAATCCGGCCGTCGTGAAGTAATGGTAGGCGAGGCAACCTTTGGCGGCGTCCCATATGATGAGGGACTCGCCGCCATATTGGCCCTGATTGATGGAATGCAGGGTTCGGATGGCGGTTCCATTGAGCGCCCGTTCCCACCGGGAGATGTCGACGATTGGCTTTTCGGGAGTGGAGTTTTTGAATTCGCCGCGCCACGTCTTCCCAATGTAGGGGCGGAATGACTCGAGTTGGGGGATGAGTCTGGCCTGGGGCTCGGCGGAGCCCGATGGGATCAGCGGCGCAAGGGTCATCGCGAGAGCCATGGCGACGGGATTTCGAGGGGGCCGGTTCATGGACGGTCGGGATTGCCGGTGGAGGGGTTAGGTCCGCCGCCACAGATGGATGGTCCGTGGATGGGGACTGGGGTTCAGGACGCATCCGTGAAGATGCGGGTGCGCGGGGAACAAGCGAGCGCGTATTAAGACTGGCGGAGAGGGGGGGATTCGAACCCCCGATACGGCTTTTGACCGTATAGCGGTTTAGCAAACCGCCGCCTTCAGCCACTCGGCCACCTCTCCGCGGCGGGACGGAAGCGAGCCAAGAGATGACATCAGCGGACCCGGCCGGGTCAAGGCTTGGTTCGCGCTTCCCGCTGCTGTCTGTCAGTTTTCCGGGGGCTTTCCTTGGAACAACCACGGAAGACACGGAGCACACGGAAACGGAGGCAGGGGAGATCCCCGAGGTCGGCCGGAGTTCGACGTCCCAAGACCCTTCCCACGACTCCCGCGAAGCCGAGGCGCGGCCCGGGCGAGCACTCGGGTGTCGGCTATGGCTCGGCGGAGGGGCGTTCCACAGGTCCGCCCGGCGCCGCCGCTTCCGGATCCAGATCGCCTTCGACCTCTCCTTCGCCTTCCCAGGGCGGATAGACCGACGACGGAAGCTGCCCGCGGCGGATCAGTTCGTGCAGGTCGCGGATGATGGTTCGCCGGGCGACGTTGAAACGCCGCGCCAGCGCCGAGATGTTGGGCCGGCCGGGCGCATCCTTCACCATCCGAAGGATCTCGTTCTGACGGCTCAAGCGGTCGGTGGAACGGCTGAGAAGATCATGAATGTCGGCTCGTCGCGATCGTTCGAGGGATTCAAACGAACGGACAATCTCCGCCTCCCCGCATTCGTGGAGCGCCGTGGCGATCGTCTTGCGCAGGTCCTCGATATCGACGGGTTTCGTGAGGCAGTAGTGCGCGCGGCGCGGTCCCTGGAGAACTTCGATCTGTTCATGAATGTCCATGGCGCCGCTGATGACCACGACGGGAACATGGGGAAGGGCCTCCTTCAACTCCGGCAGGTAATCGAGCCCGAGATCTCCGTCGTCGAGGATGTGGTCGAGGATGATGACGTGCGGCGCGGCGCGGGGAAGCATCGCGAGGGCCTCCCGCCCGGTTCGGGCTCTGAACACCTCGAAATCCGAGAGGGCGTCCTCGTAGATCTCGGCCTGCATTTCGTCGTCCTCGATGATGAGAATACGCGGCTTTTGCATGGCTCTGCCCGAAGCCTAGGCCCACGGGTCCGGTCCGGCAAGGTGGCTCCCCGGGTGGTGGCTTCCCCGGTGGGTTGACGCTGGGGGACTCCCGGGTACGGTCGGCGCGTGTTCCGAAAAGGTCTGGCGCTGTGGATTCTTGTGCTGGCCCGGAGTCTGGGGTGGGCCGAAACCGGGGTCTTGATTTCGGTGGCGGCTCCCTGGAGGTACGAGGTCCTGTCGGGGGCTCCGGCTCCGGAGGGGTGGGAACAGTCGGGCTACGACGATCGGGGTTGGCGCTCGGGTTTGGCCGGGTTCAGCGCGGGGCTGTTCGGGTATGACCAGGCGGCGACGGTGATTCCGACGCAGTCGCAGGCGGGGACCCTTCGCGGGCTCGTTCTCCGGCATGCGTTCGAGCTTCGGGAGCCGGAGGCGGTGGAGGCGCTGACTCTGCGGGTGGACTACGAGGACGGGTTCGTGGGCTGGCTGAACGGCGTGGAGGTCTTTCGTCGGGGCCTTCCTCCCGGGGGTGCGATTCGCGGAACTGAAGTTCCGCTGGCCCGGTTCGCGGGTGAGGTTGAGATGATCGACCTGACGCCGTTCAAGGACCGGTTGGCGCGCGGGACGAATGTCCTGGCGCTGATGGTGCTCGATGCGAGCCAGTTTGGCGGAACCGTGTTCGCGTGGCCGGAGCTGAGGGCGAACTTCAGCCGGGGCCCCTCCGTCAACAACGTCACGAGTCAGGGAGCGACCTTCGCTTGGCGCATTCCGGTGGCCGCTGAATCGCGGTTGATCTATCAGCGGATCGGATCGGCGGATCCGGAATCCCGAATCACGGTGCCACCGGGAACGAACGGGGTCGTCATTGTCACGGATCTCACACCCGGGTCGGCCTACGAGTATCGGGTTGAATGGAAGGGGGAGGAACGGTGGGTGACCTCGGAATCGGCGCGATTCAGAACCTTTCGGGAATCGGGCGACGTGGAATTTCTGGTGGTGGGAGATACCGGGAGCGGTTCGACGGCGCAGCACGCGGTCGCGGCCATGATGGCGGGGCAGGAAGCGGATCTCGTCCTGCATGTGGGCGACATCTCCTACCCGCAGTTCGAGGACGGGCAGGTGGATTTGCGTTGCCTGAGCGCGTACGAGGCGTTGATGCGGCGGACTCCCTTCTTTTTCACGGTCGGCAACCACGATTTCTACGATGGGGACCGGGCTTATCTCGAGGCGTTCGAGCTTCCGACGAATTCGGTGATTGGGACCGAGCATTACTACTCGTTCGATCAGGGCGACGCGCATTTCGTCTCATTGTTTGTCCCCTGGTATGGCGTGTCGAAGTTGGGCGAGGTCCTGCCGGACGGAAGCCGGAGCGCGCCGTACCGTTGGTTGACCAACGATCTCGCGACCACGGCCAAGCCTTGGAAGATCGTGTTCTTTCACCAGCCGATCCGAACCTCGGGCCCGCACATCCTGGACGACTACGACATCAGCGGGCGTCCCGATGTGGAGGAAGTGCGGGAGTCGATTCTTCCCGCGCTGGCGGAGGCGGGCGTTCAGATGGTGTTCGCGGGTCACGATCATGCGTGGGAACGGTTCGCGCCGACGAATGGCGTCCATACGGTCGTGACCGGCGGAGGTGGCGCGGTTCTGTATCCCATTTACCGGCCCGACGGTGGGAGCGCGCAATTCGTGTATCGCCATCATTTTGTCCGGGGCCGGATCCGGGGCGAAGAGATGAGGCTGGAGGCGGTGGGATCGGACGGGGAGGTGCTCGACGCGTTCTCGGTGCGCCGTACCGGACCCAACGGCGTGCCGCGGAGCATGGCGTCGCGTTGGGCGCCCTTGGGGCCGAATCCCGTGGGTGGAGGTCAGGAGAATCCGAACGAGGACGGCAACCGTGCTGGCGAGAGGTTCGAACTGGTGGGGGACGGCGTCCTGGGAATGCCGGGACGATCGGCGAATCCGGGGAGATTGATCGTCAACCACGACCCTGGGCGGGTCCGGGTTGGGATCCGGGATGCCATGCTATGGCCTGGCCAGACCCTGCTCTTGTTTGTTGGGACGGCTGGGAGGGATGGATTGACGAACCTCCTTGGGACGGGGGCCGCCCAAGGACATCCCCTGGGCGGATTGAATCTGGGATTCGAGGGATTCCAACCCGCCTGGGTCGCGATGCTGGGCGATGAATTCGCGGACGAAACCCTTCCCGGGTTTCGTCGGAGGGGGGATCCCGTGGCGCTGGGCCAGGGTGTTTTCCGGATGGATGCGGCGATGACGGCGTCGTTTGGCGCGCGGGTCGCTCAGTTCAATCGTTCGCCGGAGGCGACACCGGTGCCGTGGGAAGAGAACGCCGATTTCATGGTGATTGAACTTTCAAGGCGCGAGATCGGGGCGGAACGCGTGGGGTCGACGATCCAGTTGGGTGCTGTGGTGGTTTCACCGGTGACGGACGGTTCCGGGGCCGGGGCCCGGCTCGAGATGGATTCGGCGTACCTGGGGGGCGGTCTTGAGAAGGGACCGGGAGGTGTTTGGCGCCTCGAACCGATCGACTTTTCGCTGGCGGAGGCGTCCGCGGTCGATCGCGACGGGGACGGGCTCGATGAGGCGCGGGAAGCGGCGCTCGGGACCGACCCGGACCATCCAGACACGGATGGGGATGGTCTGCCGGATGGTTGGGAGGTGGAGCACCGGTTGAATCCGCGCTGGGACAAGGGCGACGACGGAGGGGACGGCGACCCGGACGGGGACGGATACCTGAATCGCGAGGAGCATGCGTCCGGGACTTCACCGAGGGAGCCGGGGACGGGTCTTGAGTTGAAGGTGAAGCGCGTTGCGGGACGGATCTGGTTGGCTTGGCGCGCCACGGTCGGGCGCGTGTACGACGTTGAAGTGGCGACGGGTCTGCCGGGGCGGTTTGAATCGGCGGGATTGGCGGGCTACCCACGTCGGGCGACGACGGCGTCCGAGACGGTGGGCATCGACACGGCGGGTGCGACGGCGGGTCCTCGTTGGTACCGGATTCGGGAGGATCCCGCGCGGTAGAGAGGGGCCGGATGGGATAGGGATTGGTTCGAAGATTTTCGGAAATACCGATTGCATTACTCGTCCCATTCAGTAGTTTCCCGCCCGCTTGATTCGGCCGGGGAGGGTGTGGTTCCCGAAGACACGGGTCCATGGGGTGGGAGGTTGGTGGATGCCGCAGGCTCTTCGCTTCCAGTGGGTTGCGTCGTACAAACTCTCTGATGATCCGACACTTTTACCTCGCCGCCGTCGTCGCATCCCTGCTTTTGCCCGCCCGTCGGGTCGAAGCCGAGGAGGCGGTGCCGGGTACCTACGGCCAACAGGTGGTCGCCGCGGTGTTGATGGCGGAGGCGTGGGGCGAAGGCGAGAAGGCGATGATCGCGGTCGCCGAGGTGGTCCGGCTCCGGGCGGACCAGTCGGGGTTGAGTCCGCTCGCGGTGGTTCTGAAGCCACGGCAGTTCACCTGCCTCAATCGCACCACGCCGGAGAAGCTCATCCGACGGTTTAGCGGCCACCCGGACTTCAAGGCGAGCGTGGCGATTGCCCGGCGCATGTACAACCGGCCCGAGACGCTTCCCGGTCATTCGGGCGGGGCGACGCATTTCGAGAGGGTGGGCAATCGGGCCTACTGGACTCGCGGCCATCAGCCGGTGGCGACGATCGGACTGTTGGCGTTTTACCGATTGCCGCGCTGACGGTCGGGCTTTCGGTCAGGCGGATGGAGTTGGGAGCCGGCGCGACAGGGAGGGATTGGGAATCGGAGTCAGGGATCCCGGAGGGCGTTTTTGCGGACGGCTTCGTAGGTTTGGAGGGCGGATTCGTACTCCTCGACCGCCTCGGGTGGGAGGAGGGGACGGGATCGGGTGAGTTCGTCGCGGACGCTTTGGACGAGAAACTCCACTTCGCGAAGTCGAGGACGGAGGGGGCGCGCGGGATCGATGGTCCAGGCCGGCGCGGAATGGGCGAATCGATGACGGCCGGAAGGGTTCTCCTCCCAGCATCGGGTGGCGACCCAGCGGGTGCCTTCGATGGCGAGGGGTTGGACGAAGCGCGCTTCCCAGGCGCCTTCGTTGTTACGGGTGGGATTGAGGGGGACGCGATGGACGACGTCACCGTTGGCGATGATTTCGACCTCCTTCACGGGCGTCTCGGAGAGCACGACGCCCGAGACACTGTTCGCGGTTTGATTCACGAGCAGCATGGGTCCGGTCGTGACGAAAGTGTTCCCGGTTCGCAGGCCTTCGAGCCAGGCCGGATAGGAGAAGCCTTCGGGGAGGTGGACGTAGACGCGGCTGAAACCGAGGGGAACCGGGTGGACGCCGTTGGCGGTTCCGGCGGAGGGACGGAGCCGGAATCCGCAATCCAGGAGCGCGTAGTAGGCGCGGAGCGAGTACTCGGTCCAGTTCCTTTCCCCGCCGCGGGCGGCGTCTGGAAGCTGCATCCAGGCGGGGGCGGGAGTGGCCCAGTCGGTGAACGCGAACCCGGTTCGCCAGTTGTGGTTGTTCGCCAATTCGAAGAGGTCGACACCGAGGACGGGGATGAGGGCCATGGACCAGGGCCAGTTGTGTTTGTCGAGGTCGAGCAGGGCGCCTTCGCGGCGGGCGTGGCGCGCGATGTGGGACACGGGCGGGGCGCCTTGCGTGAGGGACGACGTGTGTCCGAGCACGAAGACCGCTCCGAGCGTGTGAGGTCGTCCGCCGATCGTGAAGATTTCGTACTCGGTGTTGAGATTCCAGAAGGCGTGGGTCGGGTCGACGTTCACGCATCGGCCCTCGGACGGCGGCGAAGCGTTTTTGTCGCCGCGGGTCGGGGGTTGAAACGCCTGGGTGACCCATTGCGAAAGGGGAAACGCGACATTGAGATCCTCGGCGAGGAGAAGATTGGGAAGTTCGGATTCCGACCGGTGGACGTGGGTGTCGCCCGAGAACCAGTTCCTGGCCACCATGTTCACCCAGCGTTCCACGGGCAGGACGAGGGATACGGGCGGGTTTTGCGGCGTGACTTCGAACGGTTGAACCAGGGGGCGGTATTCTTTGCCGCGTTCGACCGTTGCGCGGTACCGGCCTGGCGGAAGGGCGACGCGGAACGGATGGGCGGAGAGCGTGGTGTGGAACTCGACGGAGTTCGTGTTGATCCAGTTCCGTTTCTCGTACCGGATCGCGGAACCGGCGGGATCGGCGGACTCCGGGAAGAACCAGCGACCGTCCTCGTGCTGAATGTAGATCCGCGCCGGGATGGGCTCCCGGGTGGTGGCGTCGATGATTCGGCCTGTGACCGTGGGTTCGACGGTTGCGCGGGCGGCTTGAGCGGCCCAGAAGACCTTCGCGGCTTCGACGGGTTTCAGGGCTTCGGCGCGCTCGGCGGCATTGGTGAGGGATTGGTTGATCCGGGCGTGGCGTTCGCTCAGCCACGACTGGAAAAACGCGACCGAGTCCGGGTCGGGGCGCGCGGGCTTTCGGTCGATTTCGACATACCAGGGTCCGGTGGAGGCGAAGCGAAGGGTGTGGGTGACATCGGCGATGGCGCGGACGAGGAGCCACCCACTTTTGTCGATTCGGAGGGTGGCGGGGAGGGTGACGGTTTCGACGCGACCGTCCCGGACGAGTTCGACGGTGCGGATGGGTTCCCTGGAGTCGATCTTCGCGTCGAGGACGACCGTGAATGGGCCGTCGCTCTGGAAGGTGTGGCCGGGAAGCTCCCCGTTGGCGCGGGCGCGGAGGAGGGGGCCGTTGCTGACGAAGACGCGTCCGGCGCGCAGGCCTTCCCACCACTTGGACCAGGTCAATTCGCCCTCGATGTGAACCCAGGCGCGGTTGTACCCGACGGGATTGGGAAGGACACCGCTGGCGCTTCCGGCGCTCGGGGGAAGGCGAAGACCGGCGTTGAGGATGCGGTAGTAGAGGTCTTGGGTGTAGAGACCGTTGCCCCAGGGCGGGGGATATTGCTCACGATCGCGCGGTCGTCCCCAGGCTTCGTTGTCGAGGGTTCCGCCGCGATGGAGATGGTTGTGGGCGATTCCGACGGAATCGGCGAGGCCGGTTGCCAGCCAGACCGGGGTGTCCCACCAAAACGGCTTTTCGATGTCGACCCACGTCCCGGGCGTGGCTTTCGCCTGATGGAGGAAGGTCGCGGAGTGGGGGTGCTCCCGCGCGAGGCGGTCGAGGGGCAGCGGTTGGGGCAATCCGAAGTAGAGGAGGGCGCCGCCGCCGCGTTCGTCCTCACCCGCCAGGGGGGCGTAAAAGCGCGGTCCGTCCTCCATTCGGATCCAGGGCTCGGTCGGGACGGGCTGGGACGCCCAGGGACCGCGGCTGTTCCACCAGGTGATGACCGGGGCGACGTGGAGGTCTTCGGCTGGGAGGAGGAGTTCGATATCCGGGAGCGGACGATGGACGTGGAGGTCGCCGGACCACCAGCCTTCCTCGGTGATGCGTGTGATTCGGCGAAGGGTGTGGCGAAGGGTGAGCGGGGAATTGGCGTCCACCTGGAACGAACCCTGGACTCCGTCGTATTCGGGGCCGCGTTCGATGGCGAACGTGTACCGGCCGGCGGGGAGTGGGAAGGCGGCGTGGCCGTCACAGACGAAGTGGTCGTTCCAGAATGGGAATCCGGCGGGGCGGACGGGTTTGCCGGAGGAATCGGCGAGGTGAATTCGGCAGGGCACCGGTTTCCGGCCCTCGGTCTCCTCGATGGTCCAGTCGACGGGAACCGTCGCGGATTCAGCGTCCTGGGCGTGGAGGGCGGGGCTGGAAATCAGTTGGATTCCGAGGACCAGCAGCAGCGGGAGCGGGAGCCGTCCGGAATGGGAATGCGGTTTCATGGCGGAGGGAGAACTCCGCGAAGGTGTCCGAGGCCGATGTATTTGGCGAGCGTTGGCGAGGGAATGAGGTGGGGGTGGGGGCGGCTGGCGGCGCGCAGCTTGACCGCGGCGGGCGGGAATCGGAAGTTCTTCCCCGTCATGGAGCTCAAGCACTTCGAGCGCGGGGAGGTTTTATTTCGCGAGGGCGAGGCGGGAAGGGAGGCTTACCGGATCGTTTCGGGACACGTGGAGATCACGCTGACGGAAGGTGTGAAGACGACGAACCTCGGGATCCTCTACCCGGGCGAAATCCTTGGGGAAATGGCCATGATCGAGGACAAGCCGCGGGCGGCTTCGGCGCGGGCGCTGACGGCGACCGTGGTCGAAGTGATCACGGAAGAGAACTTCATGGATGTGGTTCTCAAGGATCCGGAACGGTTGAAGGCGTATCTGGGGACGCTGTTTGAGCGATTGCGCGGGATGGGAGTGCGGCTTCGCCAGGCGCTTCGGAACAACGTGGTCCTTACCGAGGAGCTCGGGACGGGCGCCGATTCGGAACGCGAATTCGAGGCGGCGAGCCTCGGTGATCCGGGCGGTGGAATCAGCCTCTTCGGACGTCGCGACGGACAAAATTTCGAGGTTCGCATCAACACGTTTCCGTTCCGGATTGGCCGACGCTCGCCTTCGGGTGTCGCGAGTGTTTTCGAGGCGAACGACCTGGCGTTGGACGACGAGGCGCCGTTCCAGGTGTCGCGGCACCATTGCGCGATCGAACGGACCTCGGGGGGATTCGTTGTCGTGGATCGCGGGAGCAAGCTGGGGACGATTGTGAACGGCATCGCGATCGGCGAAGCCAGCCCGCGAATGAAGGCCGCCCTCAAGCCGGGCGAGAACTGGATCATCCTGGGCGCGACGGAGAGTCCGGTGCGATTGCGAGCCGTGGTGTAGGCGGGCTGATGAATTCGCGGGAAGGCATTCCAAGCCAGCGTCGCGGGTTCTCAAAGACGGCCGACGCCACGGCTTCGATCGGTTGACCGAGCATTTCGGAGGCCCGTCCAAGGATCTCGCCGGGCATCAGGGCCGACCCTGCGAAGTTGGATCGGCCCGGTTGGCGGACAATTCGGTCCGGCCCGACGCGCAGGCGCAGGCGCCCGAGATCGTAGTCTCCCGGAGGCGCTCCGGCGGCGGCCATGGCGTCGGTGGTGTAGTAGATCCGGTCGGGAGGAAGGACCCGGTGCAGCAGGCGGAAGAGCAAGGGTGAAACGTGGAGGCCGTCGGCGATGAGACCGACGGTCAGTTCCGGGATGTCGGCGACACGCCAGAGGATGTTGTCGTGGCGGTCGAGTTGCTGGGGGCAGGCATTTCCGAGGTGGGTGAAACCCGTCGCGCCGGCGGCGACCGCCTCGCGGATCTGGGCGGTGGAAGCGTTGGTGTGACCCAGGCTGACGGTGATTCCAAGTTTGCGAGCCTCCGCGATGGCGTCCGTGGCGCCACGGCGTTCCGGCGCGAGCGTCACGAGAAGCGGGTCCGCGCCGACGGCGTCGCGAAGCTCGCGGAAATGCTCCGGCGTGGGATCGAGCATGTGGGCGGGTTCATGGGCGCCGTGAAACCCGGGCTGATCGGACAGGAAGGGGCCCTCGATGTGCCACCCCGGGATGACATCCCGGATGTCGGGACGTCCGACCACGACATCCCGGAGCGCCCGCAATCGGGCGACGAGGGTGGGCCAATGATCGGTGACCAGCGTGAGCAGGAACTGGTCGCCTCCGTCCCGGCGCCAGCCCTGGGTCGCCATGCGAAGCCGCTCGGGGGTGACGGGGTCCGACTGAAAATCGACGCCGGCATACCCGTTGACCTGGGGATCGAAGACGGGCGGGGGGATGGGGGCGGTCATGGTTTTGCGGATTCGATCGAAAGCGCGCTCAGGCTCCGGCGGGAGCGGGGGGCAGTTCGATGCCCCAGAGTTTCCGACCCACGCGGTTGTACTGGTCGACGCTGGCGACGCCGGTGCGGGCATGAATCCGGACGGTGCCGAAGAACTGTTCGTTGGCGGACGGCGGCGCGTTCTGAATCGCTCCCGAGGCGCGGCTTTGCCACGCGACCGAGGGGCCGAAGGTCCGATCGAGACCCGCGGGTCCGAAGGTGCCGGCGTGGAGGGGTCCGCTGACGAACTCCCAGAACGGCAGGAATTCGCCGTAGGCGGCGCGAGTCGGGTCGTAGTAGTGCGCCGCGGCGTAGTGCACGTCGGCGGTCAGCCAGATGACGTTGTGGACCTTGTGTTCACGGAGGGCTCGGAGGAGCCGGGCGATCTCGAACTCGCGCCCCAAGGGGGGACCGTCGTCGCCGTTGGAACCCGCTTCCCAGCGCCCGCCCGAATCGCCCACGGCCAGACCCAACGGCATGTCGCAACAGACCACCTTCCAGAGCGCGCGACTTCGACGGATCGCCGACTCGAACCACCGGATCTGGTCCTCGCCCAGGAAGGCCGTGTCCGGACCGGGCCGGGGTTGGCGATTCAGGGAGTTCGCGGCGCGATAGCTGCGAAGGTCGAGGAAGAACAGGTCGCAAAGGGGTCCGCGGGAAACCTGGCGGAAGATGCGCCCCTCGGTGGAGGGGGTCACGGGGTTGTTTTCGAAGAAAGCCCGCCGTGCCCGCGCCGCCAGGAGGTCGACGTCCTTCACCGTGTACCGGTCGTCCTCGTCCAGCTTCTGTCCGGGGTACCAGTTGTTGCGAACCTCGTGATCGTCCCATTGGGCGAAGACCGGGATCGCCGCCTGAAATGCGCGGACATGGCGGTCGAGGAAGTTGTACCGATAGTTCGCGCGGAATTCCGCCAGCGTCTCGGCCACCTTGCTCTTCCCTTCGGTGACGAGGTTCCTCCAGACGGTGCCGTCGGGAAGTTTGATTTCCGGCGGAATCGGATTGTCGGCGTAGATCAGGTCGCCGGAGTGCACGAAAAAATCCGGTCGAAGCCGCCGGATCGAATCGTAGGTGAGAAGGCCCCCGTGGCGTTCGTCGATCCCATAGCCCTGCCCACAGGTGTCGCCGCCCCACGCGAAGAAGACATCCGCCGGATCGCGGGATGCCGTGAGCAATTCACCCCCGGTCGCGGGACCGGCCTCCCCGGGACCACCGCGCCCCTCGTACGAGACCCGGTAGTGGATGCGCCGGCCGGGCGGGAGTCGACGGAGTCGAAGATGCGTCGCGTATTCGTCGGCGGCATCCGCGACCGGCCCGACCACGCGATGGACGTCGGTGAACTCCTCCGAGAGCGACCACTCGACGATCATCCGGGCTGGGCGATCGGCGCGGCTCCAGATGACGGCGGAATCGTGGGTGACGTCGCCGCTGGCGATGCCATCGGGAAGGGTGGGCCGGTCACCGGAAAGGGAAAGCACCGCCGGGGCGCGATCCGCGCTGGCGGAAGGACTGGCCGCGGAGCGGGCGCGTGGGGATGAAGCGAGGGCCGCGGCGCTGGCGGCGAGCAGTTGGCGGGTGAAGCGGCGTCGGGAAAGCGGCATCGTGGTGAGGTCGGCAGTTAAGACGAGCGGCGCCGCAAGGGCAAGGGAGCGGGGCGGGTCCCAAAACCCCGCGTAAGAAACCACGAAGAGCACGAAGCGCACGAAGAGCACGAAGGGAGAGGCGGAAGCGAGTCCCTGATCGGGATTGACCTGTAGCGGATTGCCGATGCCGGAATGAATCATGCTTTCCTCGTGTCCTTCGTGCCTTCGTGGTGGGATCGCTTTCTCCCAGGCGCCCCTATCCGGAGATCAGGGGCGGGTGGGGGTGGTTGGGGAGGTCGATCCTCCGGGCCAAGGAAGGTTGTGGAATTGGCTCGATTGGGTGAGTCAATGACTCGCGGGGTGGAGGAGGGTTATCGTCGACATGCTCGAAGGGCTACCGGCATCGCGGGGCTCGGCTTGGGGTGGGATGGGGAATCGCGCTGAGCGAATTCTCCCGTGGCTCGCCACGGTTTCCCTGGTGGGGCTGCTGGGGGCGTGGATTTTCGCGCCGGTGCGAACGCCGGTGGACTTGCGTCTTCCGGGCCGTGATCGGCCGGCCGCGGAAGGAGGGGTGGAAGGGGGCGACGATGTGTTCGCCCGCGGAACTCTTACGCCCGGATCGGGTCGACCCTCGGAACAATCGGGGTCATGGCCTGGATTCCGTGGTTCCACATCCGACGGAATCAGCCGCGAATCCGTGTCGCTGGCGCGGGAGTGGCCGGCGGGCGGTCCCCGGCGGCTCTGGTCGGTCGAGGTGGGCGAGGGATACGCCGGGGCGGTTGTGGATCGCGGGCGGGTCTACCTGATGGACTACGACAGGGAACGGCAAAGGGACGCGTTGCGATGCCTGTCGTTCGAGGATGGCGGCGAGATCTGGCGGTATTCGTATCCGGTATCCGTGAAGCGGAACCACGGGTTGACGCGGACGGTTCCGAACGTGGCGGGAGGCCGGGTGGTGGCGATGGGCCCGAAGTGCCATGTCGTCGCGGTGGACGCGACTTCAGGGGCGTTCGCGTGGGGACTCGATCTGGCCCGGGACTTCGGGACGACGGTTCCGCCGTGGTACACGGGGCAATGTCCGCGGGTGGACGGCGGGGTTGTGGTGCTGGCTCCGGGCGGACCGGACGCGTTGCTCATGGGGGTCGAGTTGACGAGCGGGAAGGTGCTTTGGAGGACGCCGAATCCGCGAGGTTGGAAGATGACCCATGCGTCGGTGGCCCGGATGGAGTGGGACGGTGGGGCCTGGTACCTCTATCCGGCGAGCGGCGGGTTGGTCGTGGTGGACGCTCGTGACGGGTCGCTCGCCTGGGAGACGACCGACTGGAAGATCAACATTGCCGCCGTGCCCACGCCGGTGGTGTTGGACGGCGGGCGGGTCTTCCTGACGGGCGGTTACAATGCCGGAAGCCTGCTTCTTCAGTTCTCCAAAACTGAGGATGGCCGAATTGAGGCCAGCCCGGTGTGGCGATTGAAGGCTTCCGTCTTTGGAGCCACCCAGCATTCCCCCGTTTGGCGGGGCGATCACCTTTACGGAGTCCGCGCGGACGGTTGTTTCGTGTGTCTTGGGCTCGACGGGACCGTTGCCTGGACGAGCGGCACGGAGGGGAGTTTCGGTTTGGGACCGTTCCTGATGGCGGACGGGATGATTTTGGCGCTCAGCGACTCCGGGCGATTGGCCGCGATCGAAGCGACACCGACGGCCTACCATCCCCACGCCGAAGCCGTGGTGATCGACGGGCACGAAGCCTGGGCGCCGCTTGCGATCGCGGGAGGGCGATTGCTCGCGCGGGACATGACGCGGTTGGTGTGTCTCGACCTTTCGAAGTGAACCGAACGGCAAGAAACGGCCAGGGTTTGGCCAGAAACGCTTAGCCGACGGCGGAACGGACGGGGAAGGCTTCAAGGTACAGCCGGTGACCCAGTTCCGGTCTTCCGGAAGGCCTGGGTCCCAGGGTTTGAATCCGGTACACGGGCCGGTCGCCGGCTGGCGGGTTCTTCAAACGTCCATGACCCACGAACATTCCAGGCCGGATCTGGCTCGACGCGAGTTCCTCAGAACGGGCGCGCGTTGGACCGTCGCGGGAGTGGTTGCGGGAGGAACGCTCTGGGTCTCGCGGCGGAGCGTGGTGGGCCGGTGTTGGCCGGCGTCCCCCTGCGGGTCGTGTCCCGTCTTCCTGGAGGGGTGCGGCTTGCCGAAGGCGGAGGCATGGCGACACGAAGAAACGCGCGGATCGGAGGTTCCATGAAGGCATCGATGGCGAATTCGAGCGGCGTGACGCGACGGCGGTTCCTTGAAGGTACGGCGGCCACCGCGCTGGGAGCCGTTGGCGCGGGTGAGGGATGGGCGCACGCGGGATCGTCCCTCGCGGACAATAGCAATCCCTGGCGATACGATGTCGATCGGCTGCGCCGGGTGGATCCGGCGCTGATCGGCTACGAGCGCGCCGGAGGATTCAGGGTGGACGAGCGGGGCTTGCGCCGTTTGACGTGGGCGGGTCCGCGGACCCTCGTGCTGGTGGCGGGTCGGAGTGTGGTGATCTTCGACGACCGCGGGACGCGGACCGGCGGATTCGGGACGGGCGATGTGGCGCGGTGTGTCGCGGTGGCATCCGATGGGCGGCGGGTCGTGGGATTGAGGGATCGCGCGGAAATCTATGACGGGGACGGGAGGCTTTCGGCGCAATGGCCGGTTCTGGGAGGAAGACCGTTTGTGACGGGTCTCGCGTTGTCGGAAGACCGCGTGTTCGTGGCGGATTCGGGCAACCGGGTTGTGTACCGCTGCGATTGGGAAGGGCGAATTGACCTTCGCTTGGGAGAGAGGCAACCGGACCGGGGGATACCGGGGCTGGTGCTTCCAAGTCCGTGTCTCGATGTGGAACTCGGCGCGGACGGCCTGCTTCGGATCACCAATCCCGGGAGGCACCGGGTGGAAGTGTACACCCAGGATGGCGACCTGGTGCAGAGCTGGGGCCGCGCCGGCGTTGGAGTGGATGCCTTTTGTGGCTGCTGCAATCCGATCGCCGTGGACCTGCTGGCTGACGGGCGCGTGGTGACGGCCGAAAAGGGTCTTCCGCGGGTGAAGGTGTTCGAGCCTTCGGGCCGGTTGGAGACGTTCGTG